>JBDUBA010000008.1:0-49872 GCA_040004335.1 Gemmatimonas sp.
ACTTCACAACTGCCGGTCAACACCAAACGATCACGCCCAATGCGTGCAGCGATACTCACAAAAATGAACTCCCGTTCAAACGCGTCGATTTGTTTCGCACCTTCAAGCGCCAACGAACGATCAACGCCCCACACTTCCTTGGTCGCATCAATCACCGCGTTCACCGCCGCGCGCGCTGCCAACTCCACCCGCGAACGTTCACTCTCCTGCCCTTCCGCCTCACCGATGAACGTCTGCGCCTCGCGCACCAACGTCACCCGGCACGACAACCCCTTGGCCCGCGACCGTCGCACCTCGACATCATCAAAAATCAGCGCGCGACGACCCTTGCTCACCAACGGCGATGGGGGATCGGTCGTATCCTCCGTTCCCCGATTCACCGACTCCTGCGGTTGAGTATCGGCAGCTCGCGGCGGATCCAAAGACTGCGCGATCGAAATTTTCTTGTGATTCACCCGCCACCCGAGCTGCGCCATCAGCGCGCTCTCAATGTTGCGGACGGTCTGCTTGGGTAAGACGGCGTCCGTAGTAATGACGTGGATCTCGTCGATTTCCCCGCTGCTGTTGGGGACAATACGAACGGCCATCACACCCGGAAGGGTTGCGATCAATTCCTCGGCCCGCCGAATGGGCAACAGACTGCCGGCTATCGGCCCGGAAGCCGATGACGCTGAGGATGACATACTCAAATTCGCAGGGATCGACAGATAAAGCTCCGACGTTGACGCACGAGGACGCACTTCACGAAAACGCCCCTGGCAACACAGTAGATGCGCGATCTGCACACACCTGGTTCACACCAAGTCGCACAGTCCGCCATAAGCGCGGGTCGATCAGCTATGAAAGCGGCGGAAATATGTCGACGGACCCAAGCATGGGCAAGCCGCATACGCTCCACAAAGTGTTACAGGATATGCGAGTATTGTAATGCACTTCATGTAGTGTCTCACATGCGCCACATGTCGACACTGTAACACTTGTGCATCACCACGCTGAACGCGCGAACCATCCGCACCGGCAAACCTTCACCATCTCTGCACGGCCGCTCACTTCATCCGCGCACACTCAGTGCGGTCAGCAACCGCGGCCACAAACTGCACCCCGGTGCGCAACGTCGCGGCACCCCATCTCCTCACGCAACGCCATCACTTCCCCGTCCCGCAACACGCCACCACCGGTCCGACACCTTGTCCGACACCTTGTCCAACACCTTTTCGAACGACGCAGACTTGTAAACGCATCCATCAATCACGGGGACTCACACACAGGGTGCACACACGCGGTCGCTTCCGCAACTCCGCAAGTGCACCTGCAACAAATTTTAACAACGCTCAGTTCGGCGGATGCGGTGCTCACACCGGCTCCTCGACCGCTTCGGGATACACCGTTCCAGATTCCGCTTCATAACCGCGGATCTTTCGGTACATTGTTCGCTCACCAATCCCCAGCAGCTCAGCCGCCTTCCGACGATTCCCGCCGGTGTCTCGCAACGCGGCTTCAATGGCACGACGCTCGATCTCCGCCATGGTCAATCCGGGCGTACTGTTGGTGGAACTAGTCGGTTGCGCGGAATCGGGCACTTCAAT
Organism: Gemmatimonas sp.; assembly: GCA_040004335.1. Taxonomy (GTDB): domain Bacteria; phylum Gemmatimonadota; class Gemmatimonadetes; order Gemmatimonadales; family Gemmatimonadaceae; genus Gemmatimonas. The sequence continues at coordinate 1,587 of JBDUBA010000008.1, forward strand.
GCCGCGCAAATACGGACCATTTGCCTGCACCTCGCTGAGTGTCGCACCCGCCAAAGGCGCATGCACCTCGCCAACCCATCCGGACGGCACCGCGCGAGAATCGGTTCGCGGATCGACACGCACTTCGACGTCCATGCGACGTCGCAACTCTTCAACTTGCATCTTGAGTTCGACCAGTGAGCGCACGATGAACTCAAACTCTCGGCCCTGTGCGCGTTCGCTGTCGCGCACCATCGGACTGACCGGTACCGGTAATCGACGCGCACTCAGATCACGAATGGCTGGCGGAATATCACCTGCCTCGATTTCCGCTCCGTGTGCAAGAACGACCATACTCTCAATCAAATTGCGCAACTCCCGCACATTGCCGGGCCATGAATATTCAACCAACAGCTGCAACGCTTCGGCCGAGAGTCCAACAAACGGACGATCGTGTTCGCGGGAAAACTCCGCAATGAACTTGCGCACCAGCAACGGAATATCGCTCGGGCGTTCACGCAGCGGCGGCAGATAAATACGCAACACGTTCAGGCGATAAAACAGATCCGCCCGAAATCCGCCTTCTTCGACGTGTTCACGCAGCGGGCGATTGCTAGCCGCCACCACACGCACATTGAGCGGAATCGCAACACTGCCACCAACGCGTGTCACTTCCTTTTCTTCCAACACACGAAGCAGTTTCACCTGCGTGGCGGGAGGAATCTCGCCAATTTCGTCGAGAAACAATGTGCCGGTATCCGCCAATTCAAAACGTCCCAGACGACGCTCCGCGGCCCCGGTAAACGCCCCCTTTTCGTGACCAAACAGTTCGCTTTCCAACAACGTTTCCGGCAACGCACCAACATTCACCGCAATAAACGGACTCGCGCGACGCGGACTCAAACGGTGAATCGCACGCGCCACCAATTCTTTTCCGGTGCCACTCTCGCCTTCGACCAGCACCGTACTGGATACCGGTGCAATCTGCTCCACCTTGACGAGCATTTCGCGAATCGCTTCTGATTCACCAACCAGTCCGGTCGTTTCCGCCAGTTGTTTGCGTTCAAGCCGACGACGAATGCTGTCAATCACATCATTAACAACGATGGGTTTCGGCCACGTCTCTGCGTAACCGGCGGCCAACAGACGCTCATGCATGACTGGGTCGGTCACATCGGTAAACCCAAGCACCGGCACACCATCCCACAGCTGCTGTCGAACAAGCGAGAGGTTGGTGGCGTCCAGTAGCGCGCCGGTCAGCACCAACACGGCCGGCGATGCGCGGCGCAACATTCCGCGCACGTCATCCATCGGTGAGATGGTAACGGTATCGAAACCGGCCTGCTCGAGCGCCGCATTCAATCGCACGGCGGGCTCGACATCGGTCATGAGAATTGCGACGGTCAGCGCCGGAACTGTTTTCCCGTCGCGACGTCGCTCGGCACTGCGATTGCCACGCGCCATCAGATCAGCCCAATCACTTACCGGCGCGCTTGTAGAACGGCAATTTCACGACGCGTGCTGGAACCCGTTTGCCGCGAATCTCAACTTCAAACCGTGTGTCAAGTACGGCCGCAGCACTGGGCAGGAAACACGTTCCAATGGGTACGCCCAACGTCGGACTCATACATCCACTCGTGACCACACCAACGTTGACGTCCCCATACCATACGGGATAGCCGTGACGCGGGAGCGCTCGTTCGTCTATGGTGAACCCCACCAGCTTGCGATCAGTCCCGTGCGTGTGCTGCTGCGCAAGCGTCGCTCGGCCCAGGAAGTCCGCGTCTTTGCCAAGCTTGACGAGCCACGACAGCGAGGCCTCAATAGGGGTGGTGCTGTCGTCCAGTTCATTGCCATACAACGACAGCCCCGCTTCGAGGCGCAACGAATCACGCGAACCCAATCCCGCCGGAGTGATGGCACCCGTTTCCATCAACGCCTTCCACATTTTCTCGGCATGTTGTGCGTTGAAATACAATTCGAAACCGTCCTCACCGGTATACCCCGTGCGCGAAATCGTACTTGGCACACCGGCAACGTTTCCTTCGGTGAACCAATAATATTTCACGCCATCAAGCGGGACGTCGGACAATGATTGCACGAGTGCAGCGGCGTTCGGACCTTGAATGGCCAGTAGCGCAATATCATCGGAAATATCCGTCAACGTACAATCAAACGTTCCCAGATGCGCGCGCATGTGCGCAATATCCTTGTCACGGTTGCTCGCGTTGATCACGAGCATGAGCGAGTCCGCGTAGCGATAGACCAACAGGTCATCCACGATCGTTCCGTTTTCACGGAGTAACGTGCTGTAGTGCACTTGATTGATCGCCAGTTTCGCGACGTCGTTGCTGGTAATGGATTGCACGAACGCAATGGCATCGGGACCGCGTACAATCACTTCGCCCATGTGACTGACATCGAACACGCCCGCGCTGTTGCGGACGGCGTTGTGTTCGGCGGTGATACCGGTCGGGTACTGCACCGGCATTTCATAACCCGCGAACGGCACCATCTTGGCGCTCAGTGCGACGTGAATATCGTGAAGCGGGGTGCGCTTGAGCGCGCCCGTGGATTCGGAGGTCATAAGGGCCAGGCTTGAGACGTTGAGTGCGGAGAGGCCGCGCCTCAAAGATGCCGGTATTGGCACACCAGTGCCAGTGTGGCAGGCCTATTGGCGCCTGATCGAAAATCAGGGCACCTACCTGGCGGTGCAGCGCTGACTCAAGGTCTTGTCCGAGTTGAATTCGGAAACCGCATCCACCAGTTGCGTTGGTGTGATTCCCATGATACTCGCGACGCTGGCCCGAGCCGCAGCACGTGTACTGAAGTCGTAATGACCGTCGATCAACGTGCGTAAGGCGATGTCGCCGGATTTGAGGGCGAGATAATCAATGAGGAATGCCGTTTCCCATTCGCGCGTTGTCGTGTTCTTGAGTTGTCCGTCGGGCTTGGCGAACAGCGCAGGAATGTCTTTGACTGATTCGCGCTCCAGCACCAGCGAACGTTCTTCGCAGACGAACCGCAGCCAGGTGCGGTTTAAAGTGCCGCCAAGTGCTTTGGCCAACGGTTCTTCGACCGAACTATCGAGCCGTGGTGCTCGCGCCATGACTGCAACATGCACCAGTTCATGCCAATAGTTCTCGGCAGCCGTTGGAACATTGGAAAACAGGAATGGAGACGGTTTCGGCGCAGAAAATCCGTCAATGGGCGCCGAAAATTCTGAAAAACCAAGTAGGTCACGTCCGTTACCGGACTTCGTGTAAAGATACAGCACTTGTTCGCCTGGTACTGACGCAATGCCCAGGCGCTGGCGGACGTCCAGCACGAAGTTGCTCGCGCTTTTCGCGCGGAGCGTGTCGACCATCCCGGTATCCAGCCGAACGAATTCCAACGGACCGGTAATCCAGCGCATGTTGCTGGCGAGACCCGGGATCAACACGGATTCGAACCGTGCAGTGTCTTTGTACACAGTTGCATGGACGGTGTGCACGGCCTGCGGCGTCCACGTGGCGGAGTCGACGGGGGATTCGATGACTGTCCGCACCACAAATCGCGCCGTGGCCGTCGTGTCGGTTTGTGTGACGGTAAACCGAATGCGAGTGCTTCCGAATTGTTGGCGCGCCCATTCAATGCCGAGATCGAGTTGGAGATCGTCCGCCAGTTGTGCGTCGGACCAGCGTACAAACGAGGCGATCTGTTCGTCAAAGCGGCCGATCGCGAGATACGAGCACCAGCCAACCACCACCGATCGTTGCGCATTTGATCTGATGCCGACCGTGTCTACAAAAATTGCGCCCGTGCGCCAATAGGCGACGGACCCCATGAGTCCACAGTTGACGTTTCCGGGTGGTAAGGCACGAGCTCGCACCTCCGCAAGCGCGCGCGCACGGGCGCTGTCGCTACTCGTCTGTGCGTCAACCTTCTGGGCGGACGCACATGCGGTGACGGTGCACACGGCGAGTACCTGAACGACCGTACCGATGCGCGTACGGCGTCGTGCGGATGTTGGAATTGCCATTCATCAATGGAGCCGGGGCGGCAATTTGTGTCAAGCGACAACGGTGGTGGCAAACCTTCCGCGAGCGATACATTCAGCGTCCGGTCGCGGCGGGTTTCACCAACACGCGCTTCTGTTATTGCGGTACCGACAACGGTCCGCGAATCTCACCAGCGGAATTCAGCGTCGTGTGAACGTTCACATACGCGTTTCCGTTTCGCATGAGCACGAAGAGTGAATCAAGCGAGACAGCAGCGTTCCGAATGCTCGCCGCGTTGAACGTTCCCGTTAACACACCATTCGTTTGCGTTTGACCGGCCGTTGGAAAATCCACCAGAACCGCAACCGATTGATTCGAATTGCCCGGGCCATGAATGTGCGCCATGATCGGTACGCCACTGAGTCGGGAGAACGTAACGACGTACGAGACGGTCGTTCCGTTCACGGTAAACGATGCCGCACCGGCACCAGCCGTAGTCACCGGGGCAGGGCGCTCATTCGCGCCATTCAGGATTGCCGTAAATCCAGGCGTCGCGCCGTTTGCCTGAACGATTACCGTTCCAGTCATTCCTGGATGCAGTGTGCAATCGTAGTCAAAACGTCCGGCGGTTGGAAAAGTACGAGACACCTGCTGACCTGATGTATTTGGAATTGCTGAAGGTGCGCCGCCGCTACTGAAGGTTACGTTGTGCAATACCGAGGCAAACCCCCACGTTACGGTACCACCCGTGGCAATGGTTACGGTTGGTGGGGTGAACTGATTGCCGACCGTCGCTTCTACGGACGCCACGGCGGGATTGTTGGTAGTGGGAAATGCCACCGGCAACGCATTCGATCCATTCAGTGCGGATCCGGCAACAGTAACAGTACTCGAAATCTGCGCCACTCCGGGAGAAATCGCAGTCACCAATCCGCCTGGGCTCACAACCGCCACCGATTCATCTGAACTCGCAAACGTAAATCCGGTTGCGCCCGGCACCACACGCCCACGTGCGTCGCGCGCTTCCGCGGCGAGTTGCGCGGTTGCGCCAGGTGCCAGTGTTGTGGGCACGCCAGTCACCCCTACGACGGTCGCGCGTTGCGTCACCGTGACCGAGGCAGTGTTCTGCGCTATTCCGCTTGATGCCGTGATGGTGGCCGTGCCATTACCGATTGCGGTGACAGTGGCGCTCTGCCCCGAGCCCGACACCGTTGCAACGGACGGTGCACTGGACGTCCAGGTTATCGCGGCTGCACTCAACGTCGCGCCGGCCGCATCCTTGGCAACGGCCGTGACGGTTCGTGTATCACCCAACGACGCTATTGCGTCGGTGCTGGACAACGTCAATGACAACGACGCGACGTTGGACGGTGCGTCCGTGCCCCCGCTCGATCCGCCACAGGCAAACACGAGGAGACTGCTTGTGAATGCAAACGCGATTCGGAGAAACAGTTTTTCAGAGACGTGCGACATGGACACTCCTTGTTGAGTGATTTTGGACTACACCTGTGAAACGGACCAACCGAGGCGCATCACCGCCCAGACCTGCGTTGCGATTTGGCGCAATCGCTGCCGATGTTGTTCAGCGCAATGGCATGTTCAACTGGATGTCATCGCCGTTCCCGCCAGCACAATCGCAAACCAAAGCACGAGGCTTGCAAACGCGTGACGACGGAGACGGGTCCAGATCAGGCCGTTGACGGCCGGATTTGCCCGGACTGGTGATGCAAACAACAGGCGTAACTGTTTCTCTCGGCGCACCATGAACGAAGCGTTCACAATCAACAACACGATGAGCAGCATCTTGACCCAAAATGCCGGCATGATCACAAACGCTTCGAGGTCGGCCAGAAACAGCAGCACTCCACTCACAAACGAGACAGCGAGGGCAATCAACACAAACCGATGGCTCGAAGCCATGTCACTGAGCCGTCGCGACAATCCTTCGGTATCGTGCATTCGGGTGCGCACGATCGCTCGATCATTCGTCACAGCTAGTCCAGCCGAAGCAACCAGCGCACTCAGATGCACGAAAATTATCGCTGTTGATACAACCGAATGGGACGCGTACAGCGACTGCCATGGTTGTACGAGTGTAATAACGGGCTCGAGTGATGCCGAAGCGGATGATTGCAACATGAGACGAGTGAGAACTGCCGAAGGCGCGAAGTTTATTGAACGAAGAACATCAGTCGCGGCGGAACCACATCAACGAGGCGCCGGTGGTTGCAATACCAAACGAAACCAGTGCCATGTTGCGATGTTTACGGGCTTCCGGAGGACCGTGATCGACCGCTTTCGAACTGAGATAACCGGTGTACGCAAATCCGGCGTCGGCCGCGAGCATGGTGAGCGCGTGAATCGTGCGCAGCTTGCGTCCCGGAACAGTGTGGCGCGAATCAAAGAGATTCCACAAACCCGTGGTCGTGTTGACGACAAACAACGCACCAACGCCGCCAGCGACCACTGCGTGCGTTGTTTTCAGATTCTTGTCGATGGGTGTTAGTCGGGTGTTGGCGTATTGCGCTTCTTTTTGCTTGAGCAGCTTGTTGCCCAATACGTATTGCGTGGCGAACAGCGGGAGCATTGCATAACTGCCGTAGCGATGCACACGCAAACGACGCCCGTACCATTCGCTGTACGTCACGGCTTTCCGGCGCGTGGTGTCCTGCAGCGACCATCGCGCGACCGATGCGCGCGACAGCGAGAGGCCCGCAGGTTGCGGAAACACGAGAATGGGCGCGGACGAATCAACAGGTACCACAGGGGGTACGTTCGCGGTATCCTCTGCTGCTTGTGTCGCGGATTGCACACTGGTTGGTTGCGCGCTCAATGGCGCGCTACACAGCCCAGCGATGATAATGGCCAGCACGTTCAGTCGGCGCATGTTCTCTCTCAGACGGCGATGGTGAGTGTTTGCGCCGTGGAATCGAGTGTCACGGCGTATTCGCGTAGAGGAGAAGGTGCGGGGCCGGCCACTACTTGTCCATTCTGATTGTATTCGGATCCGTGACACGGACATACCAGACGACCGCCAACGTATCCGCTCACCGTGCAGCCTTCATGCGTACAAATACTGGTGAACGCACGATACGTGCTGCCCAGGTTGATAATCGCGAGGTCCGCGCGACGCTGACCATCGGCCAGATTGAGCACGAGGTGGCCATTTGACGTGGTCAGTGCCGGAATGAGCGCCAACTGAAGTGCGACCACACCATTTGAGAACGTCGTGCTACCGACAGGCGGCGGTTCGACGATGCTGTCGTTTGGGCCAGTCGCCTCTCCACCACACGCCTGCACAAACAAACAACCAACGAGTGTCAACCCGGTCGCGCCAAGGAAACTTCGGCGGCTGACCGCAGCGTCGTCGTGGTGCGAAGCGTCGTCAGGAAAAAGCGGTAATCGAAGAGGCATGAAGTGCGAAGAAGAATGAAAGTTCTAACTTCGCTGACCCCATGCACGCTGAAACTATTCCCCATTTTTGCAACTTCCCCACGACAACAATTGGACAACGATTGAGTGCAGCGAATCAGTCCAGCGACATAAACCGGGAGAGTGCTAATCGCGCGGAGGCGGGGCGCAGATCGGCGCGCGGATTCATGAGACCTTCGACAATTGCCCGAAGATCGCCGTTCGCGGTCTGCGCAGCCGTTGCTTGGGCGGACGGATCGTCATCGCGTGTCTCCGCTGATTCAGCACCCAGCTTGCGCGCGACAAACGCAACGGGCGTATCGGCCTGGTACGATGTATTACCCGTCAGACATTCTTTGAGCACAACGCCCGCGGCATACAAATCCGTCTGTTGACTGGACGGTTCGCCAATCAGTTGTTCCGGAGCCATGTATTCCGGCGTGCCAACTACAGCACCGGTCAAACGCGCTGGTGCGCGCCCGTCCTCGATCAATTCCGATTTGCTGCGACTGTTTCGCGCCCCACGTACCAGGCGTGCGACGCCAAAATCCGTAACCTTGAGCAAACCATTCGCATCAATCAGCAGGTTCTGGGGCTTGAGATCGCCGTGCACAACGCCGTGATCGTGCGCAACACTTAATGCTCCCAACAGTTGTTTCGCCATCGCGAGTACGGCCGCGCGAGACAATGCACCGCGAGCATGGATGATGGTGGCCAACGAGGCACCATCCACGAATTCCATGGTCAGGAACGGAACGTCATCGGCCTCTCCGATATCGTGCGTACGCACAATATTTCGGTGCGACAAGCGCCGGGCGATGCGCAACTCGATCTTGAGCTGTTCGAACGCGGAGGCGTCTGCGAGGACGAGTTCGGGACGCAAAACTTTGATCGCGATCGTTTCGCCAATCACCCGATCGAGCGCGCGATACACAATGCCCAAACCGCCGCGACCCACTTCGCCGTGAATGGTATAGCGATTCGCGAGCACGCTTCCCGCGTCGAACACCAACCCGGGATTGTTGATCTGCCGCGCCAGTGGCATCCGCGCACCGATGGCACGGACGGCGCGCGGGGTGCGGAGTGGTTCAGGGGCCGGAGCATCCGGGGCCGACGGTTCGAGCCGGCCGACGGCGATGAGCGCTTCTTTGTCGCGCAGGTCGTTGACCAGTGCATCGAACGCCGAACTGAGGTCGTGCAGTTCTTGCGTACTGCTCGTGACGAGGGGCGCATGCGCGCGTATTGTCAAATCACCCCGCGCGGCGCGTGAAACGGCGGCCGTCAGTGAACGTGTGGGTCCCGTGACGAACCGCGACACAGCGACGGTCGCGGCCAGCGTAACGAGAATGCCGGTAACTAACGCGATCTTGAGCGGAGTTTTGAGGGCGGCTAATGTTGCCACACCGTTTTCCCGAGCGCGCAATACGACAAAGCCCCCTACTTCCTCGCCGCCCGCGGTAATCAACGACGTTCCGAGTGAGAGATACTGAATATCACCCAGTCGTGTGCCCCCATTCCTGGCGTGCAACGTATCGGCACGACTGGCCAGAAATTCGGTCAAGTCACGCGCCGATGCGTGAATCGTTGATGCGGCGGGATGATCGCGTCCGTTGGCGTCGCGCGTGAAAAAAATAAGATCACTGGCGGTCCACGATTTCATGTCGTGCAGAAAGACTGAGTCCACGACGAGCGTTGCAACCAGCACGCCTTCGGGCGCACCGCGTTTTGCCGTAATCGGCAGCGCGACGGCCTGAAAGAGCATGGTGTCGCCCGATGCTCCAAACCCACTCTGAATCTGTCCACCCAGCGCGCCTGCAACGAGCGGAACGTGTCCCATCGCTACACCCGACACCCCTGGTTCATCGCTCTTGGCGATCAACACACCTGCCGCATCTGTAATAAAGGCCCAATTCGCACCAATCTGATCGGTCGCTTCAATCGCACGGTCGAGCACATCTTCGCGCTGTTGCGAAGCCATCAGCGAAAAGAAGTTCGGATTCTTGACGAACACCCGTGCACCACCCTCGAGCGTTCGCCGACTTGCCTGCAGTGATAATGAAACGAACTGCCCGGACTGTTCGAGATTGCGTTGCACTGCGTCCGCTTCGGCCCGACGTGCCGTGACCGCGAAGGACGCGACAATCGCAGCGACAACCGCCGAAACCACCAGCGATATGCCGACAAATGCGCGGGTGGTCAGCGACCACGATCGCGCGGTGTTCTCGTCAGTTGCGTGCACGGCCGTCAGTACCGATCGGCACGCGTAACAGGATACACCTGCCCGAATTTGTTGAGGTGCGGTCCCGGTACAAACCCCCGCGCGTCGAGCGACACATCAACCATTGATTCGCCCAGGACCACCGAAATGCGTGTTGCAGTTTCAGCCGCGCGTTCGTGCCACGCATGCAGTTCGTATACGCCAGGCGGAACATCGCGCAGCGCGAATGTGCCGTTCTTGTTTACTTGCGCCACGTGCCGAGTGGGAACCGCAATGATGAAACTGGACATCTTCGAATGGATGTTGCAGTACACCGCGTACACGCCGGGTTTCGTCACGGTCGCCGAACGAGTTTTCCGTCGCGGATACAATCCGAGATCAAACCGGCCGAGCTCGGAATTCGAAAACACATTATGGCTGAACGGATCGTCGTTGGGAAATTGCACCGAGCCGCCGGCCGCAACAATGCTTACGTGCGGCAAAAACTCACGAGTGCGCATTGCGATGGCAGCCTGCCGCGGGATGGTGTCGGGACGATTGTCGACGAATCCGACCGGTGCCAACCAAACGATGGCGGTACCAATATCATTGGTCGGTTTGCGACCACTCTCCTGCAACGTCACATGCCCGCTGACGGTCGCTTGCGCGTTCGCGGCAGTTGCGACCATCGACAGCGCCAAGGCGCCCAACACGCGACGAAGACGCATTACAACTCAAACCCCAAGGCAAGGTTGAAGTGGGATCCGCGATAGTTCGTGGACGAATACCGCGTTTGGAGCATCCGGTATTCGAACGAAACGAATACCGGTTGGCTGGGCCGATACAGCGTATGTATTGCGCACGCCGTATTCCGTTCGCGCACTGGGCGTTCACGCAGGTTGACCGCGTCACTGCCGCACCCGACGCCCGCGATCAACGTCGGATGCAACAACGCATTCAGTTGCAACCATCCGGCAGTGTCGCGCAGAATGCCGCCAAGATTGAGCGAATCGGGTGCACGACCGAAGTTCTGTCCAATGCCACCACCGCCCAGGCCTCGCAGTAGCTGCCCGTGATACGCTTCGCCGCGCAGTTCGAAGTGACCGGGCAGCGCCACCTGCACATCTGCCGCGACTGCTTGACTGTGCTGCATTGAACTCTCGCCGCTCCGCACCCATCCGTAATGCGCGCTTATTCCAATTTCACCGCCGTGCGGGAGCACTTCCCCGTCACTCAACAAGCCATCCGACGTCGCTCCCCAGCGCACCCGTGCACGACTCTCAAGAAACGGTCGGCCTGAACGCTCCGCGGCGTCAACGGCATCGGTTTCGTCGATGTACTGTGCACTGGAAAACGGCGCGAGTGCCGCACCCTGCACTGCAATCGACACCGGAGACGTCAGTGACGACGATCGATAGAGTTCGCGCGTCAGTCGAATTTGCGGCAACCAGTTCCACAAGTTGCCCGCGGCCACAAATCCGGGTAGGCCAACCGCCGCCATACTGATCGGATTCAAATCGGAGATGAGCGGCGTTTCGGAACCGACGAGCAGTTCCGTGTGTTCCCAATGCAACTGCGCGCGCGCGGTGCGCAGTCGAGGCTCGGGGAACAACCGTCGATCACCGGGTCCGTTACTGACACCGCCAAAAAAATCGAGGTCGAAATCACCTTCAAACCGACCGCCCAATACACTGTCGATGGACGCGGCGGCACCAAGACGCGACTGACGCATCGACATTCCGAGCGTGCGAGTGCCCGGACCAGTGGCCGGAGTGCCTGTGGCCGGGGGCGCCGACAGGAGCTGCGGTACGTCAACCAGGTTGACGCGATCGGAATTGGCAAACACGTTGAGCTGGATGCGCGCCGTCAATGTCACGCCAATGCGCGATCGGGTGCGCGTAGACATCCGCGATTCGTCGGCGACCTGCTGACGCAGCAGCGCGAGATCTTTTTCCAGCTGCTCAAGTCGTGCTGCGAGTGAATCGGCAGAAACGGCAACCGAATCGCGACGAACTGGCGGCGCCGTTTGCGCACTGCTGCGTGAGGTGATCATTGCACCAAACGCCAACAACGTTCCGAACAACCATCCGGCACGCGCCCCCATCAACAACGGTCGCAATCAGGGTTTCCGACTGGCATCGCGCAGCGCCGCAAATTTCTCGGGCGCAATGTTACCAACCAGCAGAGTGCCGTATTCCGGCTCGGCCCACGACAACATTCCTTCAGCACCATCCGTAACCGACACGCTGCCCGACCGTATGAGAGATGCGCGTACGCTGGCGGATTGAAACAACAGTACATCCGACACGAAATACTGCAGGATAATTCTGTCGTTGAATCGATACTCGAGCACCACCGCCGGTTCGTCCGCAATACTGGCCGTCCACGCACCCAACAGTCGCAACGAACCGCTGGACAACGGCGCAAAGGTAAACGGCACGGCCGCGCGCACCGCTTCAAGATCTCCCGCGCGACCAGGCAAATTTCCCGCCATCACGCGCCGATAGTCGGCGAGGATTGCGCCGAACAACGGTGCCGATTGGGCAGTCACCACGCTCGTGCGCGGAGCGCGCCACGGCGCCACCAGGAACAACGCCCCCAGCGAAAGGACCGCCGCCGTCACCACCCCAATCCAGATACGGGTCGTGGCGTTCCGACGCGGTGTCACCTGAACATCAACACTCGGTTCGGGTGCAAACGTGGGCGGTGCGGCATTCTTGATTCCCATCGCGATGCGACTGCGCAACGCCGTACTGGCGGCCGGCACCGGTTCATTGCCGAGTCGGTCTCGCAATGCACGATGCACGTCCAACTCGCGACGGCAGCGTGCACAGCCAGTTAGATGCGCATCAATTTGCGAACGTGTTTCGGGCGGGAGTTCGTTGTCAACAAATGCGCCCAGGAACGACGCGAGCAGTTCGTGGCGTGCTTCGCGCGTTTCCTCATCATGCGCGAAATCAACGTCCGAAATATTCAGTCGGATGTCACTCATGCCGGGCCTCGCGTGGCAAACTGAATTACCTTGTTTGGGCTACTCGACACACCAAGCGCCCACAGTTTCCGATTGGATGCGATTGTTGCCGCAAGCAGTCGGCGGCCGCGCGCAATGCGGCTCATGACGGTACCGAGCGGTACATCGACAATGTCAGCGATTTCGTGATACTTGAACCCGTCGATGTCATGCAATTCAACCGCAACTGCAAAGTCATGCGGAATGAGTCCAAGCGCTTCGCTCAATTGTTCGCTGTCGATGCGCGACGCCACTTCTGCAAACACACTGTCCGTGTGACTGGCCAGGAGATCTTCCTGCACATCGTCCAGTCGCGTCATTGAGACCAGCGCGGAGCGCCGAGCGAGTTTTTCGCCGGCGTCGCTCAGGACGCCACGAAGGATCCGGTACAACCAGGCGCGCGTTTTCGTGTCATCGCGCAAATCACCAAACGCCGTCCACGCTCGCACGCACGCCTCCTGAACTGCATCTTCGGCATCGCTGGGCGAGGGGGTTCGCCGTTTGGCAAACCCCAGCATGCGATCGAGGTGCGGGAGCACGAGCGAGTTGAACCTGGCCTCGGCGGCCGCCAGCTGGTCGTCGGAGATGGTAGAAAGGGGTCGGGGCATGAAATCGGAGACCTGCCGTCGTTCGAATTTATTCCCGTGCTTTGTTCCTTGCACCGTGCAGAGAAATACCCAATGCTTCCGCTGTTCCAAATTGATCCACCATCGCCCCCCAGGATCCCCATGGTACACCATCAGTTCTCTTCGGGCGCCGTGAGGCGGCCCCTCGCGCGAATTGCGATCGCGCTCACAGTGGCCACACTGGCAATCCCACTGCCGGCCCAGACCAAGGCAACGATTGAGCAGTTTCTGTCGCCAGCGTCCCCTCTCATGTTGGCGTCGGCCAAGAAGGCCGATCGGGTCGCGTGGATGACCTACGACCGCGGGATGCGAAACGTCTATACGGCTGCGGCCCCGGCGTTTACGCCCGTCCGTCTGACCAATTTCATGCAGGACGACGGCACCGATCTCACCGACGTCGAGCTGTCTGACGATGGTTCGATGATCATTTTCGTGCGCGGATCGGCGCCGAATCGTTTTGGATGGGTCGCCAACCCCAATCAGAATCCGGACGGCGGCGAGCGTGCCATCTGGGCGGTGCGGGCCACCGGCGGCCCCGCTTGGCGCGTGGCCGTGGGAAGCGCGCCCACGCTGTCGCCCGATGGGCGGTGGGTGCTCTACACCAAGGATGGCCAGATTTACCGTGCGCGCACCGTCAAAGGCCCGACGATCACCGCGATGGACACTGGCGGCATCCCGTTCATCAAGGAGTGGGGCCGTAATAGTGCACCCATCTGGTCACCGGACGGATCCAAGATTGCGTTTGTGAGCGCGCGCGAAAATCACGCGTTTATCGCGGTGTACGACATGGTCGCGCGCAAACTGAAATACATGGCGCCCAGCGTTGACTGCGATGGCACACCCACGTGGGCACCCGACAGCAAACGTATTGCGTTCTCACGTCGTCCAGGAACGCCGTTTGGGCTGCAGGCGCAGACCGGACAGGGTGGGATTGGTAGTCCGCCCGGTGCAGCCGTGAATGCAACAGCTGCGGCGGCGGCAGCGGCGGCTGGTGTGACGATTTACAACCCGGGCTGCGGCGGTGGCGGGTTTGGTGGCGGTCGGGGCGGTGGTGGTGGTGGTGGTGGACGTGGCGGCGCTCCGGGCGCGACTGGCGTATCTGCCGAAACTCCGGGCCGCTCGGCGCTTCGTCAGTCTCCCGGATTTTATTCGACGGCGTTTCCGGGTGGGCACAATCTGTTGTTGATGATCGCCGACGTCACGACGGGCGAAGCGAAAGAAGTGTGGCACAACGCGCCGCGGGACACGCTGTTCTCTTCCTTCAACAACATGCGCTGGGCGAACAATGAAGTCGTGTTCCCGGTGACCGTTCCGCGCGATGAGTGGGAGCGTTGGTATTCACTCAGCGTCAATGGTGGAACACCGATTCGGTTGACCACAACCAACGGCATTATTGAAGACAACACGTCGATTGCCCTGTCAAGCGACGGCAAAACGTTCTTCTATTGCACGAATGCCGACGACATCGAACGTCGGCATATTTATGCAGTGCCAACTGCAGGCGGCACGCCGCGTCGCATTTCGATGGGCAATGGCATTGAGACGTATCCGCAACCGTTGGGCTCGGGCAAAAACATCGCTGTGATTTACATGGATGAAAAAACGCCGGCGTCCATTGGAATCGTTCCCGTTGAAGGCTCGGAACCGAAGATTGTGTTTCCGAAACTGGGCAAGGATTTCCCGCAAGCGGCACACGTGATGCCGGAAATCATCATGACGAAAGCGGCGGACGGGATGGACATTCACAACCAGCTGTTCATGCCGAAAGACATGAAGCCGGGTGAGAAACGGCCGGCGTTGATCTTCGTGCATGGTGGACCGCAGCGGCAGATGATGCCTGGGTATCACTACATGCAATTCTACCATTGGGCGTATGCGTACAATCAGTTCCTCGCCGATCAGGGATACATCGTATTGTCGATCAACTACCGCGGCGGCGTCGGTTACGGTCGCAGTTTCCGCGGCGCGTCAGGAACCAACGCGGCGGGCAATTCGGAATATCAGGACGTCATGGCGGGCGCGAAGTTTTTGCAGGGGCGCGGTGATGTCGACAACAAACGTATTGGCATTTGGGGATTGTCGTACGGCGGTCTGTTGACGTCCGAAGCGTTGGCGCGCAATTCCGACATCTTCATTGCTGGTGTTGATCTCGCCGGTGTGCATTTGTACAGCAACAACCTGGACACCGCGGTTACCGCATTCAAATCATCGGCCGTTGGTGCGATTGACGGTTGGAAGTCGCCGGTGTTGCTGGTGCAGGGTGATGATGACCGTAACGTGGATTTTGCGCAGATGGTGGGATTGGTGCAGTTGCTGCGCGCGCGCGGTGTGTACCATGAAGTGATCGTCATTCCCGACGACCTGCACGAGTCGATGGTACACAAGAACTGGATCGACACGTTCGGGGCGATGACCAAGTTTCTGAAGCGCTTTGTGTGGGACAAGGAGCCGGCGCCGAAGGCGGCGCCGTAGGTTAGGACTGGGAAGTTTTTTGGTACGGGGGTCAGAGCCGTCATTCTGACCGAATGCAACAGAATGATGCTGGGTCAGAGGCACCGCCACTGCGACAAAACGATACTGGGGTCAGAGGAGTCATTTTGACTGCTCTGACCCCAGTATCGTTTTGCCGCACTCGGTCAGAATGACGGCTCTGACCCCAGTATCATTTCAGCGCCAACACCGCGGACATCACCTCCGCCGCGTGCCCCGCTGCTTTTCCTTTCTGTGGAGTCGTGAGAACTGCAGCGGCCATTAATTGGCCAACAGTGGTTCGCCACCCATCAACACCGCCATGATCGCCTTCTGAATGTGCAAGCGATTCTCGGCTTCATCCCACACGACACTTCGCGAGCCGTCAATCACGTCAGCCGTAACTTCTTCGCCCCTATGCGCGGGCAAACAGTGCAGAAAAATTGCGTTGGCTTTCGCGCGCTGCATAAGACCTCCGTTCACTTGAAAGTCCGCAAAAGCGAGTGCGCGCGTGGCCTGCTCTTGTTCCTGCCCCATTGATGCCCATACATCCGTCGTCACAACATCGGCACCATTGGCGGCTTCAGTGGCGTCACGCAGCAATTTGATGTCCGCGCCTTTCCTTGCCGCCATCGACAGGAACGACGGATCGGGATCGTAACCCTCCGGGCACGCCAATCGCAGCGAAAACCCAAGATGGGCCGCCGCCTCAATCCATGAATTAGCCATGTTGTTTCCGTCACCAATCCACGCAACCACTTTCCCTTCGTGAGTGCCGAGGTGTTGCCGCACCGTGAGTAAGTCGGCGAGAATCTGACACGGATGCGAAAGGTCCGTCAAACCGTTAATCACTGGCACACTCGAATATTCCGCCAATGTCTCCGCCTCCGCGTGCGCAAACGTGCGGATCATGATTCCATGTACATACCGCGACAGCACGCGCGCGGTGTCCGCCACAGGCTCACCGCGTCCAATCTGCACATCACGTGGCGACAGGAAATGCGCAGTACCGCCCAGTTGCGTGGCTCCCACTTCGAACGAAACGCGCGTTCGCGTTGAAGATTTCATAAAGATCATCGCCAATGCCTTTCCGGCCAACGGTCGTCGATCGTATGCGCGCGCGCGCATCTGCTCGGCCAACACAAACAGTGCGCCTGTTTCGGCCGCCGTAAAATCAGCAATGTTCAGAAAGTCGCGGTGCGGAGCGTCGGGCATCGTTTGAAATTGAGAACGGTGAACCTTTCACTGGCCGAGTATGCACGGCCAATATGCACAAACAGTATGCCACCGGAATGACGGTAGATCAGCAAGATCTCGCCACATCGCCTCGTTGGGAATATCAGGACACCCCCATCGTGCAAAGGCAGTATGCACAACGCCTAGCCACAGCCAGCGGCACAACCAGTCTGCACCGCCCTCATGCGGAGTCGGTCAATTCTGCGACTCTGATCAACACGGAACGGAAGTTACAAAATGTAGCGCTTGAGATCTTCGTCGTCGACGATGGCTTTGAGTCGATCACGCACCAGCTCCGCCGTCACTACAATCGGTTCGGTGCCACGATCGGGCAGTTCATACAGATACTCCTCGAGCAACGTCGTCATCACCGTGTGCAAACGCCGCGCGCCGATGTTCTCCATGCTCTCATTCACGAGCGTCGCAAAACGCGCAATCTCGTGAATGCCATCGGGCGCAAACGTCAACAGCGCACCGTCCGCTTCAACCAACGCCGCATACTGCTTGGTGAGCGCATTTTCGGGTTCGGTCATGATACGCACGAAATCCTGTTCAGTGAGCGGCTTGAGTTCCACACGAATCGGAAAACGTCCCTGCAATTCCGGAATAAGATCGCTGGGCTTCGACACATGAAACGCACCAGCGGCGATGAACAGGATGTGATCCGTTTTCACCATCCCGTATCGCGTTGACACGTTCGACCCTTCGACAATCGGCAACAGATCACGCTGCACCCCTTCGCGCGACACGTCTGGTCCCCCAGCTTGACCGCGTTCGCCCGCAATCTTGTCGATTTCATCGAGGAAGATGATGCCAAGGCGTTCAACACGTTCCAGTGCATCCGTGGTGACGTCGTCGAGATCGATGAGTTTGTCGAGTTCTTCATCCATCAGGATTCGGCGCGCATCACTCACCTTGACCGAGCGCTTCTTCTTGCGCTTCGGCATCATATCCTTGAACCAATCCGTAAAACTTTCCATGCCTTCGGGTGCACCTTGCGGCGTCATCACGTCGGGCATACCGGGCGTCGGTTGCGTCACTTCAATTTCGACTTCGCGCTGATCGAGCTGTCCATCCAGCAGCAGCGCTTTCAACTTTTCGCGCGTGCGTTTGTGTCGTTCGGCGGCAGCAACATCTTCCGCCGACGCAGTGGATGCGCTCGTGATACCAGCAGAGTTCACAGTGAACGACCGACTTGAAGAAATCGGCAACACATCATCGTTCACGAGCGTCAGTCCAGGTGGCGGCGTTGGAGGCGCCGGCGGTTCCGTTGCAGCTGGTGGCGTTGGGGGAATTGGAGGCAACAACAAATCCAACAGCCGTTCGTCAACTTTTTCCGCGGCGAGATCTTCCACTTCCGACTCACGTTCGGTCCGCACCATGTCGATCGCATTCTCAACGAGATCACGCACCATCGATTCGACGTCGCGACCGACATACCCGACTTCGGTAAACTTCGAGGCTTCCACTTTCGCAAACGGCGCCGCCGCCAATTTCGCGAGGCGACGCGCGATTTCTGTTTTACCCACACCCGTGGGCCCAATCAGAATGATGTTGTTCGGCGAAATTTCGTCGCGAATATTTTCAGGCGCGCGTTGCCGCCGCCACCGGTTTCGGAGCGCAATGGCGACGGCTTTCTTGGCATCCGCCTGCCCCACGATGTAGCGATCCAGCTCCGCCACAATTTGTCGTGGCGTGAGATCGGCGAGTCGGGCAATGGCTTGTTCGGTACGCGGAGACGGCATTCAGCTGATAGGACGCGAGGAGCGAACCGTCAGCGTGTTGGATCACCTATCGCTACTTAGCGAGAGCCGGCCATCGCGTTGACAGATTCAATGAGATTGCGGGCCGTGGCGCGCACGGTCGGCTCGGAGTCACTCGACATCTGGCGCAAGATCGTCAGTGAAGCCGAGCGACGCGCAACTGTGAGAGCTTCGATGGCCGCAATACGGTAACTGGCCGGTTTATCGGCCGCACCGCTCTGTGAACATAGCCGAATGAGTTTCTGCACTGCATCGGCTGTGGCCACTCTTCCAAGCGCGTAGAGGATTTCGACCTCGACCTCGAGGTCTTTCTCGAGCGCCAGCGCTCTCAACAAGGGAGAAGCGCTGACCGACGACCCTTTTTCAATTCCAAATGCGCCAACCGCACGCCGGCGAACCCCTGCCGACGAGTCATGAATGGCCGATTGCACCAAAATCCGGGCCGAGGATGTTCCCATTTGCACGAGAGCCGAAATCACCGCGATGCGCACGCGCTCATCGTGATGCCCGAGCAGGCGGCCGAGCAACTTTTCGGCCTCCAATGCCTTCATTTCGCCCAATAAGAGCGCTGCATTTCGAATGACGTACCACTGCGGGTCGTTCAAAGCGTCCACCAATACGGGCACGCCTTTCCGGAGTTCAACGATGGCGTCAAAGTAGACGCGACGTTTGGTCAAACTATCCGCCGTAGGCAGTAGCGCGATCAGTGCCTCGGCGGCTGGATCACCCGCGCGTTTGAGCATGCCGCGGAGCACACCACTTTCCTTGCCAGCTTCGGGTAACAGTCGGGCGGCGATCTGGATCGCGGCAGGTGTGGCTGCCTTGTCAAAGGCCCCAGTCCAAACACCCTTCCGAACCACATCGGGAGCCGTGGATTCCGCTTCGAACAACAGGCAAAGCGCAGCAAGTGCGCTGGGCGCATCACCGTCCGCCGTTGCAATTGCCACTTTCACGACAAACTCTTCCGCTTTGGCCGAAATATCGGACGGCGAAAGCTGGTTGCACTCGGCCGCCTGTGCCGAGTGGGCGCTGGGGTCGCTTTCGCGATGGGCCTGCACCAGACGAACGGACCACAATGCCAGATCGCGCGCTTCGTCGAAAACATTCGAGTCGTTCTCGGTGGCCGGTGCCGGCCTGGAAAGCAAGACGGCCAGGTGCAGCAGCTCCTTCGGAACGGCTCCTTCCAGAACTGTGACTCGTCCGACATTGTGTCGGCGCATCGCGTCAATAATCGGGCGCAATTCCCACAAGTTCGAGTCGGTCGGGCTTCCATCCATCAGGAGCGTGCCGTCTTCGCTGAGCTGCACTTCCAACGCCTGAGAGCGGGCGTGACTTCTAACGCGCACCAGCTCGGCTTTGAGCGATGCATCCGGTGCGCCTGTCTTGATTGCCTCGAGCAGCTGCCCTAGCGACTTGGCATACGCCAACCCCACGCCCATCCCTTGCCTCCGATATGTTCATTTCCGTTCTCACCACATGACGATGTATGCCACCCCTGCGCCACACATTTCCTGGTCCGGAGGATCGCGCGTCGCATCGTCGAACACGGCCCCGCCCCTTCCTGGTGCATGGGTCCAGCTGCAGACAACGCTTCCCCGACGTGCGGGCGCGCGATGCTTTGCCAGGATAACTTGTTACTCAATGTTTGAAGGTCTGCCGCAGACCGGTGGCTGTCACCGTAACACTCTCTCTGCCCTACTTCGATGCGCGCTGCTCTCTCAGTACTGCCCGCGCTCGTGACGGCTGGTTTCGTTTCCGTCGCGGCGCCACAACTCAATGCGCAAACAACCTCCGGTGCGTTCATCACGACGCTCGGCAAGGATACGGTCGCAGTCGAACAGTTCACGCGCACCGGAAATATTCTGACGGGCGATTACGTCACGACCCAAGGCGTCGTCGTTGTCAATCACTACGTCTTGCGGTTTGACGTGAACAACGCCCCAAGCAAACTGGATCTCACTCAGCTGAGTGCCAACGGTACGTTACTGCCCAACGGACCGAAGGCAGTGACCATGACTGTTGGTGAGAACGAAACCGTCATCGTCATTCAAAAGGATCCGCCGATTACGCGAAAGTTTACCGTGAAAGGGCCGTTCCCGTTGTTGGGAACTTCGCTTGGCATGTTCGAGGTGGCGTTTCGATTTCTTCGGACGACCGGCAGTGACAGCGGTTCATTTCCCGGACTCCCGTTGAACGCACCCGAGATTCCCAACCCCATTCCGGTCAAGTTTTTCGGCGCGGACTCGGCTCGGATGTGGACGGGGAACGGGCCGTTGTACATGCGCGTCAACAAAGCGGGAGAAATTCAATCCGTGAGCGGTCGCGCCACTGACACGAAGATTGAAGCGCGTCGCTTGCCGTCGATCGACTTGAAGAAACTGATTGCAGGTTTCGCTGCGTCGTCGAAGGGCACGCTTCCGGACTAGTTTCTTTGCGTACGAAATCAAGAAACGCCCAGCGCAGAAATTTCTGGCTGGGCGTTTTGATGTTTGGTGGTCGCAGCCGACGTATTATTTCGTTGGATGATTCAACGACCACACATATGACGCAACTGCGTTGACTTGAGCATCCGTTAACAACGGCTGTTGACCGCCGCGCGGGCGCATTGCATTGGGCCGAGTGGGAACTTTGAACTGCTCCTTTGGCACGCCCGCGATAACGGTTTTTACGATGTCTTCGTAACTGCCGGAACCGTGATCCCATGTGGTCCGCACCAACGATGGTGCGTTGGGTCCGCCAATGGCTTTCGCACCGTGGCAACGTATGCAGCTTCGATTGTTGAACAGCGAATCGCCTTCAGCAATCATCGCCAGCGTGACGCCTGCCGGAAGTATGGGCGCCGGTGGTGCAGCGGCGGCTTTCGGGGCGGCCGGAGTTCCAGAGGCATTCGCGCCATGATGACATGCCGCCACACTGAGCACAGCGAGAACTCCAGCGGACGTGCGTAACACCTTCGTTGCATTCATGGAGACCAGACCGGCTGGAGGTGAATCGGGCGGGGTCCCTCACAATACGTGACAAGATGCGCTTTGATAAGAGCAAGTTTCGCACAAGGGCGTAGCCAAATAAACGGAGCCCCTCGCCGTTAAGTTTGGGGCCCCGTTCGTTGGTGCGTCTTGGCCCCACATGGTCAGGGCTGACACGCGTGCTATCTGAAAATTTGAAAATGGCCAAACACCCACCACAACAGAATGAACACCAACACGGTGGAAAAGCAGCCGCCGCCAAGTTTCTTGGCGCCGTAACCAGCCGCTACGCCTCTCAAAAGTTTGCTCACGGAAATCCTCGGCTTGCGTAAGAGATTCTTGCGGTGTTGCTCCAGCCACTACGGGGTGAAGCACCGCGGAAGATTCAGGAGAGTTGCATGCGTGAGATGTTACTCCCGATCAGGGCCAGATCGCCAAGTGCGTTTCGCATATGTTGGATACCCAATCGAATGCGCGTCTTTACTGTGCCCAACGGTTCGCCCAGACGTTCGGCAATTTCAGGATGGGTGAGCCCCGAGAAAAACGAGAGTTCAATCGCGACGCGCTGGGGTACCGACAGCGAATTGAGTGCATGTCCAACCGCGTCGGCACGTTCTTCTTCCTCGAGGCGATCAGACGCCACGCCGGTTGCGCTCCCGATCGCAAGCGGTTCGTCCCCCATTTGTTGGGAAGCGTTGATGAGCGCCTTGTTCCGGCGGTCCCGAGTGCGGACAAAGTCGAGCGCGCGGGTTCGGGTAATCATGGAGAGCCAAGAGAGCACCGAACTCCGATCGGCCTGATAATAGCCCGCACTCTTCCATGCTTGTGTGAAAGCTTCCAGCACGACTTCCTCCGCATCGGCGCGTTCGCCAACGATGCGCAGCGCCAGTGCAAAGAGGACGGGGCTGAATTCATCAAAGAGAACAGCTGCCGCGCGTTCGTCGCCGCTGGCCATGCCGTTCACTAGTGTGTTGTAGTTATAAGCGTCTGCACCCATGGATTTCGTCCGGTAAATAAAAATGGCGCGACGGAATCCGTGATGCGATTCCAGCGCGCCTTCTACTGATCAGCCGACTGCTGATCCGTTAAGGTGGTCCGGGTGGGGACCTATGTTTTGTTCATACAACCGGTGAGCGAATACGTCCTTGAGACGAGTGTATAACTAGAAGTGTCAACCAAAACTGTCAACTCGGGAAATGCGATTCGCGCAACATTATAGAAACTTCTTTTGTGATTCATGTCGCAGTAGCTGGCAATCGATCAAGCCTCGAGCGCCAACAACGCGTACGTGGCAAGCCAATGCTCACCCATGTAGTCGCCGGCGACGTGGGGCAGGCTGGCTCGCAGGTGCGATTCGGCCGTCGCTTGCATGACAGTGAAGCGTGTGTCATCGGGAGCGAAATGTGCGGACAGCGCGCGCCAGCACCACGCGCGACTGAAATTAAGCCCGTCGAGGTGCGCAATTTTTCCGTCGGTGCGGTCGCTCACTATAGCGGGCGTGAACAGGGCGCGCGGTTCAGCGGAAAGCAGGAGCGGCAGGAACGCAGCAAACCAATGCGCAAATTCCGCCGCTGGTAAGACGCGCCGCATACACTCGGCTTCCACGAGTGTCGAAGAGAGGAAATCATCGCCGCTGGGTTCCCATGACGGTGCGTTGGCGTCCGCGCGATACCATCTCAGGGCCGCCGCGTGTAGCGCGGCGCACAACTCGACATCGTTGAAGGCGGTTGCGTAGTCGAGCGCCAGTGTGACGGCGAACGCGGTATTGAAATGCGTCCCGGTGCGAACCGGATAGGTGGCCTTCGGCAGAAACTGCTTGAACCGATTTGCAAAAACTTCCGCGAGCGGATTGAGCGTTCGAGACCAGGTTTCCCCGCCGACGCTTGTATGCGCCTGTAGTTCCGCTGAAAGTTTCAACAACCACGCCCATCCATAAGGTCGTTCAAAACCACCCCGCGAAGGGTGCGCGGCATATTGTGCTTCGACTACTACGTTGGCGTTGGTGATGTGTTCGTTGAACAGCGCTCGAATTTGTGGCGCCTCCGGCATGCTGGGATACAGTCGATGCAAGCGGGCAAGCAACCAATAGCCGTGAACGCACGAGTGCCAGTCGAAGCTGCCATAGAAAATAGGATGGATTGCGCGCGGTCCTTTCGCGTCGTCAACACCGAGCAGCACATGATCAAGCTTGTTTGGATACTCTCGCGTGATGTGCGACAGGGCGAGGGCAGCAAATTTGGACGCGTATTCCGCGGTCATTCGCACATCCACGGGTTCGCTCATGCGCGCTTGAACGCAAACAAGTACATGATCATGATGTTGGCAAACAACAAAATGAGACCCGTCGGTATTTGCACTTTGATGACCGCGTACTTGTCCTTGAGTTCGAGCAACGCGGCCGGTACGATGTTGAAATTTGCGGCCATGGGAGTCATGAGTGTTCCGCAAAATCCGGACAACATTCCGACGGCCGAGACCACCACCACATCGCCGCCAAAATGTTGTACGACGAGTGGCAAACCAATTCCGGCGGTCATCACCGGAAAAGCGGCAAAAGCATTCCCCATGATGATTGTGAAGATTGCCATGCCGACCGCGTATGCGGCCACTGCGGCCAGCGGTGTGGTTAGGGGTAAGTAGTCGCTCGCGAGCCGAGCGATGATTTGTCCAACACCGGCGGCGGCGAACACTGCGCCAAGCGCGGCCAACGATTGCGGCAACACGGCGGCCCATCCCACCGAGTCCAGCAAGCGTCGGGCTTCGAAGGCGGGAGCAAGCACTGGCGGGCGTAACAGCAAGCCGCCCACAATCAGCGCGATGAGTGTCGCGATGCCCAGCGATACTACCGTGATCTGCTTCGCTTCGATCAGCGGGACGCCGTTCAACATCACACCTTTCAAATAGATGCTGAAAATCAGCGTACAAATCGGCACCAACAGCACCGGGATAAAAAGTTTGTTTCTCCATTTCTTCGCACTCGCCTTGCGTTCTTCGTTCGACGTGGTGTTTGGCGCTCCCTGCCCCAGCTTGCCCAAGCTTCCCACCAACACCATCACAATCACCAGCGAACCGTTCACCACGTCCGAGACATATGACCCGACGAGAAACGTGATTGCGTAGATGCCCCAGAAGATTGCATTCACATAACGACGCGGGTTGCTGGCGTCGCGTACGTTGATGATAGCAACTGCGGCCAGCATCACACCCATGAACACATAGATGAACTCGAGCTTGATCATGAGCGCGTCGATTCGCCGGCAACGCTGCGTGTAGCAGCTCGCGCAAGTCTCTTGTCGAGCCACAACAACCGAATTCCGTGCACTACGAATGCGCAGATGGCGGTAGGAACTGCCCAACGCGCAAGTTGCGCCGGTTCCACTGTTGTTCCGTTCTGCTCAAGAAATCCCTTGATCAACAGAATTGACCCCATGGCGATGAATATGTCTTCGCCAAAAAACACACCGATGTTGTCCACCGCGGCAGTGTTAGCACGAATGGTTGCGCGCATGTCGTCATTGATCGGACCCAGCGCATGTTCGGCGGCGCCCTCGGCCATTGGCGCCACCAACGGTCGCACCATTTGCGCGTGACCGCCCAGTGACACGAGTCCCAGCGCCGCAGTTATCTGCCGAATAGCGAGATAGGCCAGCAACACCCGTCCCGTCGTTGCGGCTTGAATTCGTCCAATAGTTTCGTGCGCGCGTTCCTTGAGGCCGGCGCGTTCGAGCATTCCGATTACCGGTAGCACCAACCACACGATGGCCACGTAGCGACTTTCGATGAACGCCTTGCCAAACAACTCTACGACTTCAACCGGTCCTCGCCCACTGACCAGTCCCGTCGAGATACCCGCCACGGTAACAACAAGTAGCGGATTGAGCCGCAAGGCAAACCCCGCAACGACGATGAGAATGCCGATCAGTGAGAGCATGCCGCCACACGAGAAGGTTGAAAAACGAGTCCCAATGTGCGGATCGGGTAGTCAATCAGTCAAATGTGAAGAACAGAGGCGCACGCCTCAATTCGATGGCATTGTTTTGATATCCGCCTCTGACCCCAGTACCAATTCGATGGCATTGTTTTGATATCCGCCTCTGACCCCAGTACCAATTATGCCCGCCTCTGACCCCAGTAGCTAAAAAATGCCGGCGGGGTTGTCTTGGCGCGGACTTACCGACCCATTACCCATTGGCATGCCTGAATTTTCCTTTCGCACATCACATCACAGCGGCGCCGCACGACTTGGCTGGTTCAGCACGCCACATGGCGTCGTCGAAACACCAACGTTCATGCCGGTGGGCACACACGGCGCGGTGCGAACGCTTACGATGGACGAAGTTGCGACCGCCGGCGCTGGAATGGTGTTGGCAAACGCATATCATCTCTATCTCCGTCCTGGCGACATGATGGTGCGCGCGCTTGGTGGTTTGCACGCATTCACACGCTGGAGTGGTCCAATGCTCACGGACTCCGGCGGCTTTCAGGTATTCTCGCTTGCGAAAATTCGCACGGTGTCGGAAAATGGTGTCGAGTTTCGCAGCCACATTGATGGTTCGCTGCACGAGTACACGCCCGAGAGTGTAATGCGTGTTGAGCGTAATCTCGGCGCGGATGTCATCATGCAACTCGATGAACTGATTGCCGCCGGCGCAGATGTGGCGGCATCGCGCGGCGCGATGGAACGGAGCCTCCGTTGGCTGGATCGTTGCCGCGTGGAGTTTGATCGCCTCACGCGCGACGGACGTGCACCCGCGCCGCACATCGACATCCCGGTAGGTGCACCCGCACTCGCCACCGCCGACGGCGCAACAGACCGTCCAGCTCCGCCACAAACCTTGTTTCCTATTGTGCAGGGTGGAACACACCCGGAGTTGCGTCGCGCATCGGCTCGCGGAATTCTGAGCGCGGGTGAGTGGAACGGCGTGGCAATTGGCGGCTTGTCCGTTGGCGAAGCGAAAGCTGCCATGTACGCCACCATCGAAGTGTGCGAGCCCGAACTGCCGCGCGACAAACCGCGCTATCTCATGGGCGTCGGTTTCCCCGATGATCTCGTTGAAGGCGTGAAACGAGGCATCGACATGTACGATTGCATTGCGCCCACGCGACTGGGCCACGACGGCACCGCGTTCACGTATGACGGAAAGTTGCAGATGCTCAAGAGTTCGCTCCGCATGGATCGCCGACCGTTGGTTGAGGGCTGCGATTGCGCGTGTTGCACGAAGTATGATCGCGCGTATTTGCGTCAACTGTTTGCGTGCGGCGAAGCACTGGGTCACCGCTTGCTTGGCCTTCATAACGTGACATTTCTGTGCAACCTCATGCGCGATGCACGTTCGGCACTCCGCGCCGGAAACTTCGAGGCGTGGAGTGCCGAGTGGTTGTTGCGGTATCGGAGTGGCGCGAAGGCCGAGTTGGTAGCGAGTTAAGACCGCTCTCGACTTTCGCGCCGTGCGGTCGGTGTCATTACGGCGTGAAGGCTTTGGGTTTTGGATTCTTCACATAGATGTCGAACCACGCTAACCAACGCCCCCACAAATCAAGATCGCTGGCATACGTGGCGTCGCTGTGATCTTCGTACGGATACATGTACAGCGCCGCGGGTTTGCCAAGTCCTTGCAGCGCGGCCATCATGCGTTCAGAGCTAATGGGGGACGTGCCCTGATTCTGATCTTCTGTCGCGTGATACATCAGCAACGCGCCGGATATCTTATCGGCTCGGAAGAACGGTGACATGTCGAGATAGGTCGACTGCGCCTGATAGAAATTTCGTCGTTCACTCTGGAATCCAAACGGCGTAAGTGAGCGATTGTACATGCCGTCGCCGGCAATGCCCGCCTTGAAGTACGGCACTAACGTGAGTGCGTTGACGGTGCTGAACGCGCCGTAGCTGTGACCGCCAATACCGAGCCGGTCGCGATCGACATACCCCGCCTCAACCACCGCGTCAACCGTCGCGTCGAGATTTTCTCTGAGGTCGCGCGTGTAGTTGTCGTTCATCTTGCCAGTGTCGCCGAAAATCGGAATGTCGGGCTCGATGAGCGCGTAGCCTTGTGACACCCACAGCTTGGTGGACGAGGCTGGACGGAGCGACGGTACCGCCGGGAACTTGTTGATGTTCACGGAGAACTTGGAACGCTGATAGTCGGCTTCAGTCGTGTATTCGTAGGGATAGAACCAGATGATGCCAGGCACTTTGGTGCCTTGTTTCCATTCACGCGGCAACGTGACATCCACCCAGAACTTGTATCCGTCGCGCGGTCGCGTCACTTCAAAACGTTTGACAACGGCGCCCGACACTTCGGGGCCAACGTCAACGTTCTTCGTGATCTGCCTGGTGGTGTTCGCGGCCACGTCTTTCATCCACACGTCGGTGATCACCGTCGGTGATTCGTGCGTGTACAGAAATTTCGAATAGTCATCGTCGAGCGGCGCAACCATTTCGTCGAACGCATTGCCCGGGGCATCGAAGAGGCGCGTGCGCACGCCGGTTTCGAAGTTGAGCTTTTCCGCCCAGGCGCGTGGACCAACCTTGTTCCAGTTTGCACCTGGCGCACGATTGCCCGTCACAACAACCGTCCGGCCGTCGGTGCCAACAATGACGCGTTGTTCGCCGTTGGCACCGGGCTTCATTGCGAGGGCGCCACCAGTAATTGTCGTGTCGCTATTCGCGCCGCCACGACCACCGCCACCACCGCCACCACCGCCGCGTCCACCACCGCCGCCGCCGCCATTCATCGAAACACCGGCGCCAAGCTTGTAGCGCTTCGTCATGTCGCCTAACGGAATGGCGATCACTGAACCGCTGTCCGTCACGAACATGGTTTTGCCATCGCCGCTGTACGCAACTGCGCTCAGTTGAGGGCCACCTTCGTACAACACCTTTGTGTCAGTCGCGCCAAATGGCGGAAGCCAGTTCACGTATTTGACCGAGGTTGCAACAGCACGCGCCGCATTATTTGCGCCGCCCTGCACACCGGCACCACCGCCTGCGCCGGCACGTCCACCGCCAGCGCCGCGCCCACCACGAGCGCCACCCGCGGGTGCCGCTCCGCCGCCAGCCGGTGGTGCACCAGCCGGCGCCGCACCCATCACGGATTGCAGGTAGACGAGTCCCGGGCCTACTGGATTCCACTGCAGGCTACGTTTCGCAGTGTCAGCCCCACCCGCGGGCGCTCCACCACGACCGGCCGGCGCCGCAGTTGGGTCGTCTGGATTGTCGCCACCGCGACCACCTTCACGCAAAGGCGTAGTCGCGAGCGTCGACAGCACTTTGCCGGTGGCGTCCCACAACTCCTGACGCGAACCGAATGACGATGTCGGAACGAGATACGAGAACGGCTCCATCATTTGTGTGACGCGGAAGTACTGACCGTCGGGTGATTCATCGACCGCGCGGATCATTGCGGGCGCACCAATCTTGCGGAGCGTTTTCGACTTCACGTCGATGATGGCCAACTGCCCCGTCGTGTAATACTTGAGCAAATCTTTTTCATGCGGATTGGCGATCAAGCTCGCATACACTGGCTGCGGAATTGCGCGAGAATTGGTGAGACGCACGGTGGGGCCGTCATCAACGCCGTTGATACCGTTGACCGGTTCCGGGCCGCGCGCATCGGGCACGACAACGGCGACGATACTCCGGCCGTCGCCCGTCCAGTCGACATTGAGCGTAAGCGTTGCGAGCAGCGGCGCCTTCGACAGCTGGACCGATTTTCCAGTGGCGGCGTCGGCGATGTAGATGTACGAGGCCGCGTCGAAGTTCGCGATGTAGGCGATTTGCGTCCCGTTTGGCGACCACGTTTGCCCAGAGATGGACGCGCCTTTTGGCGTTTCAATCGTGCGCGTGTTGCCGGTGCGCGGATCGATGAGCATCAGGCCGTGACGCGTACTGGTTGTAAGCGAGCGCGCGCGATTGGCTTTCGTATCGACCTGCAGGCCGCCGAGGTAAATGTGCGGCTTACCGTAGGCCATGATGTCACCGCGATCGTCGCCAACACCGCGCATGAACCAACTGCGGTCGGCGTTGGGTGACGTGAACGAGATGTCGACGCGTGGCGCCATGATCATGCGCTCGACGCTGGCGGGGGGCTTGACGTATTTCTCGGTCTTGAGGATTTCCTGCGGATTCCACGCGTTGCCGGCCGAGTTCTGCGCGACAAGGGGAGAGGCGAAGAGGCCGACGGCGAGCGCCGAGGGGGCGATCCACCGCATGGAGCGGCGGAGTGAAACGGGGACAGCGGTCATGCGGGCTCCAGAGGGCTCAAGGACCTAGAGGACGTACGGAACGTGGGGCTTTTCAGGCGCACTATAGAATACGGCTTCCGGGCGGTTCGCGCTGGGCCTTTCTGTCCGATCAAGGCGCCGGGTGCACTCGCAGCGTCATGCTGTTCGGAGTGTCTCCCAGTTCGCCGCCGTAACGCCGCAGCCAAACGCTGCCTCGTTACCTGACTGGAAACGATCGGATGCTGCGCCGCAGTCTGCCACGGAATTGTTGGCCACCAACGCGTTTGCATTAAACCCAACGAAGGCTCCACGCCTTGACCAGGTTCCGGCGTAAGCAACGGCACGTGCGCAAGATTCGCCGCAACAACGCTCCGTTCCACGGGTTCTGTCCACGAATGCATCGCCAGCGTGAACAACCCCCAGTGCACCGGAATCATCGTCTTGCCCTGCACTCGCGTGTTCGCATTCACCGCCTGCTCCGGTCCAATGTGCCAATCGGGCCACGCTCGATGATACTGCCCCGTTTCAATCAGCGTCACATCAAACGGACCGAGGCGCGTTCCAATGTCGTTCATCGCAGGGAATAGGCCTGTGTCGCCCGAGTAGTACACGCGATGCTCCGCGCCGGACATCGCAAATCCGCCCCACAGCGTCGCATCGTTGTCCAAGACTCCGGTGCGGCCGGACGCGTGACGCGCCGGTGTGAGTGTGATGCTGAGTGACTGAACCGTGGTACTCTCCCACCAATCGAGTTCCACAATGCGACTGAGCGGCACACCCCAATATTCCAGATGCGCGGCCACACCCAGGGGCACGATAAACATCGCGTTGGTTTTCGCCGTGAGCGCCACCACCGTTTGATAGTCCAGATGATCGTAGTGATCATGCGAGATCACGACCGCTGCAATATTCGGCAAACTATCGATGGCAATAAGCGGCGGGTAATACCGTTTCGGACCAATCCAACTGAGCGGTGACGGGCGCTCGCTCCACACCGGATCGGTGAGCACGCGCGCACCGTCAATTTCGATGAGGGATGTCGAATGGCCCATCCATGTCACGCGAAGGCCGGATGCAGGTAACGTATCAAAGTGGTGACGGGCAATACGCACAACGGGAACGGCGGAGCGCGGGGTTGCATCCGGACTCACATCTCGCAACGCCAACAAGCCACCCAGCAGATCATTGTGGAGCGGCTGTGGATTGACGAAATGTCCACCCTTCCACTGCGGTGACCGCTCCATTCGGGCGCGCCGAGTGCCGGTTGCGCGGTGGCCGAATGCGCGCCATCCCGTGACCACGACACCTGCCACCATCAGGGCGAGGACCACTGCCAGCCGTCCCACGAACCATCCCACCCACTGGCCAAGCGAACGATGCCGCACCGTACCTCTCGCTTGTGAATGAAAACGTGCGGCTATTCCCCGCTCTGCCGGATGCAGGTAGTATGAAGTTACGCCTGAGCTCCGCACAGTTGAATTCCCCGTTCGCCGGATCCTCGGCCACCGCAACCCTTCCCAAGACAAGTCCGAACTTATGTCTTCGCTTACACAACGTGCGTTGTTAATGGTTCAGCGATCTGCTAATCGGGCGGCCTTGGTTGCGCTCGCGCAGATTGGCGTGGCGGGCTCCGTGCCGGCGTTGCTTATGGCGCAAATACCGGCTGCTGAATACGCCGCTCGTCGCGATTCACTCGCGGCCCACATTGATAGCGGCGTGGTCGTTGCCTTTGGCGGACGCACACTCGTGCACGACTTCAGCACGTTCTTTCAACTCACCGCGTTTCATTATCTCACAAATCTGGATGAACCCGACGCCGCGTTCGTGATGGTGGTGCGCAACAAGAAAGCGGAGAGCACAATTTTCCTCACGCCGCTTGATGGTCGCACCGCGTTCTACTACGGACAACGCGTCGACTCCACGACGAGTCAGCAACGATTCGGCATGCGGGGACGGTCGTTCTCCGCACTCAACGGCGTGCTCGACTCGCTCGCGAAAACGGGGCTTCCGTTTTACGACGTGCCCGATGTCGAGGATATGGATTTCTCGCGTGCAGATTCGCTTACGCGCGGACAAGCGGCCATGAAAACGCTGCGTTCGCGTTACGCGTCGCTAACGGTCAAGAGCGCGATGCCAACCATCTTGCAACTGCGCGCCAGAAAGAGTGTAGCCGAGATGGATTTGATCCGCAAAGCCGCAGAGATCAGTGCGGAAGGTCACCGCTCGGCCATGTTGACTGCGAACCCGTTACACGAATACGAACTGCGCGCAGCGTTGGAATTTGAATTCACACGACGCGGTGCCGAACGTCCGGCGTATGGATCGATTGTTGGCGCCGGAATTAACGGAACGCAGTTGCATTACATGAAAGATTCCGATCCCGTGAAGCCCGGCGATCTGGTCGTGATGGATGCAGCAGCCGAGTTTCATGGTTATGCTGCCGACATTACACGTACGATCCCTGTCAGCGGAACGTATTCGACCGAACAAAAACAGCTCTATCAGCTCGTGCGCGACGCGCAGGCTACCGCAGAACGAAATTCGAAAGCCGGTATGAGCATTAAAGGCGCCACCGATTCCTCCGTGGCGGTGCGCGCGAAAGGGTTAGCGGCGCTGGGATTGATTGAAAGTGAAGACGCGACGTTTGATCCGCCGTGGACGGTTAATTGCGCGCAACAGGTTGCCGCATGCAAACAATCCAATTTGTGGATGATTCACGGTATCTCGCACGGCATCGGCCTCGCGGTGCACGATCCCATTCAGCAAAATGCGGCCACAGGATCGTTTCAGGTTGGCGATGCGTTTACAATCGAGCCCGGTATTTACATTGGCACGCGCGCGCTCGATGTGTTGCCCGATACGCCGAAAAATCGCGCGTTTATTGCGAAAGTACGGGCGACGGTTCTCAAGTATCAAAACACTGGTGTGCGCATTGAAGACGATTACATCATCACGGAGAAAGGCCTGGAGCGAATATCAATGGTTCCTCGGGAGATTGACGAGATCGAGGCGCTCATGAAACGACGGGCAACGATCAGACCGTAGCGGCCGTCGTTAATCCGCTGCCTCAACACATTCCGCTGCATCGTTCGTAGAGAAGTTGACCAGTCCGAGAAGCACGATTCCCAAACTCAAACTCAACGCTCGCCCGCAGCTCCTACGTATACTTAGCGAAGGCCCGAACCAGCCAGCCTCTGAAAACCCGAGTATGCCGTGCCTGACGAATCTACATCCATGAACCGCCGTTCCTTTCTGCAACGCCTTGGCCTCACTGCCGCGGGCGTAGCGGTTGGCGGTTCTGCGCTACCGTCGTTGGCGCACGCTGCAACTGCGGGGTTGCGTGCCTCGCCGTCACCGCGCTTCGGCTCAGAGTTTGTTTTCGCCCGGCTCCGCTACAACTCCGGCGATTGGGACTACAACCCGAAAGTTTGCGCGAACGTGCTCGACTCGGTGGTTCGTTACACACAAATCCCGGTCCGCCAAAGCGAAGTGGTCATCACTGCCGATTCGCCGGAATTGACCGCGTTTCCGTTTGTGTTCATGACGGGCCACAAACTGGTCCGGTTCAGCGAAAAGGAACGGGACGGGCTGGTGAATTTCGTGCAGAACGGCGGGTTGCTGTTCTCCGACGATTGCAATCACGATGTGAACGGGTTGTACGCAAAGTCGTTTGAAGCAGAAATGCATCGCACCTTTCCAGGGCCGGACACACTCGCCAAGTTGCGCAAAAATCATCCGCTGTACAACTCGTTCTTCAAGTTTCCCGACGGCCCGCCACAAACGCAACACGAACTGAATGGCTGGGGCGACAACGTCATTCACGATTACGTGCGCGGCGTCGAGTATCGCAACCGGCTGGGCGTGTTGTACACCAATCAGGATTACGGCTGCGAATGGGATTACGACTGGAAGAACAAACGCTTCCGGAAGGCCGATAACACGCGTTTTGCCGTGAATATTGTTGTGTACGCAATGACCTGATCAGACGCGCCGGGAACGGTGCGTACCGATTGTCCGCGCGCAAGCATTGCCCCAGCCGTCGTCCAAAAATTCTACCCCATAGCGGACGCGGCCACCGCGCCGTATGCTCTTGCTCATGCCTCGCCCCCCGCACCATGCATGACGAATCGGACGCACCGCGCAAACCGCGCGATGACGAAATGGACGTGCACGGCCTGTCCCACACCGGCCTGGTGCGCAAGGAAAATCAGGACCATTTCCTGCTCGCGACGTTTCACAAACGCACCAACGTTATCGCGACCAACATACCGGACGCCGAGCAACGCCTGCCACAAGGTGAACAACGCCTGGCCTATCTTGCGATGGTCGCCGACGGAGTGGGCGGCGGTATTGGCGGGGCGGAAGCCAGTTCGATCGCCCTCGAGTCACTGATGTGTTATGTCGAAGGCAGCGTCACCGTCTATTACGGCGCGAATGCCGACGAACGCGAATTCATTGAACTCCTTCGAGCGGCGGCCATGCAGGCCCACAGTGCGGTCCGTGCGCGACGCGAACAGCGCGAAGTTCGCGGAACAATGGCGACAACGCTCACGCTGTATGTTGGCGTCTGGCCCACGTATTACCTGCTGCAGGTTGGCGATTCGCGTTACTACGTGATGCGTGATGGCGTGCTCAAACAAATCACGCGCGATCAAACGCTCGCGCAGGACATGGTGGACGATGGTCTCATTCCAGCGAACCAGGCGTTCCAATCACCGATGGCCAACGTGTTGTCGAGTGCGATTGGCTCCGACGTTACGCTTCCCGTCGTCACGCGATTGTCGTCGGACTGGAACAACGTGCACCTGATGTGTTCCGACGGATTGACTAAACACGTGAGTGATGCGCGCATTACCGAGGTGTTGAGTACCATGACCAGCGCGAAACAAGCCGCCGAACAGCTGTTGCAGGATGCGCTGGACGGTGGCGGTACGGACAATGTGACGATTGTTGTTGGAAG
Source organism: Gemmatimonas sp. (assembly GCA_040004335.1). Lineage (GTDB taxonomy): Bacteria > Gemmatimonadota > Gemmatimonadetes > Gemmatimonadales > Gemmatimonadaceae > Gemmatimonas. The sequence continues at coordinate 36,407 of JBDUBA010000008.1, forward strand.
GGCGCTCAGGCGGGAGCTGGAGTCCTGACGTGCCGTTCCGGGTGGAGAACGCCCCGTCTGACACACGCCGTCTAAGGCACCAACTGAAAGCGCTTGCGGTGAAGCGGCTGAATTACGCCGAAATGTTTGCGGTCAGTCGTCAACACGCTCTGCACGTCCAATCGCTCGGCCATGGCGACCACGGTTGCATCAACAAAACCCAAGGGCAAGTCACCGTACTGGCTCATGATGTTTGCTGCTCGATCAATGTCGTCGAATTCGAGCGGCTCAACAACGAACTCCCCGTCGGCGACCGCTCGAATAAAGGCGTTCTCTGCGCGCGTGCCAATTCGCGTCATGAGCAGATAGCTGACTTCGGGAAGCACCGTGACGGGCACCAGTACGCTGCGCGGGGCGTCTTGCCACCACGCCATAACGCGCTCGTGCCAAGCGTCCGTTCGGTCAATCAACGCGTACAACGGGCCGGTGTCGGCAATAACCGTCATGCGTGAATAACGATCATTCGTGCGGGTTCTTCCAAAGCAAGCCGTCGACGTTGCTGGCGGTATCCGAAGTTCCGCTGGAAAACTGACCGGCGATTGACGGCACCGGGCTGGGCGCTCGGGGAGCGGCCAAGTACAGCGCCAGCGCTTCGCGGATCATAGCAGCCGAGCTCACGCCTTGGCGGGCAGCGGCCTGCTGCAAGCGTTTCAACGTTGGGTCGTCGAGGAAGATCGTGGTGCGTTTCATGCCATATATATGGCGGTGTGTGTATGTTTGTGCAAGAGACCGCCGGGACTAAGAGACTTATATCCCGTGTGGTAGGACGAGCGCTTAAACGGGAACTGCCTGAATAACAACCACAGAGTTTGGTGCGCGTGCTCCGTTCGCGTACAATTGCCAACGGAAAAGCGCGCGCCTTTCTTCAATTGCGTCTGGCTTTCAGATCAAACTGAATCTGCAGCGGTGTACGGACTTTCCTTGCCCCGACGTGTGTGTGCGGACTCTTTGCTTGCCCGTTGTTTCCGATCGTATTAATCGCGTCACCTGCGTGCACAATATCGCCAACCTTCACTTTCATAGAACCGAGGTGCGCGTACACAACGTGCGCGCCGTCGGTGCGAACAAACACCACTAACGTCGCAGGACTCTTTCCCATTTTGCCAACAGTGTTCACGATGGAATTGACCTTCACCAATTCCACAGTGCCATCAAATGGCGCGAGGAGTGCGGCTCCCATCCAAACCAGTCTTCGTTGGTAGCGCCGTTGGACTTGTAGACTACAAATGGCGCGGCAGCACCGATTCCGCCCATCGGCTTTGACAACAGACTCACGAACCGAGCGCATCGCCCAGCCCCATTCCGTCGGCCGCATAGTGCTCTGAACAGAACACACTCCCGTTCATGATCGGGTGGATTACGATCGCTTCAATTCTTGTGGGCATTGTTGGTTTCGATCCAATCGTCGGTGGTTGCGCGTGCACGCGAGCCGTGACAGAACTCATCAACAGGACGACAGCGCCCGGTGTCCTGATCAATGCCCACGAAATGACGGCATCGAATTGAATTGTCTTGAGGGTGAACTCACTTCTCAGCGCCAGCGCGCGCTCAGCGCTGTTTCGGCCTGCCAATCTCTGCGCGGAGTCTTGAAGCAACCACAAACGCCACCGATATCGCATTGTCTTGCACGGCGGCGTCACCCGTCTTACGGATAAGTTCGCTTGCTCCCACTCGATGTCGTGTCGAGATTGCACGAGTTCTTTTCGATTTCACTTACGTGAGGGCCACTATGCCACGAGTTACCATACGCTTTGCCGCCGCAGTCGCTGCACTCAGTTTGGCCGCATGCTCCGAAAATCCAGTGCAACAAATCGCTGGCCCCGATGGCGCCGCGCCGCACGCAGGATTCAATTTGGTGGCCGATGCAAATGCGAGCTGGAATCCGTTCGTGACGGCGAACAATGACGGCGTGGAATTCTGGGACAATTACAGCATTGATGGCGAGCGATGCAACATCGGGTGGTATGCCAACGGGCCGTTCGGTCCGGCTTGCTCTTATCCATTGGCCGGCTCCCCTGCGCATCCCGCGGAATTTATTGCTGATCAGTATTACGGAAAAAATGCAGGCGCCGACCCCGCGCCATTCACCTTTCAAGCTGGTACGTACGAAGTTGTTTTTCTTGATGGCTTCCGCGGTTACGGTACAGAACCGGTTGGCTGGTTTACGAAGGCCGGACTTTCGTACACACTTAATCCGATCGCTCCCGCCGTCTCTTCCGTGATTAACGGAACGGTCACGTTTACCTCCGCAACCCCGTGGGGTTTCTGGATTCAACCGCAGAATCCGATCTCCGGTGGAGATGCGTGCGGCGGATCTGTTGTCACGATGTGCAGTGACGATTCCAAGGTTCAGCAGTTTGCCCTGATGCGGAAGGCGGACAACTCGAAATTCCTCGTCGGCATCGAGGATCAACCAGGTGTTGCCATTCCACCTGCAGCCGAACCTCCTGGAGGCGGCGACAAGGATTTCAACGATTTCTTCCTGTCAGTGCGCAAGGTGGCGAGCACCGAAACACTTGACGGCCGCATGACTGGAAGCGCAACGAGCAAGAGTGCGGATGTGAAGGCCTCCATCACGATTCACTGCGACAACAAGCTGTCGAACAACATCGAGATTCAGGGCCCGAACAAACTGAACTGGCATTTGGACAAGAACAGTCTCACCAATATCGTGTGTCAGTTGACGGACAATCCCGCACCGCCGGTCGCTCCGATCAACATCTTCAGCGGCGACGCTACGGGCACCCTGAACAATGTGCCGGGTTCAAGACTCTCCTTCCGCTTCATTGACAACGGTGAGCCGGGTAAGAATGATCGCTTTGCAATCACAATCTGGGACGCCAACAACGTAGTGGTGCTCAACATGCCCGAGGTACAAGTCAGCAATGGCAATCTTCAAGCGCATTTCGATCAGCCGCACGGACAAAAGAAGTAGCCATCGTCCGCTCCGCGTTACAACAAAAGCCCGCAGCGAATTGCTGCGGGCTTTTGTTTTGTCACAGCGACGGCGCACAACTACATCGCGCCGAGACTCTGCACCCTGGCTTTGTTTTTTGTCCAGCGAGCCATTGCCCCCGCGGCCTGCGCACGCGCGGCTGTGGCCGCTGCTACGTCTCGCGCAGTTGGTGCCATGTCGGCGTTCTGCAGCCCCATGACAACCGCGAGAAGCGCCGCACTCGCGCGGTCGAGCGATGGCGCAGGTGCACCGCCGCCGCCACCACCACCACCACGCCCGCCACCCCCTCCACCATTGCTCGCCGGCGCAATCGAATCGATACTCGCACGTAACGCCGCCGCCTCGGCACCCGTTCGCAACGACAACTTCACCGACGCGGCACGCGCAGCAGTGAACGCTGCATACGTTGACACCGCTTCGTCATACAACGCCTTTGAAAGGCTCGAGAGTCGCGCGACGTCGATCGCGGATGTTTTCACCCGAGGATCCATTCGCACAACAATTGGTTGCGTGAATTTTTCACCGTTCACGGTAAGCCGAACGGTGTACGCGCCCGGAGCTACCCACGGTGCATGCGCATCCGGATACGTGCGATGCGGTACTGCGCCAACCGCGTCGTCACCGCCACCAATTTCTCCGTCCGGTGTTTCAATGGGGTCATAGTGCATGTCCCACGTGAAACGATACACACCTTTGCGTGAGCCGATGACCATTGGCGGCGCCTGCCAGTACAGCGGCAGCCCGCACTGCAAGGCGTTGGGGCGTTGTTGGCACAGCTTCGTGTAGGCAACCGGATCAACTCCCGGATGCGGATTCAACGCGGTATCGGCGCTCGAGTACGAACGCACAACCTTGCCCGCGCCGTCGAGAATGTCGAGCAATACCGGGCCATTTGCATTCGACGCGAGATAGTAGTCGATGATGGCTCCGGGCGGCGGATTCTCTCCTGCCGCAACCTCCGGTGGCAGCGGAGTGGGATCGTTGGTCGCGAAGCGCACGCGAACGGCTGGCGCCGGCTTGAATAGAAACGCAGTTTGCGCACGACGCGCGGCTGCGGCCTGACGCAACGGCGTGACGTCATCGAGAATGTAGAAGCCGCGGCCATGCGTAGCCGCAATGAGATCGGAGCACAGACACGTGCTGTCGTCTTTCACTTGCAAATCGCGTACGGAAATCGCAGGCATGTCAATACGCAGTGATTCCCAATGATCGCCGTCGTCATACGAGACCCACACCTGCGCATCAGTGCTCGCATACAGCAATCCTTTCACGCGCGGATCTTCACGAATAGCGTTTGAGACCGATCCACCGGCAATGCCGGCGTTGATTTCCGTCCACGACTTTCCGCCGTCATGCGTGCGAAAGAAATGCGGATTCATGTCATCAAGCCGCATCGTGTTGGCCGCCGCGTACGCCGTCAATGCGTCAAAATGTCCCGCATCGATATTGAAGAAACGTGTCCACGGTTTGATGCCGGGCGGCGTGACGTTGCTCCAGGTCAATCCGCCGTTCGTGGTGACTTGCACAACGCCGTCGTCAGTTCCCGTCCAGATGATGCTCTCCGTGCGCGGTGACAACGCGAGCGCGGTGATGGTGCCGGTTGGCGACGGGCGTACCTCGCTCGCGTATTTGCCTGCGTTTGCGGGAACCTGCCACGTAGCGCGCGCGAGATCGGGGCTGATGCGTTTCCACGTGATACCGCGATCAAGAGTTTTCCAGACAGCGTTTGATGCGTAGTACAGTGCGTCGGCGTTTACCGGCGACCACTGTATCGGCATCGTTCGCACGTTGCGATTGTACGTTTCGCCGTTCGGTCCGCGCGCAGACATGTCCGGACCAACGGTTCGACTCTGCCCCGTTTTACGATTAAAAATCGAAACGTTCGAGCGCTGACTTCCATACACCATATCGGGATTCCTCGGATCAGACGCCGCAATTCCGTACTCCTGAATGTTCACCGGCGCCCAATTGCGAAACGTGAGCTGTCCGTCCATAGAACGAGTTTCTACACAGGCCGAGCCCGAGTCCTGCTGTCCACCGCATACGCGGTACGGAAATGCGTTGTCGGTGCTCACGTGATACATCGCCGCCGTTGGCTGATTGTACCAGTTGCTCCACGACTCGCCACGATTTGCCGACACCACGGCGCCCTGATCGGCCACTGCGAGAATCACGTTCGCATTGAGTGGATCAACCCAGATTTTCTGATAGTCATCACCACCGGGCGCCCCGCGCACCGCTGTCCAATTCACGCCGCCGTCGACGGTCCGCCACATGACCACCGACGCGCTGTACACCACGTTTTCATTCGTGGGATCGACCGTGATGGTTGGGAGATCACCGCCACCAATGCGACCCATTGGCCGTGAATCGGCTGCGAGCGGCGCGCCAGCGGCGTTGCGTTTTCCCGCCACTGCCAGCGCCCAGTGTTCGCCCTTGTCGGTTGACTTGTAGAACGCGACGGTTCCGGTGGTACTGACTGGCGCATTGGGGTTCGTTGATGCACCCGCCAGCATCGCGTACAACACATTGGGATTGCTCGGCGACAGTGCAATGTTTGCCTGAATAACCGGCGGCAGTCCATCGGTGAGTTGCTTCCACGTCGTACCGCCATCGATGCTTTTAAAAATTCCATTCCCTGCACCACCAAACGCTTGTCCTTCGATGAAGCTCTGTTGCTGTTGCCACAGCGTCGCGTACACGATGTTGGGATTTTGCGGATCGATGTGCACATCATTGCCACTCGTGTATTCATCCTTGAACAACACGCGCTGAAAAGTTTTTCCGCCATCGGTGCTGCGAAAAATTCCGCGCTCCGTATTGGGTCCATAAGGGTGGCCGAGCACGGCGACAAACACGCGATTCGGATCTTTGGGATCAACATCGATCATTGCGATCATCTGACTGTCGTGCAAGCCGACGTTCGTCCAGGTGCGTCCCGCGTCTGTCGACTTGTAGATGCCGTCACCCGTTGCGAGATCGGGCCGAATAATTCCTGCGCCGGTGCCAACGTAAATGATGTTTGGATTTGACGGAGCGACAGCAATCGCGCCTATCGATCCCGTCGTCTGTTTGTCGAATAGCGGTGACCAATTAGATCCGAAATCGGTGGTGCGCCACACGCCGCCATTGTCGAATCCAGCATAGAACGTTCCGGGTTGTGTTGGTACCCCGGACAGCGCGCGAGCACGCCCCGCGCGCCCGGGACCGATTTGTCGCCAGTGCATGGCCGAAGCGAGATCGGGCGGTTGGGCTGAGGCCACGTGCGCTTCGAGAATGCCGAGTGCGGCGAAAGCCAGAACAGTGCGAATTGTGCGCATGGCGCGAACCTCAACAAGTCGTAGTAGCAGTTGGGCGGGAGGCAAATCTGCCTCTCTCAATATGCGTGCTGTGCTGCCGTTTGAGTGGGGCGCCGCCGAAGTCCGGCTTGCTAGTCGATGCTCGTGTTCTGCCGCGGGAAGCATTTTTTCACGCGGAGGCGCAGACGCGCGGAGAACTGCGCGCGGGTACACATCGGCCCGCGCGGCGTGACTTCATTTTCCTGGAAACTGCGACGAGGTTCTCGAAGCGCCGTGCAGTTTCCAGGAAAATCAGAACCTTTTTGGCGCGAGGCCCCATGTCGAACGATGAGTTCTCCCCGAGCTCCGCGCCTCCGCGTGAAAAAATACAACTTTCAACGCGCGGCGAGCGTGGTGGCCCCGCGTGCTGTTAAGCGCATCGCATCCCTGGTTGCGACGTGCTGTTAAGCGCGTCCCTGGTTGCGACGCGCTATTCTGCGCGTGCTTCGCGTCATCACACTTTCGCTAGTGCACCGACACGCGCGCTAACGCTCACCTAGCCATGTGTCTTCAACCACGTTGACGATCTGCGGCACGAGATCGGTTCCGCCAATGTTGATGGTGACCCGATAGGCACCGGCCGGCGCCACGCGACCGCCGGCGCAACCACCACCGCCACCACCGCCACCACCGCCACCACCACCGCCGCCACCGCCGCCACCACCACCTCGGCCACCATTCTGAGCGCCGGCCACTGGCGTGCTGCACAAGTCCCACCGCCAGCGATTGAGTCCCGCGCCAATTGCGACCGTTTGCGTTCGGAATTCGCGACCCGTCAATACGTCGGTGACGGAGATCTTTGCGTCACCGCCTGCGAACTTCGAAAAGAAACCGATCGCCGTTCCGCGCGGTGCGCCCTGCCCGGCCCACCATTTGTCACCCGGAACGGCCGTCGAGAGCGACCGATCAGTTTTCCAAATGATCGCATCGCGAATGGGTATGGATCCGTTGTTGCGGCCCATCATTTCTGGGGTCATCGCTTGCAACGACGAGATGTCGTCCATGATCCAAACGCTGCGTGAGTGCGTGGCGAGGATCAGATCGTTGTCACGCGGATGCACGAGCACTTCGTCGACACGACCGATTGGCAGATTTGGCATGAAGCGATTCCACGACTTGCCGTCGTCCAGTGACACGTAGAAGCCGAGTTCTGTTGGCGCGTACAGCAGGTTCCGGTTCACCGGATCCTGCCGAATGGAATTGACGTTTCCGCGCGTTGGGAGATCCCCCGACACCGACGTCCATGTTTTGCCGTAATCGGTGGTCTTGAAGATGTACGGTTTAAGATCGTTGTTGCGATGTCCGTCGAGTGCGGCGTACGCCGTTCCGGCGTCGTACCAGGACGCTTCCAGTCCGGACACGTAATACTCGTGGTTCACGCCTGGAATGTTTTTCCCCACCTCTTCCCAGTTGTAGCCACCATCGCGGCTCAGTTGAATGTTTCCGTCGTCGGTACCGGCCCACAGAATTCCGGGAAGCTTCGGCGATTCAGCGAGTTCAGTAACGGTTCCGAATTCATTCGCCACGTATCCGTCATTTTTTGAGAGAATACAGGGCACACCCGCACTGCCGCCGCCACGTCCGCCACCGCAGTTCGGCAACGAGTACGCGACCCCCATGATCGAACGCGAGGGCAGATTGAGTGCCTTGCCGAGTTCCTTGCTGGTGGTCCATGTGGTTCCGCGATCGCGCGAGATATAAACTGAGCGCCCACCCAGCATGATGGTGCTGGAGTTGTGGGGCGAGAGCCGCATTGGGGTGTTCCAGTTGAACTGGACGACCGCGCCCGGAATTGGGTTGATAATGTTGCCGCGCCCGCCACCACCTGGGTTCACCACGGCCGGCGCCGCCTCGACATTCGGGTTGATTTCCGCACCTGCGCCCGCGGCCGCACCGCCCGCGCCTGCACCCGCGGCGCCGCCTCGACCGCCGCCGCCACCACCTCCGCCAGCGCCGCCGCCACGTCCGCCGCCAGCGTTTGGTTTAATGCTGCGCGACTCACCCGTGTTATAGTCGTAGCGCTGGATCCCTGCGTTCTGCGACTCTGTATAGAAAATGTTAGGGTCGGTGGGGTCGATGAGGTTTTGAAAGCCGTCGCCGCCGCCAACACTCTGCCACATCCATTGGCGAATACCGCCGCCGGTGCGTACCGAGCTCGGACCACACCATGAGCCGTTGTCCTGCAGTCCGACGCAAACGTGGTAAGGGTGGCGATTGTCCACGGACACGCCGTACGCGAGGCCCTGCGCCCACATGCGGACTGATTCCCAGGTGGCGCCCGCATCGTACGACACATCAAGACCGCCATCATTGCCGTACATCACGTGTTTGCTGTTGGTGGGATCGATCCAGATCGCGTGATTGTCCACGTGGCCCATGTTGTTGAGCCCTTCCCATTTTTTGCCACCATCGATGGACTTCGTTGGCCCGACACCACCAACGTATACCACGTCCGGATTATTCGGATCGACTTTGAGCTGACTGAAGTACATGGGCCGCTGGTTCTCGTTCGACACGAACGCCCACGACTTGCCTTTGTCGTTGGAGCGCCAGACGCCGGAGCTTTGCGGATTGGGTGGTGCCGCAACTGCGCCACGACCGCCACCTCCACCGCCCGCGCCACCACGACCGCCGCCCGCGCCAGCAGCGCCACCACGTCCGGCAGCACCGGCAGCACCGGCAGCACCGGTGGCACCAGCACCGGCCGCACCCGCGCGGCCACCGCGTCCGGCCGCGGTCGTATCCACCAAAACAACTGGTGCGGCCGGTGCCGGTTTTTCCCGATCTTCGGCGACTTCGATTTGCGCATACATCACATTGGGCTGCGTCAGACAAATGTCGAACGTGATTCGCCCCATCGTGCCGCGCGGCAAACCGTTGCCGGACATTTTTTTCCAGGTACGACCGCCGTCGGTGCTGTTGTACATGCCGCTGCCAGGTCCGCCGCCGTTAAAGCCCCACGCCGTGCGCTGCCGTTGATACATGGCGGCCCACAGATTTTGTGGATTGCTCGGATCGATAATGATGTCCGTGGCACTGGTGTATTCGTCCACGTACAACGTCTTGCTCCAGGTTGCGCCCCCATTCGTACTCATGAACACACCGCGTTCGGTATTCGATCCATACAGGTCACCACCAACGGCGATCCACACGGTGTTGGGGTCGCGCGGATGCACGATGACGCGCCCAAGTGTCTGCGCATCTTTAAAGCCAACATTCTTGAATGTTTTACCGGCGTCTGTGCTCTTATACAAACCATCGCCGTACGACGTCGTTTGCCGGTTGTTCGCTTCGCCCGTAGCCACGTACACCACATTCGCGTCGGATGGCGCAATCGCGATGTCGGCAATCGACGCACTGCCGTAGGTATCGAATATCGATTCGAACGTCGTGCCGTTGTTCACCGTTTTTACAACACCACCCACGGCGAAACCGATGTAATAGGTGCTCGGATGTTTCTCGTCTACCGCGATGTCATCGATGCGTCCACCCTGCCCGACCGGTCCGATGGAGCGCCATCGGAAGTCAGTCAGCGAAGGGTTGAGGGGCAGGTTGATGGGCGGTGGCGGCGGCGGTACAGCTGCCGGTGCCTGCTGCGCGACCAGCCAGCCGGGAGCAGTTGTCGCCACGAGCGCTACGAGGAGCGCAAGGTGGCGAGGCGAGGACGCAGTCTGCATAGGAGTCCTTCGTTCGATCGTGGACGTGCCGGTTCGCGGTATGTAACCGTTACGTCCCTAATATCTGATCGTTGGGTTCGGATGCACCAGAAGCATTCTGAAATTTGATTCGGTCATTTGTGAGTTTGTTGGCGTTCAATATTTCAGCATACAAAACGGCGGCGCATCTCTGCGCCGCCGTTTCTCGTTTATTCGAATTGCAAACCAATCAGTCGAACGCACCACCAACGGGCATCTTGGCAATGTGCAACCACGGCGAACCGTGCGAGATGCTGTTCGTTTGCGTTGGCTGACCCTTGGCGTCGCCGCCGGTGCCGTGCATCTGCCATTCTTTCGGGCCTGTGATGTTGACGAGGCCTTTCCAGAAATCCGTCGTGATCGCGTTGTACGTGACGTCGGTGCACTGACGCGTGATCGCACCGTTCTTGATTTCCCAGAAGATGTGGCCGCCGAACTGGCCGTTGTACCGCTGCTGGTCGATCGAGTACGAACCGCGTCCATCAATCATCACGCCGTTCTTGATTTCCTTGATGATGTCGGCCTTGGTTGGCGCGTTTGGTCCGCCCGGTTCGACGTGCACGTTTGGCATGCGGAGGAACGGATAATCGCGCCACGTTGTTCCGAAGGTGCAACCGCGGCTTGACGTTTCGCCCATGAGATGCGCGGTTTCGCGATTGGTGGTGAGACCAACCAGCTTGCCTTCGCGAATGAGCGGCCACTTCTGCGTCTTCACGCCGTCGTCGTCATAACCAACGGTGCCAATACCGGTGCTGGTTTTGTCGGCCGTGACGTTGAACAACTTACTGCCGTATTGAAGCTTGCCGACGTCGGACACTTTCACAAAACTCGTGCCCGCGTAGTTCGCTTCGTAACCCATGATGCGATCGAGTTCCGTTGCGTGCGCGACAATTTCGTGAATGGTGAGCATGGCGTGTGACGGCCCGAGCAACAGGTCGCGCAGCCCGCTTCCGCCCAACGGTTTTGCTGTGCACATCTCGACCGCGTCCGTTGCCACCTTCTCGGCTTCCGCCATGAAGTCGCAATTTTCGGCGAACTCCCAACCACCGGTTCCGGGAACACCGGGATAGCTGCGCGTCTTGGTCACATCGCCAACTTTGGCCGTGACACTCATCGTGGGTGTCGTCGTGAACAATTCCTGTTCGATATACGAACCTTCAGTGCTCGCGAAATACCGCCACTCGTAGCTGACGTTGCACGACACGTTCACGGCCGTGACACCCTGAATCTTTCCCGCCTTGTCGGCGATGACCTGGGCCCAGTTCTGTTTGTCCGTTGCTGAAACGGTTTGCGGATCCTTGATCAGGGGCGTTTTGTAGTTGCCAATGAACGGCGAAACCGGCGCGAGTTTGAGATCGGCCTTTTTCGCGATCGCGCTGGCTTTTGCAACTTCAGTCGCAACGCCCGTGACGCGGCGCATTTCGTCCTCGGTCACGATGGGACTTGAGGCAAAGCCCCACACGCCACTGTGAATGACGCGCACGCCAAATCCACCCGACTTGCGATCGGCGTCGGACGGAATGCCCTGCTGACCACCGCCGCCGCGACCACCAAATCCGCCGCCGCCACCGCCGCCCCCGCGACCACCGCCACCGCCGCCACCACCACCGCCGCCACCGCCGCGGCCAGCGCCTCGGCCACCGGCACCACCTGCGCCGCCGGCCGCGGCGCCTTCAGCCGCGGTCCGGAACGTGGCAGTTCCGCCACCCAACCCCGACGACATGGTGAAGCGAACATCGGCGTACGAGCAGCCAAGTCGTTTGGCTTCGTTGAGGATGATGTCCGACATGCCTTTGAACTTCGACGTGCTCGCATCGCGCGTGATGCTGGGAGAATCAGCAATCAACTGGTGGATGAGATCGTTCGAATACATCGAAAGGGCGGCGGTTGCGCCAATACCCTTTACGAAATCGCGCCTTGATGGGCTCATACCGGTATCGAGTCGGGAAAGGAGTTAGACGGCCGGAGAGACCGAAGTCATGTAGAAATCGTTGATTCGCACCGGCGGTATGAGCGCGGCACCGCCGTCGTACGATTCGCCCATCGCCATTGGCACTGGCTTGCCAACCAGATCGAGGTTGTTGTAGCCAACGAGCGGGCTCATGTTCCAGCGGAAATTCTGCACCGGCTTGGTAATTTCGCCGTTCTCGATGAGGAACAAACCGTCGCGCGTCATACCGGTGTTGAGCAATGGCTGGTTCTCGGAGGGCACGCCGCGAATGTACCAGAAGAAGGTGACCAGCAAGCCGCGACGCGTCTGCTTGATCATGTCTTCGATCGACATTTCAGAACCGCCCTGCACCAGCGAGTTGTTCACGCCAACGCCGCCCAGTCCGCCCGCAAAATTCCGGAGGATGCCGTTCTCAACCCACGTCATCGGCTTGGCCGGACGATTGTCGCCGAGGATGGTTGACTGGCGGAGAACGTTGTTGCCAACGTCGCTCTTGAGTGAGAAGAGGTCGCTGAAAATCTTGTCGCCGGGCTTCTTGCCGCGCATGAAGGAGTTGCCGCCACCGCCGCCAAATCCACCGCCACCGCCTCCGCCACCACCACCACCACCACCGCCACCGCCTGGAGGACCGCCAGCGGCGCCTGCAGCGCCCGCAGCCGCTGGATCAGGTGGAGCGCCACCACCACCACGACCGCCGCCAAATCCACCGCCACCGCCGCCGCCGCCCTGATTGAACACACCCGTCACGAGCGAGAGGAAACGCGCGTTGGCGCGCGGCTCGAGAATGACGGTGTAGCGGCCTGGCTCCATCGCTTTCGCATTACGACTCTTGACGGCTTTGTTGGCCGCGACCATCGTGAGCGCTTCGGCATCGATCGTGCCGACGTCCTTGATTCCGCTCGTTCCAGCCCAGCCTGACCCAGAACCATCGGGCATGCGGCACGTCAGCAGGAAACTCGCTTCGGCATTGCGATAATACGCAAACAGTCCTTTCGAGTTGGCGGTGACGTTGGTCTGATCGGCCTTCGGGATATAGCCCGACGCCGTCACGCCTTTGCTGTCCGAAACTGCAATGCTGGTCTTGACCATGCGGGCACGTTCGCCGGGCCCGAAGTTCACAGCATTGGGCAGGGCGGAGTCGACCGGGATGTACTCCTGAGCACCAATCCACTCCGGCAAATTCGCCGAATCCGTTGCCTTGCCTGCCTCGGCCATGGCTTCATCGACCATCGCTTTCATACCGGCATCGGAGAAATCCTTGGTAGACGCGTTGCCGGTCTTTTGACCCTGGCGCACCGTCACCGTAAGGTTCCGATCGTACTGTACGAGGTTAGTGGTGATGGACGAGTTCGCCCATCGTGTGCCAGAGTTTTCGCCGCCGCGGAGTTGAACCTCCACGTCAGCGCCCTTGACCATGTTCATCACCTTGTCAGTGATGGCTTTTGCTTCGTCACGTGTGTACATGCCGCATCCTACGCGTGAGTAAT
>JBDUBA010000137.1:0-5229 GCA_040004335.1 Gemmatimonas sp.
GCAGCGTTGCGCCGGAACCATTAACAAATGCGCCGTGCCTCTTTGGCACGGCGCTTCTTGTTTGCCGCGATCATTCTGCGGGGCCGCTGCCGGAACGTCCCGGCCAGAGCGATTTACGCGGAACGACCACCGTGACGTGTTTTGCCCTGCGGATGCTTGTCCTTCGATTCGGTCTTGTGAATCGCATCATTGGACAAGGGACCGTCCACGTTGGCGATGTGCTCACCGGGACTCTCAGTCTTGCGGGGCGCGGAAGCGGCCTTTGACGCCTTTGAATCGTGTGGTTTATCAGTCATTGAGATCTCCAAATGCGTGTCAGAGGAGGACAGGCGGCGTGCACGGATGTCTTGGTGCAACCCCGGTGACGTGTATGTGTTCGTTCATGCCGGACAGGCTGCCTTCATCAGCGCCGCCGAATCACTGCGGCGCATTTGATTTTCCTCGTTTCACCGCACAAATAGAACGCGCCGTGCTTGTGGCAGGGCCTGTTTTGCGAGATGGCCCGGCCAAAGTCTGAGCAACGTGCAGCCGCCTTTACCAGCAGTGCTGCAGCCGCTCTTACGCGATCTGATGTTCTGCGTCTGGCTTAGGCGCACACCAACGTTACAATGCGTCGAGAACGCGCTATTCGAGTGTGAATTGCACGCGCGCGCTACAGCGCGAACCGCGGCCGCCCGACTATGAAATGTATCAACCACTTGCCACACTGGCGCTTGCGGCTCGCAGTCTTGCGTCTGCACCCACGGTTTATCGGCCTCAACAGATATGCAACGCCTCCTGGTCATCTTCGCGCTCACACTCGCTACGGCGAATGGCGTTGTCGCGCAGACCATAACGCAGAATTTGCAAATACACGGTTTCGCGGACTGGGGCGTTGGCCACAGCTCGGGCGGAACGTATGAATACGGATCGAAACGCGGCACCGCCAACGACGGCACGTTTGCTCTGGTGTTGAGTGCGACACCGGCACCACGTGTTGCTATGTTCACCCAGCTGGGTTTCGACGGCGTCGGACATCACGTGACCGAACCCAAGCTTGATATCGTATTTGCGCAATATCAACTGTCGGACAGGCTCAAGCTGAACGTGGGGCGAGTGAAGCAGCCGTTTGGCGAGTATTCGGAAATATTTGATGTCGGCACAGCGCACAACATGCTCATGCTGCCGCACGGCGTTTACGACGTGTCCGGGACGATGGGCGAAGTGTACAACGGCGTTGGATTTACCGGTGGAATTTTCTCGGCAAGCCGCTGGGGACTGTTGTATGACGGATACGTCGGCAACGTCGCGGTGACAACGCTCCGCCCTTGGCAAGACACGGAAGAACGGTCTCGCCTCATGCATGAAGTCTTAGGTGGTCGCACGGTTGTCGAGACGCCTATCAGCGAGCTGTCCTTCGGTGTGTCCGCCTTCACGGGCCACATCGAGGACAGTCACGACGGGACCCTGTCGGAACGGCACAGCGTTTTTGGTGCGCAGCTTGACTGGGCGACGACGCGCTTCGGACTCCGCAGCGAAGTGACGCGTCAGCAGGAGCCCGACGTTCACGAGACTGCGGCGTATATCGAAGGGACCGCACGATTCGCAAAAAACTGGCAACTGTCCGCGCGTTGGGATGCTTCGCGCGCCAGTGGCATTGAGCTCGCCAACGCGGCTCCCGCGCTGGCGCGCCACACGGACGCGGCGGTTGGTTTGAATTACTGGATCACCACCGGTTTTGTGTTGCGTGCCGAGTTCCACGACGTTGCAGGCAATCGCTTCATTGCCCCATTGCAGGCCGTCGATCTCGGCAAACGCACCCGCGTGCTGCAGTTTGGCAGCCAATTCAGTTTTTAACATGCAAATCAACGGCCCAACAATGCGATTGTTTGCCATCGCCCTCGGATTTCTTGCGCTCGCTGCGGCACACGATGCGCAAGCGCAAGCGTACCGCGTGGTTGTGAACGAAGCCAACGCGACGACATCGCTGCCCTCGGCCGACGTCGCCTTGATTTTCACAAAGAAAAAGACCACCTGGCCGTCTGGCGCACCCATCGTGCCGGTCGATCTCACTGCAACTTCCGCAACACGCTCCGCATTTTCCCAGGAACTGTTGCACAAGGACATGAACGCCATCAAACTATATTGGCAGCAGCAGATGTTTGCGGGTCGCAGCAATCCGCCGGACGAAAAAGCGTCAGACGCTGCCGTCATCGCGTTTGTGAAAGAGAATGCAGGTGCAATTGGCTACGTTTCGGCAGACGCCGTGACTGCTGGTGTCAGAGTGCTCACCGTTCGGTGACAGTGTGGCCGTGAAAAGTATTCGCCGGCTGAAAATTCAGCACAAGATTCTGCTGCTGCCGGCGGTCGCCGCGGCAGGAGCGTTGGTCGTGCTCGCCGCCAGTTTCTGGTTCGGACGCGAGAACACAAATGCGCTCTCACGTATTCAGCGCGACTATTATCCGTCAATCACGCTGAGCCGGAAACTCGAGAGCAGCATTGCCGACGTGCAGCGCGGCATCCAGGACGCCGTTGCACAAGGCGATGTTGACGCTTTGCCGCGCATTGATTCGCTCGCAGACCTTGTGCGAAAACAGTTGCAGTCGGCCGCGGAATTTTCGGCGTTCAGCGACAAACGGCGCCGGCAGCTCTCAACCGATTTTGACGCCTACTACGCAGTTGCGTCGACGACGGCGCGTAAGTTGCTTCGCAAGGAGCTCGATGAATCGCTGTCGTCGCACCTGGGTGAGATGGCGACTCGTTTCAGCGCGCTGCACACCGAGCTGGATGCCAACACCAACGAAACAGAAAAAGACGTGAACGACGCTTTCTCGCACGCCATCGCGAGTGCGATGCAATCCATGATCACGGTAGTTGGAGTGCTGGTGCTCCTGATTGGGCTGCTTGCCGCGTTGTCCTGGCTGTTTGTGCGCGATATTCTGGGTACACTGCGCACCATCGCCGAGGCCGCAACGCGTACGGCCGCTGGCGATCTTACGCGCACGGTGGAATTTTCCGCGAATGACGACCTGGGGGTCGTCGCCAATTCTTTTCGCGCGATGGTTGAATACCTGCGCGAGGTAGCGGCGGCCGCAGACGCGGTCGCCCGTGGCAATCTTTCCGCGCGGATTGCGCCGCGTTCGCCGGCCGACGTTGTGTCACTCAACATGCGGCGGGTGTCAGAAACGTTGAGCGAGTTGCTGCAGCAGTCACATTCGCAACTCGAAGCAGCGCGCGCCGGCAACCTCGCGGAACGTGGAAATTCCGCTCGCTTCGAAGGTGCCTACGCACAACTCATCGTGGGTACCAACGAGTTGCTGGATGCGGTCTCCGCACCCATTGCCGACGTTACCGGCGTGCTTGAACAAATGGCAAACCGTGATCTCACGGCACGAGTGACCGCGTCCTACCGCGGCGACTTTGCTGCGATGAAAAAGGCCATCAACACCGCCGCAGGCAACCTCGACCAGGCGCTGTCCGAAGTGGCGGCCGCAAGCACGGAAGTCGCAAGCGCTGCCAGCGACATCACCAATGGCAGCCAGTCGCTGGCGCTCGGTTCATCCGAACAGGCCCGCTCGCTCGTGCAAGTATCCGGTAGTCTCAAGGGAATGGCTGACATGACTGAACAGTCGGCCGGCCACGCGCGTGAAGCGCGTGAATTGGCCGACAGCGCGTCGCGGGAAACGACAGACGGTGTGGCGCGCATGCACGGTCTCGCCGAGGCCATGAATCGCATCAAGCTGTCCAGTGATTCGACGGCAAAAATCGTCAAAACGATTGACGAAATCGCCTTTCAGACCAACCTGCTGTCCCTGAACGCGGCTGTTGAAGCGGCGCGTGCGGGTGATGCAGGCCGAGGCTTTGCCGTGGTGGCGGAAGAGGTGCGCAGTCTCGCACTCCGCTCCGCCGCCGCCGCGAACGACACGGCCGTGTTGATTGAAGAATCCGTGAACAACGCGGAGAGCGGCGTCAGGATTACCGAAGACGTGGTGCAACGCCTCGAAAAGATCTCCGCTGGTGTGAGCCGGGTAAAAAGCATCATGACGGAAGCGTCGGCGGCGGGAGAAAAACAGACACTCGGAATTTCGCAGCTCAATGGTGCCGTCGACCGCATGAGTGGCGTGACGCAACAGGTTGCGTCGAGCTCCGAGCAATCGGCATCCGCTGCGTTGGAAATGGCCAGTCAGGCGTTGCGTCTCAAGGAAATGGTGGAGCGGTTTGACTTGAGCAAATCCAATGCTCCCGGAAACGTCGCGAATAATCATTCGGTCGACGATGCAATTTTTGCGCTCATTGCACCAACCGGCAGAGGCCAGCGCGGCGTAGCACGTTTCCGCACATAATCTTCAGGCGGGCCAAGCTCAAATTTGGATTAGATTCTGGTGCTCTACCCAAACGGGTAGGGCACTTGTTCTCTTCCGCCATCATCAACACATGCTCGACCTGGGCCTGCTTCTCACGCAGCTCATCGTGGTACTGCTGTTGCGATTGCGGCTGCCGCCATGAACGAAGACCACCGCGCTTGATGCGAGCGGCGATCGTGTTTCTGCGCCGCTGTCTGACGTCATCGCTGATCGTATCGACAGTGTGGTTAGCGCGGTGCTGTTGCCAGTGTTTTTCGCCTTCACCGGCTTGCGTACCTCGATTGGCCTGATCAGCGGCGCAGGCCTGTGGGCAATCTTTGCGCTCGTGTTATTGGTGGCGGTCGCCGGAAAAATGGGCGGTGCCACCGTTGCCGCGAAACTCACGGGCATGAGTTGGCGCGATGCACCGACCGTTGGCGCGTTGATGAACACGCGTGGGTTGATGGAACTGGTGATCCTCAACGTCGGCTTGGACATTGGAGTGATATCACCGGCGTTGTTCGCCATGATGGTGTTAATGGCGCTCGTGACGACCGTGATGACATCACCGCTCGTCGCAGTCTTTTATCGCGCGCCCGAACGCGTTGCCTCAGCAACCGCGCACGATGATGTATCGTTGCCCAATACCCGGGGCGCATAAGTGGAAAGCGGTTCGCCGTTCGGGACGTATGTCGCGTATTTTTTCGTGTGCCTTTTTCTCGTGGTGGTATCAATTGCCGCCGCGCGTTCGTATGGAATGATCATGTCGTTGGTGGTGATGTTGTTTATGGGGAAGAGTAAGGCGGCGCCTGATGCATCGATGTCAGAATCCAATGACCAGACGAAAACGGAATAATCGGCGAGACGTGTAACTCCAACCTTGTAAAGGTCTGGAAGCTGGCAGCCA
>JBDUBA010000175.1:0-5203 GCA_040004335.1 Gemmatimonas sp.
CCGCACTTGTCCTTTACTCGGTGGTACGCTGATGTCCGAGCGATCCGTCCAAATCGTCAACAAACATGGTCTGCACGCGCGCCCCGCGGCCGAAATGGTCAAGGCGGCGTCGCGATACAAAGCCGACATCACCATTTCGCGAGAAGATCTTGAAGTAAACGGCAAGAGCATCATGGGGGTGATGATGTTGGCGGCCGAATTCGGAGCGACCATCACGCTCCGGGCCTCCGGACCCGATGCCGACGACGCAATCGATGCGCTCTCAGTCCTCGTCGCGTCACGCTTCGGTGAGACGTAGTGGATTCAGTATTGCGCGGAATTCCGGCGTCGCCCGGAATTGTCGTGGGGCCTGTGCACCTCCTGCGATGGGAGGTGCCCGAAGTCCGGCAGCGATTGGTGAGTGATGACGAAATAGAATCGGAAATTGAACGGCTCCGCAACGCGTTTGAAACGGCGCGCGATCGACTGAAACATCTGCGCGAACGCGCCGAAATACAGGCAGGCGCCAAGGAAGCGGCCATCTTTGATGTGCAACTCGCCATCATGGACGACAAAGAATTGGTCACACGGACCGAGTCGCTCATTCGCCAGAACCTCGGTGCGGAAAAAGCATTCGATATCGTGTTGCTCGAGTGGCGGCAACACTTTGCGAAACACACCGCGCCCATGTTGCGCGAGAAAGTTGGTGATCTGACGGACGTGCACATTCGCGTGTTGTCCATCTTGCTCGGACTTGCCGATCACGACCCGGTCGACGTGCCCAAAGGGGCGAACGCCATTCTCGTCACGAATGACCTGACACCGTCGCTCACGCTGCAGCTCGACCGTGAATGTATCGCGGGCATCGCAACCGATGCCGGCACCGCTACCGCACACGTCGCCATTCTCGCGCGTTCACTGGGAATTCCGGCGGTAGTCGGTCTTCGCAATGCTGTCGCGTATCTCAAGGGGGGTGAGCAGGCCATCCTCGACGGTGGTGAAGGCACGTTGATCATCGCGCCATCGGACGCTGACGTCGCCAACGCCGTCGGCCGTATCGAGACAGAAGCCGGTCGCGCCGAGGAAATTCGCGCACTCGCACTCAGTGATCCGATCACGCTCGACGGCGCGCGCGTGGTCATTCGCGCGAACGTTGATTTGCCCGACGAATCCGAACTTGCGGCGAACAGTGGTGCTGACGGTGTTGGATTGATGCGCACCGAATTTCTGGTGGTCGGTCGCGCCGCGATGCCGGACGAAGAGGAGCAGTACCGCGCGTATCGACGCGTTGTCGACGCATTCCGCGGACGCCCCGTCATTATTCGTACCTTCGACATCGGCGGCGACAAGTTGCCCGTTGGCGGCTTCCCAACGGAACCGAATCCGTTTCTCGGTTGGCGCGCCATTCGGATGTGTCTCGACGAGCCGGACTTGTTCAAAGTGCAGCTGCGCGCGTTGCTGCGCGCGGCGGTTCACGGCGATCTGCGCGTGATGTTGCCACTGGTTGTTACGGTTGACGAAGTCCGCGAAACCCGACAGTTGCTCGAAGAGTGCATTCAGGAACTGTCGGCGCGCCGCGTGCCGTTTCGCGATGAAGTGCCGTTGGGGGTGATGGTGGAAACGCCGGCTGCCGCCATTGCGGCCGACACCCTCGTGCGCGATGTCGACTTTTTCAGCATTGGATCGAACGATCTGGTGCAGTACACGCTGGCGGTGGATCGGGGCAACGCCAACCTCGCGCATCGTTTCACGCCACTCCACCCCGCGGTGTTGCGACTCATCCGGCAGGTGCAGATGACGGGCGCAGCGCACGGCGTGGAAGTCAGCGTCTGCGGCGAGATGGCTTCGCAGCCGCTCAGCGTTTTCGCGCTGCTTGGGTTGGGCATCAAAAATCTGAGCGTGTCGCCTCGCGCGGTGCCGTACGTGAAACGTGTGGTTCGCGGTGTACGCATCGAGGCGGCGCGGGATGCAGCCGACGCGGCGCTCTCGGCAGGGACCGCCCGCGAGGTCGAGCTCCTGCTTCGCCGCCGCCTGCGTGCCGAGCTGGGCGACACGGTCGGCATTCGCGACCAATAGCCGCCACTCTCTGAACGCTTCACGGGCCCCAAGGCTATGCCTCGGGGTGGCTCTATTCTAGTATTGACGGTGGATAGAGCTTGCGCGTCCCGACAGTATCCAATCGCGTGCCTTTCCACGCATGCTTGACCAAACCATCAACCCCAAGTCTTGTGGCCGATAAACACCTCTTTACCTCGGAATCAGTAACCGAGGGCCATCCCGACAAGATCGCTGACCAGATCTCCGACGCGGTGCTGGACGCCATCCTGGCGAAGGATTCCGCCGCGCGCGTTGCCTGCGAAACCCTGGTCACGACCGGCCTTGTTGTGATTGCCGGTGAAATTACAACCACGGCCTACGTGCACTTGCCGGAAGTGGTGCGCGACACCATCGAAAAAATCGGCTACACCAACGCCGAATACGGCTTCGACAACAAGACGTGCGCGGTCATGAGCACCATCGACCGTCAGTCACCTGACATTTCGATGGGCGTCGACACCGGCGGCGCCGGTGATCAGGGCATGATGTTTGGTTACGCGACTGATGAAACGCCTGAGTTCATGCCGATGCCCATTCAGCTCGCGCACAAACTCACGCACACGCTGGCCGCACGTCGCAAGGACGGCACGTTGCCGTGGTTGCGTCCGGACGGCAAAGCCCAGGTATCAGTAGTCTACGAAGACAACATGCCAATTGCCGTGGACACGGTGGTCGTCTCCACGCAGCACGACGACAAAATCGCGAACACGAAACTGCGCGCCGCGATTACCAAGGAAATCATCGAAGCGTGCATTCCGGCCGATTTCCGCAGCAAGAAAATCAAGTACCACATCAATCCTACAGGCCGCTTCGTTATCGGCGGACCACAGGGTGATGCAGGGCTGACTGGCCGCAAGATCATCGTCGACACGTACGGCGGCATGGGACGTCACGGCGGTGGTGCGTTCTCCGGCAAAGATCCTTCTAAGGTCGATCGCTCGGCGTGTTATGCTGCGCGTTGGGTCGCGAAGAACATTGTTGCGGCAGGACTGGCCAAGCGTTGCGAAGTGCAGGTTGCGTACGCAATCGGTGTGGCTGAACCCGTGTCTGTTTACGTGCAGACGTTTGGCACGGGCGTCGTGCCCGATAGCCAGATCGAAAAAGCCGTGATGGGTGAATTCGATCTCACGCCGGCCGGTATCACGAAAGCGCTTGATCTGCGGAAACCGATCTATCAGGCGACGGCGGCGTACGGTCACTTTGGTCGGAAGCCGGAAACTGTCGGCCGCGGCAAGACTGCACACACGCTGTTCACGTGGGAGCGTACCGATCGCGTTGCTGCTCTCAAACGCGCCATTAAGGGCTGAGACACAGGCCGTTGCCGTCATGACCGAAGTCACCATCGAACGCGTCGTATCGGATGGTCTGTCCGACGCGTTCGTTGTGTTGCTTCGTGAAAAAAATGGAAAACGGTTGTTGCCAATCTGGATTCGGCGACTCGAGGCGGAATCCATTGCTGCCGCTGTGCAGCAGGCAAAACCCAAGCGTCCAATTACACACGACTTGTGCAAGTCGCTCATCGGTGCATTGGGCGGAACGTTGCAGGCGGTACACGTGACAGTGCTGCAAAACGATACCTATTACGCCGAGTTGCTGGTGGCGCAGCCCGATGGTGTCGTGCACGTGGACTGCAGACCGTCGGATGCAATGGCGATCGCTGTGCGCATGATGGCACCGATCTTTGTTGAGGATTCATTGCTCGCGGAGATGAACGTGCAGACGATCGACGCCAGCAGTGCGGCGGCCGAACTTGGAATCATTCCCGCGCCGTCAACCGATCTCTCCGCCGATCAACTCAAGGCGTACCTCGAGAAATTGCGTCCCGAAGACTTCGGAAAGTTTTCCCCGTGAAACAGCTGCGCATGAATCAGGGCTCGCGCCACGCGTCATCAACTCTCGTCGCGCTGTTGTGCGGCTTCTTGTTTTCTGCGCCGCTCATTGCACAACAAGCGCGCGAAGTGCAGGGCCGGGTTGTGCGGCCAGTTCCACAACCCGCCCCCGATGCCGGAGTGCCAAAGAGTGCGACAGTCAAGCCAACCGCGCCGAATGACACAACGGGACTGGCCGGTGTGCCCGGACTCATGGTCACGTTGCATCGCGTCGGACAGGATTCAAAAGCGCCGCTCGACTCCATGCGCACGGCGGACAACGGCACGTATCACTTCAAGTACAAAACCAGCGGCGCGACCGATGCTGTGTATTTCACATCGGCAACGTGGGGCGGAATCGCATATTTCACGGCGCCGTTCCGGACCGCTCTCGTACGCGGAACAGATGCCGAAATTACCGTGTTCGACACCACGACAAAGGTATTTCCGTTGGCGGTCAGTGGTCGCCATCTGATTATCAGTGCGCCGGACACTTCCAATCATCGTACGGTGATTGAAGTGTTTGAATTGTCCAATGACAGCATCAAGACGCTCACGTCTGGTGCGGACAGTGGCGGCGTGGCCACATGGTCAGTCTCCGTACCGAACATCGCACGCGACCTCAAGGCAAACGAAGGCGAAATTTCAGCGGGCGCATTTGCGTCAAGTCCGGGACGCGTCGCCATCTATAGCGCAATTGCGCCAGGTATCAAACAGGTTTCCTTTTCCTATCGCATTCCGAACGAAGCGTTTCCACTGTCCTTCCCGCTCGAATACGGCGCAGTGGTCATGGAAGTGCTCCTCGAAGACCCAAACGGTACTGTAACCGGTGGTGGATTGGCGGCCACCGAACCGCAATCGATCGAGAACCGCACATTCCGTCGCTTTCTCGCACAGGATGTGAAGAACGGCACGTCTATCGAAATCAACCTGCCGGCCGGGCCGTCGGTTGGGCGCAATATCTACATTGCTGGGCTGCTCGGCACCATCGGTGTCATCATGCTGCTGATTCTGCTACGCGCCATGCAACGTAACCGACCGGCAGCGTACGCCGGGTTGCCGCCCGTGAAAAGTACAGAGGCTCCATTGGCCGATCGCCTTGCGCGTGAAATCGCCGATCTCGATGCGACGTTTGCACGCTATGAAAATCCCACCGATGCGGTACAATCGGCCTATGACGAACGTCGCGCTGAACTCAAGGATGCGCTGGCGGCGGAAATTGCGCGCGGATAATTGTCGCGCATTCGTACGACAGCATT
>JBDUBA010000476.1:0-5187 GCA_040004335.1 Gemmatimonas sp.
TCGCTGTCGCACAAATTGAAAAGAGCTGCGGCAAAGGCAGCATCATGCGCATGGGAACCGATTCCAAGGTGCGCATTGAATTTATTCCAACTGGCGCCATCAATCTTGATGCAGCAATTGGTATTGGTGGAATCCCGCGTGGTCGTGTCACCGAAATTTACGGACCGGAATCAAGCGGCAAGACGACGCTCTGCCTGCACATCGTTGCCAATGCGCAGCGGGCTGGCGGTGTCGCTGCATTCATCGATGCCGAGCATGCGTTGGATACCGAGTACGCCAAGAAGCTGGGCGTCGACATTGAGAACCTGCTCATCTCGCAACCCGACACCGGCGAGCAGGCACTTGAGATCTGCGAAATTCTCGTGCGCTCGGGTGCGGTTGATGTCGTCGTAATCGACTCCGTGGCGGCCCTCGTGCCGAAAGCCGAAATCGAAGGCGACATGGGCGATCAGCAAATGGGCTTGCAGGCGCGCCTCATGAGTCAGGCGCTTCGCAAACTCACCGGCGCCATCGCGCGCTCGAAGACGTCGGTCATCTTCATCAATCAGTTGCGCGAAAAAATCGGCGTGATGTTTGGCAGCCCCGAAACCACCACGGGTGGCAAGGCGCTCAAGTTCTACGCCTCGGTTCGGCTCGACATTCGCCGCATCGGACCAGTCAAGGAAAAGGAAGAAGTGATTGGTTCGCACGTCCGGGTGAAGGTTGTCAAGAACAAAGTCGCCCCGCCGTTTAAGCAGGCGGAGTTCGACATCATGTACGCCGAAGGCATCAGCCACACCTCACTGTTGGTCGATATCGGAGTCGAAGCCGGCATCATCGACAAGGCGGGCGCGTGGTACAGCTACGGATCGCAGCGCATCGGTCAGGGTCGTGAAAACGCGAAGATGTTCCTCAAGGACAACCCCGCGCTCATGGCCGAAGTGGAAGAGAAAGTGAAGGTCGTGTTGGGCATCAAGGCGGGTCAGCCGTTGCCGCCCGAAGTCGTGGAAGAAACAGAGGAGTAGTCGTTCAGCTTCTCTCGGTCGATTGATGCCGAGGGGTCGCTTTTGGTATGCAGTGGCGCCCGGATCGCCACCTCATATCATAAGTCGCCCCTCGGCATTTCGTTTGTGTGAACGGCAACAGCCGACTGCGTGTGTTGCCTGTCGCGACGTAGGACCACGCAGTCCCGGCCGTCGGGAGCCACGATTGCGAGGTCAGACCGTGCCGGCTCTGACAAACCTCGCTCGCGGTTCTGGTGAAGTTTTTTCACGCGGAGTCGTGGAGACGTGCTCCGACAAACCTCGCTCGCGGTTCTGGTGAAGTTTTTTTCACGCGGAGTCGCGGAGTCGCGGAGTCACGGAGAACTGCGCGCCGGTCACGAGAATCAGTGCGGGCGATTAGTCGGTTCTTTTCTGATTTTTCACGAGCGCTTACCAGCAATTCTCAAAAAGAAATGAGCAATGGTTTTGCGGGGGCTTCAGTCCTCAAACGGTTAGTTCTCCGCGTCTTCGCGTCTCCGCGTGAAGAGTTTTACCGCGCCGCGCCACCAGAGGACCAAATTCGAAGGAACGTCCGAGTGTTGAACGCATGACCGAAAACACTGCCATCACTATCACCGACATCGTCGAACACCCACGAAGGCCAGGGCGGTACCTGCTCACCCTCTCCGACGAACGGGCGTTCACACTTTCGGTGGCGTTACTCGCCGACCTCGGCGCCACGCGAAGGGGGCTCGCAGTCTCGCCCGCACTCATCGCGAAACTCGAAGCCGAGTCTGCAGTTCTGCGGGTCATGGACCGCGCGATGGCTTCCATAGGGCGCGCACGACGCACTCGGCGCGAGCTTGAGCAGCGCCTTCGTCGCACCAAACCTGGCGTCGAACCGCCCGCTGCGAGCGTTATCGCCGTCGCGCTCGACCGACTCACCCAATCAGGCGTGTTGTCTGACGAAAGCGTGGCCCGGGCGGAAGCGTCGTCGCGCCTGCGACGCGGCGATGCACCGCGTCGCGTTGAAATGCTCCTTCAGCAAAAGGGCATCGCGCGGGCTGACGCCGCCGATGCAGTGGCACGGGCCGTCACCGAAGACCACATCGACGAAGAGGCACAGTGCGAATTGGTCGCAGACAAACGTATGCGGTCGCTGCAAAGACTTGAGCCCACGGTCGCGAAACGCCGCCTCATGGCGTTCCTGATGCGGCGCGGCTATGGATCCAGCTCAATCCGACTGGCCTTGGCCAAACATTTTGGTAGTCGCTGAATAGCTGACGGTAGTCGACCAGTGGGTCGTCGGACACGAGCTACGCGTGCTGGCGCTGGCAGCTCGGGCACCGCACCACCGCTGTGGTACGGCGATAGCCACTCTGAACTGTGATCGCCGCCGGTAGGTCGTAACGCGGCGGTGCGTCTATATTTCGCGACCTATGCAAGCGTCCGAAATCCGCTCCCGTTTCCTGGCCTACTTCGAGAAGAATGGCCACGTCGTCCGCGCGAGTTCCACACTCGTGCCCGCCGACGATCCCACTCTGCTGTTCGTGAACGCAGGGATGGTGCAATTCAAGAAAGTTTTTCTGGGCATGGAAGAAGCGCCGGATGGAAAGCGGCGCGCTACCACGTCTCAGAAATGCGTGCGTGCCGGCGGCAAACACAACGACCTCGAACAGGTTGGCCACACCGCGCGTCACCAC
Source organism: Gemmatimonas sp. (assembly GCA_040004335.1). Taxonomy (GTDB): domain Bacteria; phylum Gemmatimonadota; class Gemmatimonadetes; order Gemmatimonadales; family Gemmatimonadaceae; genus Gemmatimonas. Next base: position 2,666 of record JBDUBA010000476.1, read on the forward strand.
ACCTTCTTCGAAATGCTCGGCAATTTCTCCTTCGGGGACTACTTCAAACGCGATGCCATCAAGTTCGCGTGGGAGTTCATCACCGAAGATCTGAAAATCCCGCGCGAGCATCTGCGCGTCACGGTTTATGAAACGGATGACGAGGCGCGGGAGCTGTGGAAGGAAGTTGCCGGGGTGCCGGAAGGTCGCATCTACGGACTGGGCGCGAAGGACAACTTCTGGCAGATGGCCGACACCGGTCCGTGCGGTCCCTGCACCGAGATCTACGTCGATCTCGCACACATGGCGAAGGACTGGGCGTTTCCGGCTGATGCAAAGGGTGAGTGGACGCGTACCGATCTCGAGGACTATCCGCTCGATGCGTTCGTTGAAGGCGCTGAAGCGGGTCGGTTCCTGGAAATCTGGAATCTCGTGTTCATGCAGTTTGACCGTCAGCCCGACGGCACACTTAAGCCGTTGCCGAAACCGTCTGTTGATACGGGCGCGGGATTGGAGCGTATCGCCGCCGTGTTGCAGGGCGTGACCAACAACTATCACACCGACGGCTTCGCGCCGCTGATTGCGAAGGTCGAGGAAGTGGTCGGCATCAAATATCCGTATCGTCCGGGTGTTGGCGTTGGCACCGCGCACGACAAGCATGGCAAGCTCATTGATCCGGCATCGTTCCGCGTGATTGCGGATCATGCCCGGGCGGTTGCGTTTTTGCTGGCCGATGGCGTGTTCCCGTCGAACGAAGGACGCGGCTATGTGTTGCGTCGGATTCTGCGTCGGGCCGTGCGCCACGCGTGGTTGCTGGGCCGTCGCGAGCCGACACTCGAGAAAGTGGTTGCAGAGTTGATCAACACCATGCGGGATGTATATCCGGAGTTGCAGTCGCGCCGGAAGCACATTGTCGATACAACGCGTGCCGAAGAAGAGCGGTTTCTCGCAACGATTGACGCAGGCATGTCACGCTTTGAAGAACTTGCGCCAGCGGCATCAACGCAAGGTTCAACTGCAGTGCGCGGTTCAATTGCGGGTGAAGATGCATTTCGCTTGTACGACACGTTCGGTTTTCCGATCGATCTCACAGAGTTGATGGCGCGTGAGCGCGGTTATCTCGTAGACATCGCGGGTTTTGAACAGGCGCTCAACGCGCAGCGCACCCAGTCGCGTGATGAACGCAAGTCACGGCAGCACACCGTCCTCGCGGATGATTTCGCCGATCCCGCGCTCTGGCGTCGCGCGCAGGAATTCACGCCGGACGACAAGAACGGCACGTTTGTTGGATACGACTACCTCGATGTTGATACGGTCGTTGCAGCAGTGCGCACGTTGCCCGATGGCCGCGTGGCCGTGATGCTGCGTGAAAGTCCGTTTTATGCGGAATCAGGCGGGCAGGTGTCCGATCACGGTACGATTACAGGTGATGGTTGGCGCGTAGACGTAACCGAAGTACGCAAAGTTGACGGACGCATTGCTGCGATCGGAACACCAACCGGGGAGATCGCGTTTGGTCGTGCCATCGCGAAGGTGCCGCACAATTCTCGTCGCGATACGGAACGACACCACACGGCGACGCACTTGTTGCACGCGGCATTGCGTGAAGTGTTGGGCGAACATGTACATCAGGCGGGTTCACTGGTTACGCCAGATCGTTTGCGTTTCGACTTCACGCATCACGGACCGGTAACACCGGCGCAATTGAGCGAAATTGAACGCCGCGTGAACGCAGGCGTGTGGCAGTCGGTGCCGGTCGTCACGCGTGAGCAGTCGTACACAGATGCGGTTGCGTCAGGTGCGATGGCACTGTTCGGTGAGAAATACGGCGATGTTGTGCGTGTCGTGAATATCGAAGCACTGTCAACGGAATTGTGCGGCGGTACACATGTGCGCAACACATCCGAAATCGGTCTCGTACGTGTCGTGCACGAAAGCGGTGTGGCCGCGGGTGTTCGTCGTGTGGAAGCCGTCGCTGGTCCGCACGCGTTTTCGTTGATGGCCGAGCGTGACAAAGCGCTTGTTGGTGTTGCCGGAAAGCTTAAAGTCAATCTTGGTGGATCGACCGCGCATCTTGAACAGTTGCAAACGAAAGTTGAATCGTTGCTGGCGGAGAAATCACAACTCGAAAAACGTCTCGACGACGCGATGCGCGGTAGCGCCAGCGGTGGTGGAATTGCGGCGCAGATTGTTGCGAAGGCAACTGATGTTGGTGGGGTGAAGCTTGTAGCAACGCGTGTTGATGTTCCCGATGTGAAGACGCTGCAGGCGTTGGGTGACGCGGTTCGCGAAGCGTTAGCCAGCGGAGTTGCCGTAATGGGCGCCGCGTTTGCTGACGGGAAAGGCGCTTTGCTAGCCGTTGTTACGGACGACGTGCGCGAACGCGGCTATCGCGCCGACAACATCGTGCGCGATGTCGCGGCAACGGTTGGTGGCCGAGGCGGCGGAAAGCCGCACATGGCGCAAGCCGGTGTCGATCCATCGCAGATCGATGCGGCACTCGCGTCGGTTGCGGAAATCGTTGGCAAGATTTCCGGATAACA
>JBDUBA010000189.1:0-17486 GCA_040004335.1 Gemmatimonas sp.
AGGCACGGTTTTGGTACGGGGGTCAGAGGCGCGTTTTTGGTACTGGGGTCAGAGGTGTCATTTTGACCGATGGTTGAAGTCCAAATTCTTTGGATTAAAGCGCAAATTCAGCCCTGCCACTCACGAAACATTTGTGCCAAGGGCGTGACCCGCGCCGATCGACCGACGCGCAAACTTGCCAAAGTAATGTTCACGCAATCAGTGCAGAGCTTCGGACTTGCGAACCATTTTCTCTCCGGGACCGAGGCGTCGTAATGTTGCTGTAACGCTCAGGTAAGCCCGCCGTAACGCTCCGATACTCAAGTACGCCCGTTAGAGGCCGAAAAATGATTCTGTAGCACAAGAATCAATTTCCGAAAGTAGCAGTGATGTCACCACGGTCCGCCCAAGGCCCAAGGAGCGTCAGCATCTGTTGAGGAACAATGAATTGGTTGCACCATTTCCGAGTACTATGCATCGCCCTGAAAAATGCAGTCAGTATGAATTAGCTGTTACTGTGAGTTGTGGTCACAATAAGTGTGTGGCCTGGTATTCAGCTACAAATGCTACGATTGTGCTATGAGTCTCGATGAACAAAGTGCGCTAGAGGGCTCTGACGGAATATCAGTGCGGCCGAGTGATCGAATGAGTGCAGGATGAAAAAATCCATGCAGGAATCTGGTCGGTGTATGACGATGTGTTCCCGCTACGAAGAACAGAAAAAAAACGAAACGGCGATTGATATTGCCTCGCAATGTCAGCCGTCGCTTTTTGTGCCCGAAACTTGCGCTCGTTCCGATCGCGCTCGATGTGTCAGCCGTCGCCTTGCACCCGCAACTTGTGCTCGTCGCGATCGACCACGGACATCGTGCAACACGATATGCCCGCGCCGTTCGCCGGAATGCAGGTCGAGCCAGGATCATGTTTGTGAATTCCTGCGCAAGGTGGACGTTGAACAGTTGCAGTGGACCTGATGCACTCAACTTGACATTGATTTCGCGCGTAATGCCGATGGTTCATGCGATGCGTATCCATGACGGAGCAGGCACCGGACACTCAACGTTGCACAGCGCCCGTCGTTGAATCACGCGCGACGTACAGCGCGGCGAATCTCGCAAGTGAACCGGTGTTCAGAGTAGACACTGCAGCGTACCGCAAATGACTGCGACGCCAGGTCGCGACGTTGTAGCCGTCACGCGACGTTACGCTCACGGGGACATCGGCAGAGTCGGACGGCCAGACGAAAAGATTGATCGCGTGCTGACCCGAGTGAAAAACGACGGCCGCCATCGCGTGGCCCGTTGCGTAATCGAGCCGACCACCAGCCAATGGAAAACTGTCGGCGGCGAAATCGAAGACACTTGGCGAGAAGTTGATTTTCCCTTCGAACCATGGCTTGACCGTGTGTCGATCACTGGACGGAACGTCGACGAGATGGTCGGACATCAATGAACGGATGTGCGCATTGACGAGTTCCTGGTTGTCAAGCACACTCGCATTCGTCCCTCCCGGCTGGTGCGTTGCAAAATCGTGCGCCGATACGAGAGCCAGCAGCGCGGACGCCGCCAACGCGAAAAGTTTCCAGCTTCGAAGCGATTGCCTGGAACGTTTTGCCTCCGGAAACGCCACCGAAGAATTTGCGTGGGAGACACTGGCAACTTGCGTTTCAGGTGTCGCCGAGTGTGCGGCCAGACTCTTCACGCGCGCACGGAGAACGTCACTTGCCTGGTGATACGGCAACTGCTTTCGCAGTGATGCACTGAATTGTCCAATGCGCGCCACCTCTCCCTGGCAATCGCCGCACGTGGCGAGATGATGCACAATGGACGCAAGGGTGGTAGCATCATGTTCAGGATCGAGCGCCCCCTCAGCGTACGCTTCCAACTGCGGTGGTGTGTTGTTGCAAGCCATTTAGTGCACCTCCCGATCGGACGACGCGGAGCGCGATGGCGCGAGCAGTACGTGCAACCGCTTCCGCGCGCGTGACAGCCTGGACATCACCGTGCCGGCGGCAATACCGGTGATCTCGCCAATTGCTGCATAGGAAAGCCCTTCGACTTCGCGCAACACGATCACCTCGCGAAACTCGACGGGCAGTGATTGCATCGCCTGTTCGACGCGCGACCAATCGAGCCGTTGATCGATGGCGACGGATGGACTTTCGACGCTCATGGCCGACACCGTTTCGGGAACATCGTCGATAGCAACAAAACGCCCACGGGACTGTTGGCGAAGCAGATCATACGACGCATGGCGAATGATGACGAAGAGCCACGCGCGGGCATCCTCGCCCGAGAAGGTGTGGAAGTGCCGCAGTGCGCGCAGAAACGCTTCCTGCACGACATCGTCTGCGTCGGCGTCGTTGCCCGTGAGATAACGCGCGAGGTTATGGGCCGCGTCGAGATGACGCAGCACCAGCTGTTCGAATCGCGATTGGTTCGCTGTGTCCATCAACTGAAAGTGAAGGGCCCTACCAGTACAAACGGGCGAATTTCGGAAATATTCCCGAAAAGCGAAAAGAAATGTTGGGCGACTGTTTTCGCTCGGCGACCGGGAATATTCGGGGCGGCGTTGCAGTTCTTGTTGCAGCGATGCCGGACGCGCCCTTCTGCCGCGACGTCCGTTCACCACTGTGAACGCACCACACAACATCAACAACAGCGCCGGAGAATAATACAATGGCTCACGCTCATCATCACGACCACGACCGTCACAACCTTGAACACGATCACAGTGAGGACGCGTCCTCCGTTGGGGCGAACGATGGCGTAGATCGCCGGGGATTTCTTCGCTGCATGGCCTGGGCCGGCACGGGCGTCGTGTGGGCGATCAACGGCGGTGTTCCGCGCGCGTACGCGATGAACGCGATCGACCAATTGTCGGACGCCCAAAAGAAGGCGCTCTTCTTCGCGCAGATCAGCGATAGTCACATTGGTTTCAACAAGGCAGCGAATCAGGATGTAACGGCCACCCTGCGTCTCGCGGTTGACCGATTGAACGCGCTGCCAACGCCACCGGCGCTGGTCCTGCACACGGGCGATATTACGCAGCTTTCAAAAGCGGAGGAGTTCGATACGGCAAGCGAAGTGATCAAAGGCATCAAGACCGGCGAAGTGTTTTACGTGCCCGGTGAACACGACGTGCTGTCAGATAACGGTGCGCAGTATCTCAAACGATTCGGACGTGGATCGAGCAAGGGATGGTATTCGTTCGACCATACTGGCGTGCACTTTGTGGGACTCGTGAACGTGATGGACCTCAAGGCCGGCGGACTGGGTGCACTGGGGGCCGAGCAGCTCGAGTGGCTCAAGAAGGATTTGCAGGGCTTGTCCGCGAGTACACCCATCGTGGTGTTTGCGCACATTCCGTTGTGGTCCATCTATCCCGAATGGGGCTGGGGAACGGACGATAGCGCGCAGGCGCTCGCATTGCTCAAGCGGTTTGGTTCAGTCACCGTGCTCAATGGGCACATTCACCAAACCATGCAGAAGGTGGAAGGCAACGTGCATTTTCACACGGCGCTTTCGACCGCGTTTCCGCAACCGGCGCCGGGGAGTGCACCGTCGCCCGGGCCGATGACCGTCAGTGCGGAACGACTGCAGCACGTGCTTGGGCTCACATCCGTCACCTTTGTGCCTGGCAAGCATGATCTCGCCATTGTTGACACCACACTCACGGGTGAGGCCACCATGGCCGGATCGATGGCGATGGAACATGCAACCGGCAAACCAAAGCGGCTCGACAATTCCAAACTGCCACCAGGCACTATCTCCATCGACAACTTTCAGTTCAACCCGAAATCGGCCACGGTGAAAGCGGGAACCGAAGTGATGTGGATCAATCGCGATGACGTGCCGCACCTCGTGATCAGTGCGAACGGTAAATTTCCGTCGTCGCGTATAGTTGATACCGATCAGAAATACACGCAGCGTTTCATGACGCCGGGTGAGTATCCCTATTTCTGCTCCTTGCATCCGCAGATGACGGGCCGGATTATCGTGACGTGATATCGCACAGGATGTATCACGAGATGTAACACGGCCACGATTGCGCAGCATAAAAGAACATGCGGGAACCGACCTCACGTCGACTCCCGCATTTTACTGCGCTACCGTCAAGCTACTATCGCTTGATGCCCATCAACTCCTGCAACATGTCGTCGGACGTTGATACCACCTTGCCGTTGGCCTGGAACGCACGCTGAGCCACAATCATGTTCGTGAATTCCTGCGCGAGGTCGACGTTCGACATTTCCAGTGCGCCCGATGCGAGCTGCGACTGCGAACCTTCCAACGCGAAGCCCATGACACCACCGCCCGAGTTTGCCGACTCCTGATACATGTTGTCGCCAATACGCAGCAAACCAGCCGGGTTGTTAAAATCCGCGAGCACAATCTTGGCCAACGGGGACGTCGTGCCGTTCGTGAAGAAGCCGGTGATCAAACCGAAACGGTCAATCGAGAAATTCTGCAGGGTGCCTGACGTGTATCCGTTCTGATCGCGCAACACCGCCGTGGAGTTCGTAGACGCGAACTGCGTCAGACCGCTCACGCCGCCATTCAGTTTGAGTTGAACCTGAACTGCGTTGGCCCCTGGGACGCCGAAATCGAGCGACGCATCGATGTTGGTGCTCATAACGCCGGTCTGATCGAACGTGAACGTACCACCGTTCACACCCGGCACGGCCGCGGTCGGGCTCATGAAATACGAAATGTTGACGGGCGCGTTCGACGGCATGCTGGCCGTGAATTGCACCGCGGGCGGCGGACCTGCGTTCAAGGCGTAGTCGCCGGGCGTCGAATATTCGGTTCCGGTAGGACTCGTCACGCGCACGTTCGCCGGAAGAATTTCGTAACCGGCAGGCGGCGTTGGTAATGTGATGTCCGCCGGTGGATTGGCCGAATCAGTCTGGAAAGACTCCGTGATTGCGCTTGCAAGTGGGTCGATGCGCCAATCCCACGTGTTCGCGCCCGTCTTCCACATCTGAATTTTCACATCGTGTTTGCCACCCTGTGAATCAAACACGCCAATCTGCGATTCCGTCCAGGCCTTTTCGTTGATGGGAAGTGCGCGATCAATCGGGTCGTTGAAGTTGCCCTGAAAAACCGGCGATGACGCATTGAGGTTGCCGGCAAGCGTTGTTTCGGTGGTGGGTTTGGCCGAAACCTTCTGACCAAACGGGAGACGAATGTCGCGGATGCCGTCCTGCAAAATGCCGTTTTCATACGTGCGGCCCTGTACAACAAATCCGTTTGTCGGCGACACCATTTGACCAAGCGCGTCTACCTGAAAGTTGCCCGAGCGCGTGTAGAAACTCTGGTTGCCTTTCCGCACCACGAAAAAGGAATCACCCTGAATGGCAACGTCGGTGTTCAAACCGGTTGTTTCGATATTGCCCTGGCTGAACATCTGATCGATGGAGCCAATCTGCATACCAAGACCGATCTGCACCGGGTTGATACCACCCTGATCGCCGGGCGGACGGCTCGCGCCCTGCAGCAACTGGGCAAACCCTTCCTTGAACGTGACGCGACCAGCTTTGAATGCCACGGTGTTGACATTCGCAATGTTGTTACCGATGACATCCATGCGCACCTGGTTGTTGCGCAGGCCGGAAACACCGGCGTAGAGAGAGCGAAGCATGCTTGGTTAGTTCTCCAGAGAAGATTTGAAACGTTATTGAATCGAAGAAGGTGCAGGTATCGGAACGAGCGGCGCGGTTACCCGCGAATCTGAATCAGTTGTGAGAACGGCACGCTGAGTTTGTCGCCCACCAGTAACACGGGGCTGCCGTTTTCATAACGCAATCCGGTGATGCGGCCGGTGGTGTATGTTTTCGCTGCGGCAGGATCTTTGCCTTCCGCCGTGACATTCACCGAATACGAATAGCTGCCGTTCTTGAGCGGCGGATTGAACGAGATATCGCGCAAATCGATGCTCTGCAATCCAGCTTTGACGTCGGTGACGGATCCGGTGCTGACAACATTGCCCTTCGAGTCCTTGACCGTGACTTCGCCGTTGCCGGCTGTCAAACCCGTATCGATTGTGATTGCACCACCACCATCGCGATCAACGAACACGGTGTCACCAGTCGTGACACCAATTTTGCCAACGGTCGACACGGCCATCTGGCCTTCGATGAGCGAGGCGAGATTGTCACCCTGCGTGCCCTGCGCGTTTTTCAAATCTTCCAGCGCGGTCACCATCTTGTTCTGCGCATCCGACTGCGCCGACACGGTGGTGTTGAGCTGCATCATCTGTTCAACAGACGAGAACTGTGCGAGCTGCGCCGCCATGTCCTTGCCGTCCATCGGATTGAGCGGGTCTTGATTCTTGAGCTGCGCCACCAGCAGCTTCATGAAGTCGTCCTTGCCCATCGAATCGGTGAGCGGCGTCGACGTGCGCGGCGTTGATGGTTCGGCCGGACCCGTGACCGGATCGGGTGCATCGTTCCCCGTAGGCGCCGTGTCGAACATCGGCGAGTACATGGAGGTGCGAACAGAACTGATCATTGCTTCTCCTGATATTGCGGACGCTGACGGTCCTGGTTGCCGCTTCCACGTCCCTGTGCGTCGCGGTTCTGAGCGCGCTGCTCCTCGCGCGCGGCCTGCTTGTCATCCCAATCGCGTGACGACGACGATTTCTCGCGCGTACCCTGCTGCGTGGATTGATCACCAGCGCTCGTGCCACCGGCGGTACCTGCGCCCGTCATGCGCATCACATCGCGATCGGCAATCGCACTGTGTTTCACGTTATCAACACCTTCCGTGCGCGCACCCTGCGTACTGATGCGAACGCTGTCGGCTTCGAGGCCACGGTTTTCAAGGCCCGTCCTGAGTTCGTTCACGTGACTGCGCAGGCGTTCGGCGCTCGTACTTCCCGCGCTGATGTGTGTGTCCACTACCTTGCCGCTAACGTCAATCGTGATTTGCTGCGTTCCGCCGTTGACGTCGTCGACTTCAAGCGTCATCTGCGAAAGTGGTTTTCCACCCTGCTGTTCACGCATGGCGTTGATGTCATGCACGCGATCGACCGCATCGGCCGCAGTTCCGCCTGCAGGGCGCTGAGTCTCGTCTACCGGACCGATGAATTTCGCCTTCATATCGGTCGGCGTTGCCTGATAGGCATTACTCGCCGCTCGGTTATCAGTTTTGTCAACTGACTTGAGCGAGGATTTTCTCGACGCCTGACCGCTAGCGGAGTCGGCCGAACTGTGCGAATTCGAGTTGCTATTGGTGTCTCGCTGCTGCAGCAACAATCCGGCCGCACCGTTGGTTTGAAGCGTTGGTTGTGGAGCAGCGGGAATGGCGGGCATTTCGGGTTGCGCCGCGCCAACATTCATGCCGACTCCAACCGTTGCGACACGAGCAACGGTTGCCACCTGCGCAATACCATTCGACACCTGGTTGCTGCTCATCGCACTCGTCACGCGCACATCAGCGTTCATCGTCCACGAGTCCTTCGGCAGTTCCAGATGCCCCGGATCAGTCATGCCAAGCGTTTTCATTCCTTCTTCTTTCGCAACCTGCTGCAGAAGAGCGAATCCTTTTTTGTTATTCCAGTCGCCATCAACCAGCACGTCGACCGCTTCACCCTGCGTGTGCATCGAATCAAGTGTTTTCGTGACGATGCTTCCTGATGTCGTACGGCCCTGGTCATACAGCATGTCCTGACGTTCCTGCGATCGCGCCGTTTCGACGACCGTAACATCGTAGCCGAATTCTGTTTTCATGCGATCGATCACGCGAGTGAGCCGATTGCGCAGCTCGGGATCAAGTGCTTCGACGTCGGTGATTGGCGTGTTGACGTTACTGGCAGATGCCGCAAGCGCCGCGCTCAACGCGGCATTTGCAGCGTGCGTTGCCGCCAACTTCATGCCCTCGTCAGTACCTGCCTTCGAGAGCACGTTGTCGATTCCAGCACGAACGCCGGCCGCTTCGTGATCGCCAACGGCCAGCAGCTCTTCGAGAGAAGACGCCTTTCCCGCCGTAGCGCGCGCGAGAACGGCTTGAGAAATACGACCTTGCGAAGCCGTTGTGTGAACGCCATTCAGCTCGGATTCAGATTCACCACCCCAATTCATCGAACTCAGAAGTTCAGTGGCAGCCGCGCGATTGATAGCATTGATTTCCAAACGCGTCTGACGAGAATTGGCTGCGGCCGTTGGTGACGAGGCGGGAGTCGTCGTCGCCGCACTTGCACTGCGCGCGGCCTCGGTCATCATGCCGTAACGAGCCGCATCCAATGGCGACTGCGTTTCGGGCGTCGGCTCATTCGCTGACGCCAACAAATGATCTAACAAACCCGCAGAATGTTCTGGAAGCTGCTTCTTGAGTTCCGCCCGCAACTTCGGGTCGGTTCCGACAATCATCGACAAAAACGCTGCAAACTCCGCCGACTGTTGTGTCGTGCGTGGCGCTTCGCTGCCGTCCACAGAATTCGGTGCGTCGCTCCGTCGTGCCACGGGAGTTGGAGAGGGAAAGCCCAACGCGTTGCTCACATTCATTTGTGTTCTCCGGAGTCCTTTTTTGTCTTGGCAGTGTCCGGTTTCACCGTTTCATTCTTTTGCACTTCCGGTTTCACCACTTCGTTTTTGCGCACTTCCGGTTTTGCCGTTTCGCCTTTGCTGATCGTCGCCGCACGTGCTGCCGGAAACGCCACCAAAATTGCGGCTGCTTGTTTGTCACCCATCTTGCCGAGAATGACACGTACGTCGTTGTCGCTCATCTGCTCGAGCACTTTCGCGGCTTCCTTAGGACTCATCATGCCAAAAATTTTCGCGATGCGATTCTCCGGCAATCCGCTCTCCGCGGCATCGGGCAGCTTGTTCGGTACAGGATACGGTGCATCCACTGGCCGCGGCGTTGCCGATTTTCCGGCGGCCGGTGTGCTACTCTTGCCAACCGGAGATGGCGTCACAACATGACCAGCCGGAGTTGCCGGAGCGTGTGTTTCCGCAGTGGCATGTTTGGCGTCCACGGGCGCACCATGTTTCGGATCTGCAGCGTTGGCCAACCCTTTGGTTGCAGTCTTGAGCGTCGTTGCAAGACTCTGCGCCTCGCGAATGGAATCCGCAGGCGTCATCATGGCTTCGGCCGCCGCTGCCTCGGCTTCGCGCGCCTTCTGTGCTTTCTCGACACTATCAGCGGCGACGGTTGAATCCTTCACGTGCTTCCCGACGCTATCTGCAACGTGTACGGCGTACGCGGCCGACGCTTTCTTGGCGTTCACGATCGTAGCGGCGCTTGCAGCTACTACGCCGCCGAGCACCGCGCCCAAGAGAGGCAACAGCAGTTTTTTCATGCGTGTGACGCTCCGTCAGGTGGCTGAGATGACGCGTTGCCCTCATCGGCCTCTTGCGCACGATCTCGTTGTTTCGCATCGCGCTGGCGCGTGAATCGCGCGAGCGCTACTTCGTCCATTTCAACGCGGTCACGGTGCGATTCTTCCGCTCGAAACGCTCCGGTATGTTTGTCCTTCAAGCGATCGAGTACCCGTCGATCGCGCGCGGCAGCGTCCAATGAAACTCGCGCTTCAGAAACCACACCTTCGGCCTTCTCCAGCGCCTGCGACGCGTGTCCGAGGCGCTGATCCAGCGCGCTCATGACGTAGCCGAGGTGGTGCAAATGGCCAACCGTGGGATCGGTAATGTGCGCCGATGTGATTTGCGCGCGTGACGCCGTACGCAACGCCTGTAATTCATCACGTTCACTGCGTGCGACCGTTGCCGATTCTTCCGCCCGGACGAGTTGAATGGCCGTGGCCTGTTCACGTTTCTCGCGAAGCTCGAGCACGCGCTGCAAGCGGAAACGGAACATCAGCTGCGACGTCCCACGGACGCTTCAATCGCTTCCGCGATGATATTGAGCGCTTTGTTTGTGTCGTCGAACGCCATGGTTTCTTCGGGGCGCTGCTGCAGGAACATCAGTACGCGCTCGCGATACAGAATGGCCGCGTCCACATAGGGATCACTGCCGCGCTGGTATGCGCCAACCATGATCAGATCTTCTTTTTCCCGATACGCCGCTTCGAGCCGCAGCAAGGCGTTGCCCGAACGACGCTGCTTCTCGTCGATAATGTGGTCCTTGACGCGACTCTTCGACTCGAGCACGTCGATGGACGGGTAATGGTTCTGCGCGGCCAGTTTGCGCGTGAGCACAATGTGTCCGTCCAGAATTGAACGCGCGGCATCGGCGACGGGTTCGTTGAAATCGTCGCCGTCAACCAGCACGGTGTAAATGCCGGTGATGCCGCCAACTGCTGCGTTGCCCGCGCGTTCCAGCAAACGTGGAAGCGCCGCAAACACCGAAGGCGGATAACCTTTCGTTGTGGGCGGCTCGCCAGTAGCGAGACCAATTTCGCGCCAAGCCATCGCGACGCGCGTTACGGAGTCCACCATCAACAACACTTGTTTCCCCTGGTCACGGAAGTATTCCGCAATGGCTGTTGCAACAAGTGCGCCACGCGCGCGAACCAGCGCTGCTTGATCGCCCGTTGCGACAATTACAACCGAACGCGCCAATCCTTCCTCTCCAAGCGCGTTATCCAGGAAGTCGCGCACCTCGCGACCACGCTCTCCAAGCAGTGCAATCACGTTCACATCGGCCTTCGCCTGCCGGGCAATCATTCCTAGCATGGTACTTTTGCCGACACCCGACCCGGCAAAAATTCCCACCCGCTGCCCTTTTCCAATCGTCAACAATCCATCAATGGCGCGCACGCCGGTTTCCATTGGATCCTCAATGGTCTGACGGTGCAGCGGATTGGGTGGCTCGGCCGAGAGTGGAACGCGATCAATGACATCGAGCTTACCTTTGCCGTCAATTGGGTGACCGAGTCCATTGAGTACGCGCCCCAACAAGGCGGGGCCAACGTCAACGCCAAAGGTGCGCCCCAACGGCTGTACAATGGAACCGGGGTGCAAGCCATCCATTTCACCGAGCGGCATCAACAATACCACGCGCTCGTGAAAGCCGACCACTTCGGCGAGTACTGAATGATCACGACTGTGACTGGTAACGCGGCATAGTGCGCCCAACCCAACTTCGAGACCCGTTGCTTCGAGCACCAACCCCACAATGCGATTGACGCGACCGTACGATGCGAACCGTTCGGTGCTTTCCATGCGTTCCAGCATGAGCGTCGCTTCGGGGGTGTACGCGTCCGCATGAAACATTTCGCGGTGTGCGGTCTGGTACTGGGTTGGTGTCAACATGCAGCTTACGACGCCTGCACGTTGCCAATGGAGCGATAGATGCGCTCAAGTGCCGTGTCGACGCGACCATCGATGATGCGTTCGCGACCTTCTACCATGCAGCCCCCGCGATAGACCTGCGCGTCGGGAGCCCAACGAATCTCGTGAAACTTGTTACTGTCGGCCGGCTGCAATAACTCGGTGCACGAATCCGCGTCGTCGGGATGCAACCGAATCGTGACGGTTTGCTCGAGCGGAAACTGTGCGAGCGCACGCTGCACCAATCCAGCGACGATCGTTGCGTCGGTTGCGACTTCGCGTGCAATGAGCTGACGCGCGACCGCGACGGCGAGCACCGCAAGATTTTCTTCGGCGTTCGCTGTCCAGCGTGTTTGATGCAAACGCACATTTTCCAGTGCGTCTGCCAGTGCTGCCGCAATTGATTCGATGCGCGGCAGCGATTCCGACCGCGCCAGCTTTTCACCGTCGGCGCGTCCATGTGCGTACGCGACCGCTTCGATGCGAGCGAGTTCCTGTGGCGACGTGACGACTTGTTCACCAGCCGCATGCGCTGCAGCGGCTTCTGCGTTGGCCGCAACCTCACGACTGAGTGGTGCCTCGAAAATGTCCGGCATTTCGAGTTCATCGAGCGCCCATTTCGTGATGGGCGCTTTGGAGCGGAATGATTCAGAGGATGACATATCAGATCACGATGTCGTCGCTGCCGGTGCTCAACACGATTTCGCCGCTCTCTTCGAGCGCACGCACCTTGCTGACCACATCCGTCTGCGCCGCTTCGACGTCGCGCGTTTTGACGGGTCCGAGGAATTCCATTTCTTCCTTGAGACCTTGAACGGCGCGCTGCGACATCGTGCCCATGATCTTGGTCTTGAGCTCGGCGCTCGCAACCTTGAGTGCCAGGGCCAATTGCTTGACTTCGACTTCGCGCATGAGGCGCTGCAGTGACTTGTCGTCGAGGGTGATGAGATCTTCGAACACGAACATGAGGTTCTTGATCGTGTCGCTGAGTCCAGTATCCTTTTCGGCGACGAGATCGAGCACTTCTTTTTCGAGCGTGGAGCTGACCAGGTTGAGCACCGCGGCAACAGCGGCCGGTCCACCCACGTGACTCATGCCTTGTGTGAACGCCAGGTCGGCTTCGCTGCCGATCGCGCGTTCCACCAGCGAAATCATGTCGGGTGCAACTTTTTCCATCCGTGCAATACGAAACATCACTTCACCCCCGAGCTTCGGATCCAGCTCGCGCAGAATGTTGGCGACGTGGGCCGGCTCGAGGTGTGCGAGAATGAGTGCAATCGTTTGTGGGTGTTCACCGCGCAGCGTGCTGCCAAGCTGCTGAGGATCGGCGCGACGGAGCTTACGGAAACGATCCGAGTCGTCGAGCTGCGCCTGAATGCGCTTGAGAATGGCGGCGGCCTTCACTACTCCAAACGCCTTTTCCAATACTTCCTTCGCGAACTCTACGCCACCGGTGGAGAGTGAATCAACGGCGAGTGTTTGCTCGAGCCATTCGGTCAGGATGTTGTCTACCAGCAGGGGCGGAACGCCGGAAAGTTGCGCCATCTCGAGCGCAACAATTTCGGCTTCTTCGGGATGCAGTTCGGCCGTAACCTTGGCCGCATGTTCAGCACCGAGCGCCATACACACAATGGCAACCTTCTGCCGGCCTGTGATGCGATCCGGCGCGTATTTGTCAGACTGACGGGTGGCAGCACTCATGCGCGCAGCCAGTTGCGGGTGACCCGGACTGCAGCATCAGGTCGTTGGTCAACAGTGGCAATCGCTTGTTCCCGCTCCGGCGAAACCGCAATGGCCGGGAGAACGACCTGACGTGGCGCCTGCTCGATGCCGCCAAACTCTTCGTGCGACTGTTGCAACAGGTGTTGGTGCTGTTGCGCCTGCATCGCGGACGCCATGTGTGTCGATGCCGGCAATTCCGGATAGCTCGAAGCCGCGCCGAGCTGCGACTGAGCCGCGGAGGCAGAAGCTTTTTTGGGCTTGAGTGCAATCACCATCACGACGGCAAGCACCAGTAGACCAACCAGCGCGCTCACCCAGACGTACGGTTTCGGATTGTTTTCAACGCGCGTAAGGAACGACTGCTTGACTGACGTGTCACGCGCAACGTCAGCTGGCGGCATGTTGAACGGCGCGCTCACGACCGAGATCATGTCGCCGCGCGTCGAGTCAACGCCGAGTGCATTCCGCATCAACGATTCGATGCGAG
The DNA here is from genome assembly GCA_040004335.1 of Gemmatimonas sp. Lineage (GTDB taxonomy): Bacteria > Gemmatimonadota > Gemmatimonadetes > Gemmatimonadales > Gemmatimonadaceae > Gemmatimonas. Next base: position 13,422 of record JBDUBA010000189.1, read on the forward strand.
TGATTTCTTCGGGCGTGCGAGTAGTGATAATCGGTTCCTGCGCGCCTTTCTTCGTACTATCGGCAGGCGGAATGGTCACCTTGTCCGCAACCAATACGGCCACGGTCAATTTTTTGAGCGTTCCAATCGTGCCCACGAAACTTTCCACGCTGCTTGAATTTTCAAATGAACTGGCAGTCGTGCTGTAACCCGCCCCTTGTTGCGGCGAGCTGGGTGTCACTTCCGCTTTCTGCTCGCTCACCGATCCCTGCTTTTCCGGATCAATCTGCTTTGTGGTGCGTTCGATCTTGTCGAAATTCAAGCTCGCGTTGACCTGCACTTTGCTGTTGCCCGTACCAACCAGGCTTTGCAAAATGTTCTCGGCCTTTTTCTGCAGCGATGCTTCGAGTTCGTGCTGGACCGTCAGGTGACGGCTGGTTTGTGATGCCACCGAGCCATCATCATCCGACGCCAGGGCGTGTCCGCTTTCATCGAGAACCGTTACGTGCTGCGGATCGAGTCCCCCAATACTTCCGGCCACGAGGCTCTGAATGCCGGTGACCACGGATTGTTGCGGCGATTCGCCACCTTTCATTGCAATCGTCACCGATGCTTTCGACGGACGTTCGTTCTGTTTGAACAGTGATTCGTCTTCGAGCGCGAGATGTACCTGCACCGATTTCACATCGCGCATGCTGGCAATGGTCTTGACCAACTCGCCTTCGAGTGCGCGACCGTAGTTCACTTTCTGTGTGAAGTCCGTCATGCCCCAGGTTGGCTTGTCAAACAATTCCATTCCGGGACGGCCGGCGTTGGGCAAACCCGCTTTCGCGAGTTCGACGCGCGCTTTTGCCTGATCCGCAGTGCTGACCGAGATCGTCGTGCCGGTTTCGTCGAGTTCGTACGGGATGTTCACTTCCGTGAGTTTCGCCGTCATGTCCGAAACCGACGTGATTGGCAAACCCGCGAACAGCGGCACCTTGACCGGTTTCGCGGCCCAGGTTGAGAGACCAAACACCAACGCGGTCACGACCACACCAACGCCAATGATGGCGATTTGCCGTGGTGAAACACTGCGACCAATAATGGACTCGAGCATCGCTTAATCAGCCCTGCATGTTGATGATGGTCCGGTAGGCGTCGACCGCCTTGTTGCGCAATTCGATCACGAGATCGAGCGCGAGACCGGCTTCTTCGGAGGCGGCCATCACCTGGTGCATTTCCACGTTCTCGCCGGCGGCGAACCGCTGCGTGAGATCGGCGCTCGTCGCGCCTGCGTCAGAAGCTTCATTCAGGAAACGCGTGAGCGTGTCGCCGAATGCCGAATCTTTGGGATCCGGCATCAACGGAACTTGTTTCGCTCCCGTGTCGCGCGATTGGAACTGTTCGAGCGATCGCGTCAGCAGTTCAATGCGTGATTGCATGGCGTGTTCTGAAAGAGACGGTGAATGAATGGATTCTGTGTAACAACGAATTACGCGCGCACATCCAGGCGGCCGCCGCGCACCGATGGAGGCGCGGCCGGCATTGCGGCTTTGATACGTCCGTACGTGAGCGGGCCAAGCGATGCCGACTTCGCAAAGAAATTCCGTTCTTCACTCGTCAACACGCTCCACAGTGTTGGATCTGTGCCGGCCGGTGCTTCGGCGGGCACAACGTTCTGCGTTGATTGCCCGGCAATTGGAGCTTGCGGTCGGAGCGCGGGTGTTGTGGGCGCCAGCGCAGTGTTCGGCTTTCCGGTGCGATTGCGATCGACCTGCGTGCGCGACGTTTCATCCGGACGCGCAAGCGGGCCGATGTTTGCAAGAAGCGGATTGCTGAGGGGCGGACCACCGATACCGTTAATGCTCATGGACGTTGACAGCGTGAAAGCGAGAAGTCAGAAATCAGGAAGAAGCGATACGAGCAGTTGATGTCGATCAGATGTCGAGCGATGCGCGCAACATCGACTTCGCGGCTTGAAACACCGACGCATTCGCTTCATAGATGCGTTTCGCGTCGTACAGGTTGACCATCTCCTGCGTGGTTTCGATTTCGGGGTAGTAGACGTATCCATCTTTGTCCGCTTCCGGATGACCAGGCTCATAAACCTGCCGGCCAACGCTCTGTTCTTCGGACACACCCGTCACGGCAACGCCGTAGGGCTGCCCGTCCGACATTGGGGAAAGCAGCGGAACTGTGATGGTGCGCTTCGAATCACCAAGCGCTGGTACGTCACCCGGCGCCGAACCAAACGGCGTCACCGGGTTGGCGATGGTTCCACCAATGCCGGGCGGCATCATGCTGTTGAATTGCGCGTTCGTCTGATTGGCCGTTTCCATCATTACCGTGCGGCGCTTGTACTGACTGCCAGGCGCACTGCCGGCGACGTCGGCGTTGGCGACGTTCTGTGCGATGGTCTCAATGCGCTGACGTTGCGCGCTTAGTCCGCTGGCCGAAATCGCCAGCGTGCGGAACATCGGACGGGTGGCTCCCTGTCCGGGTACGGGCAACAAGCCGGGGCGACGTATTCCATCAATTGGCATTATTTCTCACCCTTGATGGCGCTACGGAGGCTCGCGTAGGTCTTTTCCAGCAGGCGGCTCGTGGCCAGAAAGCGAAGTTGCTCATCGCCCAAGGCGGCCATCTCGTCTTCGATATTGATGTCGTTGCCCGTCGGGTCGGCGTCACCGGCTTTGGCGTTCATTCGAAAGCCGTCGCCGTTGTTGACGGAGGCTTGAGCAATGCGGTCGGCGATCACCCGAGTGCGCTTGACACTTTGGTCAAGGGAGCTCTTGAGCGGGGAGGCCATGCTTGCGCGATCGATGAGTCCGAAGAGCATCTTGGTTTCCTGGGTGGAGAGCCTGCGTATCCACCAACTGGGAAAGCAATGATGGGGCCAAACTAAAAAGCCGTTGAAATCACCGGCACATTTAGCCGGTCAATCTATCTAAGTCATTCTATTATAACGGTTTACTGGATTTGATTTTCATTCGACAAGCACTCACGGCAAAATCTGCCCAGCGCATCGGCGGCCCTCAATTTCGGCTAACAGGCAGAAATTTCCGTCGGCAATCGGGATGGAACTGCCTACCAATCGACCGGCGACCTGGGAAGAAAAGTCCCGTTTGACTGTTAATCGTCATCGCTTTCACGGGCTCTGCCGATTCCTTGGCATGACTATCGGCAGTGTTGAACGACTCCTTAAGTCCAACCCTTGTTCAACCAGAGGGGGGAAATCGCATAACGTTGCGTCGCATGATTCTCCAATATTCCTTAAATAACACCGTAAGTAGCACTTAATGCACACATTTCTGTGGCGTTTGGTAGGACAGAAAGTAATACTAAAGGACTCACAAAGAGGAGACTATGAACTCTCAATCGGCCGGAGCTACGAACAACCTTGTCGTCAGACGTCGGCGGAATGATCAATCACTCCGTGAAAAGACATCACTTTCTATAAGAGCCGACGTTCTGGAATCGGCCAAGGAAATCGTTCAGTCCGGCGGCGCCGAAAATCTCAGCGCCTTCGTTGAGGCCGCAGTGCAAGAAAAAGTGAGACGAACCAAGCGGGCTGCTTTGTACGCCTCGTATGAATCCGCTGCAAACGATGTGGAGTTTCGTAACTCGATGTCTGACGCAACTCGTGAATTTTCGAATTCAGACGCTGACGGCCTCTAACAGACACAGTTATGGCTTATCTCGGCACGGTGTTGCAGTGGGAACTGTTTGAAGCAGACCTGGATCCTGCAGTTGGTAGAGAACAGGGCGGCGAAAGTCGCCCTGTTCTCATTATTTCGAATGACGGATTCAACAAGTCTTTCGACGTCGTAACGGTCTTGCCTCTTACAAAGGCTGCAAATAAAGCTCGCCGGGTTTACCCGTTTGAAGTCGGGTTGCCCGCGGCTGCGGCCGGCAACTCATTGGAAAGCATTGTGATGCCACAACAAATTCGGACAATCTCAAAGGCCCGGCTGTTGTCGCGCCTTGGTTTCCTGAACGATTCGAATATCCGGCGACAAATAGAAGATCGTATGCTCGATCATCTTGGCATCGATCTCGAGACTGAAGACTGAATTACAAGGTCCACCAATGCCCCTGCTAGCC
>JBDUBA010000320.1:0-17357 GCA_040004335.1 Gemmatimonas sp.
GGCAATTCGAATGCCGTCGGGCGATTCTAGAAAGCCGTCGGCTTGAAATAATTTGGACATAAAGTAAGCACCTACCATTATTTAGAGTGGGCGTGTCGACTCCCCAGTAATCAAGGCTACCTTGCCAGTCAGATTCGTCATGGCTTTCTCCTTGCTGCACCCGTGCTCCTCTTCTCAATGGTGGCGCACGAATACGCACACGGTTATGCCGCACTCAAGCAGGGAGATACGACGGCACTCGACCTCGGCCGCCTCACGTTCAATCCGGCCAAGCACATCGACCCGTTCATGACCGTAATTCTGCCGATCACGTTGGCCGTATCCGGGTTGCCGATTTTTGGCGGCGCGAAACCAGTACCGGTAAATCCGGCAAACTACGTGAACTACCGTCGAGGTGACATTATCGTGTCGCTCGCGGGAATATTCACGAATCTGTGCATCGCGGCCGCCTGCATTCCGCTCGTCATTCTGGCCGGGCTACTGGGCCGATCGCTGGACGGACTGCTCACACCCATCGCCATTTTCCAGTTGATGCTGGTGCAGGGCGTTGTGCTCAATCTGGTGCTGGCACTCTTCAATCTTTTGCCGCTGCCGCCGCTTGATGGGTCACACGTCTTCAAGTACTTGTTGCCAATACGGTTGGCGATTCTCTATCAGCGACTCGCGGGCGTCGGATTTCTGCTGCTGTTCGCGCTGCTGTATTTCGGCAATGGTGTGTTGAGTTGGTGGTTCACTCCCATCTCAATCGCATTCGATAAATTGCAACACCTGTTCCAACCCTACATGCTCCCCAATCCCTTCCGGCCGTGATCGCGCCACAACGCAACACGCACCATCGCCTGCTGGACAATCGCCTGGCAGATGTCGAGCAATCGTCCTTTGTCGTTGAGCTGGCGCATTTCACGGGCCCACTCGACCTGTTGCTGTCGCTCATTCGCGATGAACAGTTGGACATCTACGACATTCCGATTGCGCGCATCGCCGAACAGTTCCTGTCGCGCATCAGCGGACTGGAGCTGGATGAAGCAGCGGATTATCTGGAGATGGCCGCACGTCTGTTGCGTATCAAGGCACAAATGTTGTTGCCGCGCGGCGAAGGCATGGAAACGTGGGAAGATCCGCGCGCCGAACTCGTACGTCGATTGCTGGAATATCAACAGATGCGCGAGGTGGTCGACGTGCTGGAGCGTCGCGGCGAGGAACGTCGCCATCGTTTCTCGCGCAGCTGGATTCCGCAGGCGGCTGACACAGTGATGGCGGTCGTACCGCTGTCGTTGACGCTCAGCGAACTGTTGGCCGCGGTTGATCGCGTGCTGCGCACATCCAAAGAACCCACGTTGCATGAAGTCATCCCGCGCTCGCTCGACGTGATGGGCGCGATGACCACGATTCGTTCAATTCTCGCACTGCGCCGTCAGGCTCGCTGGTCCGATCTCGTTGGTCGTGACGCCGAACCGTGGCAAGTGCTTTCCGTGCTACTGGCTCTGTTGGAATTGGCGAAGCTCGGCGAGCTGCGCGTTGCGCAGGCCGTGCCTTTTGCCTCTGTGGAGATTCGTCGTGACGCCGTTAGCGAAGCTGCTTGAAGCCGCCCTGTTCGCCGCCTCCCGTCCACTGACGTTGGAGGCGCTGGGCACACTCGAGCCGGAGTCCAGTCCGGCCGCCGTGTCGTCGGCGTTGGATGAATTGCGCGAGCACTACGACATCGATGGACACGGTGTGGAACTCATCGAACAAGGCGGCGGTTGGCAAATTCTCACGCGTGCCGAATTCGCCGAAGCCATTGAGCGCGCACAAGTGGCGGTTCGTCCGCAGCGGCTCTCCGCCGCAGCACTGGAAACGCTTGCCATCGTAGCGTATCGGCAACCAATCGGCCGCGCCGAGGTTGAGGAAATTCGCGGCGTGCAAGTGGGATCGGTGCTCAAGTCGCTGCACGAACGCGGATTGATCGACGTCGTTGGTCGAAGCGAAGGAATTGGACGTCCGTTGTTGTACGGAACGACGTCGCAATTTCTCGAACAATTTGCGTTGCGTCATCTGGAAGAGTTGCCGCGCGCCGACGAACTCGCGATTGCGTTGCGCGGAGCTGGCGCGATGGCAATTGCACCGGGCACGGAATCGGGCACGCCAGTGACGGCCATCAATACCGCAGCACCCGTAGACGCAGTAGCAGCAGGAGTCGCGTGACCGAACGCGGGGGACGACCGCCGAAAAAGGCCGATGAAAACTCACGCGGTGAAAAGCCGCGACGGACCTCGCGAGAAGGGGCGCCGCGTGATGGAACGGCGGGGCGTGATCACGGTGGTACTCCTAAAAAGGGCACGCCAGCCGAACCAATGCGCGTGCAGCGCGCGGTGGCGCGAGCGGGACTTGCATCTCGCCGCGAGGCGGATCGTTTGGTGGCCGAGGGACGCGTGCGAGTCAATGGTGAGGTGGCATTGATTGGGCAGGTGATTGATCCAGCCAAAGACGTGATCACGGTTGATGGCGCGCAGGTAGCACGCGTGACCACGACGCAAAAGTGGTTTGTGCTGAACAAACCCGCGGGTGTAATGACAACCAAGAAGGATCCCGAAGGTCGTCAAACTGTCTTCGACCTCGTCGAGAAAGTGCCCGGGCTCACGTACGTGGGACGGCTCGATTTCATGACCGAGGGCGTCTTGCTGCTCACAACGGACGGTGCGGCCGCACATGCATTGACGCACCCAAGCGGCGAAGTCGAACGCACGTATGTCGCTACAGTTCGCGGCGATGCGGCGGCGGCGGTAAAAGCGGCGCGCCGCGGTGTCGATTTGGAGGATGGCGTAGTTATGCCGAGGGATGTTTCGGCTACGCCGTTGGGCAGTCGCCGCTGGGCGTTCGAGATCACCATTGCCGAGGGGCGCACACATGAAATTCGACGGTTGTGTGACGCACTCGGCCTCGAAGTCGAACGGTTGGTGCGCGTCAAGTTTGGGCCCGTCCGGCTGGGGGAACTGCCCGTTGGAATGTCCCGTGCATTGACACCAAAGGAGCGGTCTCTCCTCGAGACGTACGCTTCGGCCCGATAACATCCCACCGCTTGTCGCGCACGATAGCGTCTCCGGACTTTCGCATGCGAGCACGTCCGGGCCGTTCGAGCACGATATCGTCCCACCGCCTTTCGAACATCCTTTCGGAGCACCCTGCACGTTTGCGGGGTATGCAGTGAAATTCAGATGTCTTGTCCCCCAGTCGGGCAACATCACCCACCGTGAGAATCAGGGAGTTACAGCGTGACCACAGCCGTCGCCCCGTCAAACGACGCGGCCCTGGTACAGAGTGTTTTGCACGAAGTCGCAAAACGCATCGTTGGACAGGAATACATGGTCGAGCGGTTGCTGATCAGCCTTCTCACGGGCGGTCATGTGTTGCTGGAAGGTGTTCCGGGATTGGCGAAGACGCTTACGGTACGCACACTCGCGGAAACCGTAAGCACATCGTTTCAGCGTATTCAGTTCACGCCCGACTTGTTGCCGGCCGACGTGGTTGGTACGCAGATCTTCGACCAGCCGACGGGTGAATTTCGCGTCAAACACGGACCGATTTTCGCCAATATTATTCTGGCCGACGAAATCAACCGTGCGCCGGCAAAGGTGCAGGCCGCGTTGCTCGAAGCGATGCAGGAAAAGCAGGTAACAATTGGTGGAACGACGTATCCATTGGCCGAACCATTTCTCGTGTTGGCAACGCAAAATCCCATTGAGCAGGAAGGCACCTATCCGCTGCCCGAAGCGCAGGTGGATCGTTTCATGATGAAGTTGCGCGTGGGATATCCAACCCGTGTTGAAGAAAAAGAAATTCTGCGCCGCATGGCGGGTGGTGATCGCATTGACGTAAAAGCGGTGGCCGATCCGGTGGTGCTGATGGAAGCGCGGCATCGAATCAGCGAGCTGTACATGGATGATCGCATTGTCGATTACATCGTTGACCTCGTGCACGCCACGCGACATCCAACGGAAGTTGGCGCAGGCGATCTCACGCCGCTCATTGAATTTGGTGCGAGTCCTCGTGCGACGATTGCGCTCGCGCAGGCGTCCCGGGCGCATGCGTTTCTGCGCGGACGCGCGTTCGTCACGCCCGATGACGTGAAAGCCATTGCACCCGACGTTTTGCGTCATCGCGTGTTGACGTCGTTCGAAGCCGATGCCGAAGGCGTGAACAGCGACACAATCGTTGAACGACTTCTGGCGGCAGTCGAAACGCCGTGAGCGCGAACGTCGCATCGCCGCTGGAAGTCGCATCGGCTGATGTGTTACGACAAGTGCGTCGCCTCGAGTTGCGCACGCGTCGGCTCATGGATTCAAGTTTCGCCGGTGAATACCGTTCGCTGTTCAAAGGACAAGGAATGGAGTTCGCCGAAGTGCGCGAGTATCAGGCCGGGGATGAAGTGCGCACCATTGACTGGAACGTCACGGCGCGCATGGGACGGCCGTTTGTCAAACAATATGTGGAAGAACGCGAACTGACGGTGATGTTGGCCGTGGATTTGTCTGGATCATCCACCTTCGGTACACGTCCGCGTTTCAAGCACGAACTGGCCATTGAAATGGCAGGCGTATTGGCGCTTGCCGCTGTGCGCAATAATGACCGCGTTGGGCTGCTGCTGTTTACTGATCGCGTTGAGCACGCGTTGCCCGCGCGGAAGGGCCGCAAACATGCCCTGCGATTGATTCGCGACTTGATGACCGTGCAACCGGTGGGTCGTGGAACGGATATCAGCGTTGCGACGGATCGTCTGTCGAAACTGCTCACGCATCGCGCGGTTGTGTTTTTCTGCTCGGATTTTCTGTCCAACGATCTTGAGCGCCCACTCGCGCGGATTGCGCAGCGACACGACGTCATTGCGGTAACGCTCGCAGATCCGGCCGAACGTGAGCTACCCAATGTTGGTCTCGCTCGTCTGGAAGATCCGGAAACGGGCGAACGCATCGAGATTGATACGAGTAGCCCCAAGGTGCGGAAAGCGTTCAGTGATCGTGTGGCATCGGACGATCTCGTGCGCCGCAAATTGTTTGGGCGTTTGGGGCTCGACGAAATTATCGTCCACACCGAACACGGTTACGTTGACGCGCTGTTGGCGTTTTTCCGTGCGCGTGCGCGCCGTCCACATGGTGCGGTGCGCACCGGACCGCGCGGTACGATGGGTGACGCGGCCAGTGCGGTGGCGAGTGTGCGTCCCGAGCATGGACGCGCGTCGCACGTTGTGTTGCCTGGGAGTGGGTTGACACCGGTGAGCGGCGTGCCGTCGATGAAATCCGGCAATGCCGGACGTGTTGACTTGGAGCGAGGAACACCGCGTTGAGGAACACCGCGTTGAGGAACACCGCGTTGAGGAACACCGCGCTGAGGAACACCGCGTTGATGAGTCGCGCACTGTTGATTTTCGCGCTGCTCGCGCCACCAACACTGTTCGCGCAAGTCGTGCAGGTGAACGCGAAACCGATGCGCATTGGTGCGACCGTTTCGCCGGACACGGTGCAAGTGGGCGATCCGTTCATCATGACGGTAACTGTCGAAGTGCCGGCCGGTGCACGCGTAACGTGGCCAACACCGGTTGATTCAAGCGGACCGGTGAGCATGCGCGCAGACGTCCGCGTGAGCGGCAACGAAAATGGGGCGCTTCGCCGAGAGACAGCGGAGTACGACATGATCGTGTGGCGAGTGGGTTCCGTTGCGGTTGCGCTGCCCGACATCAAAGTGCTGATCAACAATCAGGAAACCGTCATCCCGTTCGAAGCACCCTTGGTATTTGTGAAAACGGTGCTACCGCCCGACACCACATTGCAGGTGCCGAAACCCGCCAAAGGTTTATTCCCGCGCATTGAGTCGTGGTGGGAAGTGTGGGGACCGGTGTTGTTGGTGTTGGCGCTCATACTCGTTGCGTGGTTGCTGTTGCGACTTCGCCGCAAGAAGAAACTCAACACGACGCTCGACCCATTTGCCCGCGCCGAACACGACTTCCAGCGCTTGGATCGGCTGGCGCTTAACGAAGCCGGAGAGCAGGGACGATTTGTCGCGCTCGCACTCGAGGTGCTGCGCACGTACTTGAGTGTGCGTATTCCCGCGGCGACATTGGCGCTCACGTCGGACGAACTCTTAACTGCCGTTGCGGAAGATTCACGCGTGCCCACGCAGCAGCTCACGCCACTGCTTGTTGAGGGTGATGCAATCAAGTTTGGACGCGTGCCGGTAACCGGAGCGCATGCGCGCGATCTGGCGTTGGCCGCTCGTGCCGTTGTGTCAGCCGTCGAGCAAGCCGAGCAGGCGAGGCGCGCCGCTGAAAAAGCGTTGGAGCGCCAACAAAAACGCGCGGAACGCCGAAGCGATGCGGAAGCGCGGCATATTGCCGAAGAGAAGGCACGCGTTGAATCGCGGCGTGGCAAATCGGAGGCCGCATGATTCAGCTGCCTGCGGCCCTCAGCGCGCTTGATTCGCTCAAACTTGACGGCCTCGCAATGGATGTGTTGGCATTCACGGGAGTCAATTTTGCGCGGCCGTGGGTGTTGTTGTTCGTGTTCGTGCTACCGTTCTGGCCGTTGTGGCGACGTCGCCAGCGTCAACGTTTGCCGGCAATCCCTTTTTCGCGCGCCGCGGCATTGGCGGCAGGCCCCAAAACGGGACGCCCGTTTGTTCGTATTGCGCCGTGGTTGCGCACCATTGCTGTCGCCGCACTGCTCATCGCAATTTCCCAACCGCGATCGGGCGCTCGCGCGCAGAACGTCGATCGCGAGGGCATCGATATTGCGCTGGCGGTGGATATTTCGTCGTCAATGCTGGCGGAAGATTTCCAACCGCAAAACCGGTTGGAAGTGGCGAAGGAGAAGGTCAAACGGTTTGTCTTGGGGCGCACGAACGATCGCGTGGGGTTGATTGCGTTCTCGGGCGAGGCGCTCACGCAGGTTCCGCTCACGACAGATTATCCGGTGGTGTTAGCGGCCATCGACAATTTGCAGCCAGGACAGTTGGAAGACGGCACCGCAATTGGTACCGCGATCGTGACCGCGGCCAATCGGTTGCGCAACGCACCCGGACGTTCGCGTGTGATGGTGTTGTTGACCGATGGCGAGAACAACCGCGGAGCGACTGATCCACGCACCGCTGCGCAGGCGGCGGCCGCCTTCGGTATTCGCATCTACGCGATTGGTGTGGGCACGGAGGGCATGGCACCGGTTCCAGTGGGCCGCGGACTGTTCGGATTACGTTACGAAAATCGCCCGGTCAAGATTGACGAAGCACTGCTGACAGAAATTGCGACCGCATCGGGTGGTCGCTATTTCCGCGCGCGTGATGCGGAAGCGTTGCAGAACATCTACGAACAGATTGATCGATTGGAACGCTCGGCCGTCAGTTCGAAGTCGTACGTGCGATACACCGAGCAGTATCGGTGGCCACTGGGCTTTGCGATTGGCGCGTTGATGCTCGAGCTGTTGGTGCTCGCGTGGCGCGGAGTGTTGCCATGATGCGAAACGTAATGGTGCAGTTAAGCCGAAACGTGCCGGTGCAGTTGCCGCGAAGCGCAATGGTGTACTTAACGCGAAATGCGATGGTGCGCATGATGCGCAACCAGGTGGTGCGCATGATGCGCAACCAGGTGGTGCGCTCATGAGTCGCTTTCCTGCGCTGGTGTTCGATACGCCGTGGGCCCTCGTGTTTGGTGTCGCGTTACCACTGTTGGTGTTCATACTACTCGCGTGGCGAGACCGGCAGCGCAAACATCGACTCGCCCGGTACGGTGATCCTGGCGCGACCGCGCGATTACTCGGCAACGTCACGTTTCAAAACCCGTGGCGCACCGCGCGACTGCTGGGCGTAACCATGTTGCTCGGACTGGCGCTATCCGGACCGCGCTGGGGACTCGCCCGCGGCGCGTCAAGCGGGCAGGGCATTGATATCGCGATTGCACTTGATGCGTCCCTCTCCATGACCGCGCAGGACGAACGTCCATCCCGCCTCGAACGCATGAAGCAGGAAGTACGGCGGTTGCGGGCCATGTCGCGCGCGGACCGTGTCGCGCTCATTGCGTTTGCGGGACGCAGTTACATCCTCACGCCGCTGACTGGTGATGATGGTGCAATTGAATTGTTTCTCGACAATCTCGATCCAACCGTGGTTGGACAAGCCGGTAGTTCGTTGTCGCGCGCAATCCGACAAGGCACGGAACTGTTGTTGGCCAGCGATGGCGGCGCCGATCGCGCGCTTATTGTCATGAGCGACGGAGAGGCGTTTGAACCACTCGAGGATATTCAAGCCGCATCGAAGGAAGCCGGCGGCAAAGGAATCAGCCTGGTCACGGTAGGGTTTGGAACCGAGAAGGGCACTACAATTCCGGTGCGCGAAGGCAATGAAATACGCGACAAGCTCGACGATCAGGGGAAGGTTGTGATCACGCACTACGATCCAAAAACATTGCAAGCAGCGGCAGAAGCCGCGTCGGGTTCGTTCGTGGCGGCCGACGTATCGGACAAGGCCGCTCGCATTCGTGGCGCGCTGCGCTCACTGCGCACAGCGCGTCGTGTGGTCGACTCTCGCGAAGATCACGTGCCGCGTTTTATTTGGCTATTGATTCCGGCGCTGCTACTCTTGCTGACCGATAGTCTGTTGTCGGAACGCGGATCGCGCGCGGTTGCACGCAAACCGAAGAAACAGAAGATCGAAGAACCCGATACAAAATTGTCCGCGACATCACCCGCTACGGTACGCGCCATGAAAACCGCGCAACTGCTCTTGGTAGTGCTTACGCTCGCGCCCCTGACGTTTGTGTCGTGCGCGAAGAGTCCGGACGCGGCTGCCCTGATGGCCGACGGAAAGATTGTTGAAGCCATCGATGTGCTCAAGAGACAGTTCACCGAAGGCGATACCAGCGCATCGACCCGATACAACCTTGGATCGGCACTGCTGTCAGCCGACTCCCTGGCGCCCTCCGCAGAACTGCTTGAAGGAGTGCGTCGCGGTTCAGAAGGCGAATTGCGCGGACGTTCGCAATACAATGCGGGACTGTCGCAGCTAAAGCTTGGGCGCATTCCCGAAAATCCGGAGCGATCAAAACAGCTGGACGAAGCATTGGCCGCGTATCGGTCATACCTCACCGAACATCCAACCGATCTGGACGCGAAGTGGAACTACGAACTCGCGTTACACAAACCGCCACCACCCTCAGGCGGTGGTGGTGGTTCGAACGATAAGCAACCGCAATCGCCGGAAGATGCAAAGCCGAAACCCAGTCCCGGTTCGCTTGATCCGAAACAAGCAGAAGCGCTGCTCAACAGCGCAGCGCGCGAAGAACGCGACGTTCAGGGACGCAAGCAAAAGCAGGGGCGCACTCCTCCGCCGGGTGGCAAAGACTGGTGAGCAGTTTTCGCGTGTGGCGCGTGATGTTGCTGGTCGTACTCGCGGGAATATTTTCGCCTGCGCGTGAGTTTCTACGCGCGCAAGAACCCGCAATCCTGCGCCGCGTGCGCATCGACCCCAATCGTTTGGTCGATTTTCACGCGATTGTGACGCCGGAAACGCTGTTCGTCAATCAACAAGCGACGTACCAGGTGGCCGTGATGCTCGACCAAGCAGCAGACGGTCGGCTGCCACGAAATCCGGAGTACCTGCCGCCAGAATTGCGCGGGTTGCTCGCGTACGATCTGGGTGGTCAGCAGCGATTCGCGCATCAGGCGAACGGCAAGAACTACACGACGTATGTGTTTCAGAAAGCGTTGTTTCCACTGGCAACGGGCACCATCACGATTCCGTCACCGCAACTGAGTTACGCGTTACGGCAAACGTCGAGCTATTTCAGTCGCGAAGATTCACACACGCTGAAGGCCGAGAGTTCAACGGTAGTCGTGCGCCCGCTTCCCGAGGAAGGTCGTCCAGCGGATTTTGGTGGTGCGGTTGGAGTGTTAAAGGCCGTGGTGCAACTGGATGCTGCTGTTGCGCGCGTTGGTGATCCGCTGGTGTTGACGCTTCGCGTATCTGGCAGTGGCAACATCAAGCTGCTGCCACGACCCACGCTTGAGGTGGAGTGGGCCACGAATGTCCCAGGCACTGAGCGGTTGCACATGGACACCTCGTCGTCCGTGGTGCGCGGATCAAAAGAGTTTGACTGGATTCTCACTCCCACGCGGGCGGGCGATGTTTCCACACCCGCCATCGACTATTCGTATTTCAATCCCAACACGCGCAAATACGAAACAACCGAAGCGGCGCCGGTACAATTCGCCATCAACGCCGGTTCACTCGTGGGTACGGAGCCCGGCGAAAAGAGCACGACGGTTCTGAAGTTGCGTGGTCATGAAGTTGGTACGGTTGACGAACCGCTGCTGGGCAAGTGGGAAGTGTGGGTCGCGCTTGGATTGCTGCCGCTGCCGGCGCTTGCGTTGCTCCTGCTGGGCGTTCCGCGTGAGGAACCGGAAGCCGCCGCGATCGAGAAGCTGCGATCGATGGTAGTTCCTGCGGCCGTCGCAATGCGCGCAACCAGCAAACAAAGCGCGCAACCGGAGGCGATTCCCACAACCGCTCGCGACGTCAGACGCCTGCTTCTGGCTTCACTCGCTCGGCGACTGGAAATGGGGACCGATGTGTTCAGCGATCGCCGTCGTGCGCGACGCGTGTTGCGGCGACGCGGGATCACGGCCGAAACAACAGAGGCACTGCTGGTGCAATTGAATGCGTTGGACGTCGCCTCGTTCGCGTCGATGAATGTTGAGTCGACCGCGATAACATCAACTCTGTCAACGCAGGCATTGGCGCTCTACGATCGTGTCGACAACGAAGCACTCGAACCACGCGCGCAGCGTGTTCTAAAGGCATCCAGGAACGCTGCGAAGGTTGCGACAGCAATTTTGGTGGCAATGGTGGTTGGCATTTCGTCGGTAGGCACGATTGCCGCCCAGTCAAACGGTGGTGTATGGGAGCGCGCCATCACCGACTATTCCAATCGGCAGTTCAATGACGCCGCGACGGGATTTCAGGACTTGTCGAAACAATTCCCGCGCGACCCGGACGTTCTCGCCAATTGGGGTTCGGCCGCGTGGGCGGCCGGTGATACCGTCACTGCGGTGGTAGCCTGGCAGCGAGCAGCGCGGCTTGATCCGCTCGCGGCCGATTTGCGTGAACATCTGTTGCTGCTGCCTTCGGGTTCGCGTGACGGAGTTGCCGATATTCCGATGGTACCGGTTGCGGCGCTGACCGTTGCGGGAATTGTACTCTGGACGTTCGGTTGGGCACTCGCCGCGTGGCAATTCGGGAAAAAACGGAAACAACAGTCAACGAAACCGATTTTGAGCGCGGTTGCATCGATTCTTGTTGTGTTGGGCGTTGGTGGTGGTGCGACCGCCCAGTGGGGCGCACAGCATTTGCAAGCAGACGGTTTGGCGGTAGTGTTGCGACCAGAGACGATGCGCGAAACACCCGAAAGCGGAGCGAACGCGGAAGGTGGCGCTGCAACTGGCGATGTCGTGCGCATTGACGAACTCGTACCGCGCTGGGCGCATGTTGAACACGCGGATGGCCGTACCGGCTGGCTTCCGCAGGATCACCTTACACTGCTGTCCAGCAGTACACCGCGGTAGGTTGCGATGGCAATTGCTGTCCTGGCCAGTGCGGTGGCCGATCAAATTGCGGCCGGTGAGGTGGTCGAGCGCCCCGCATCAGTCGTAAAAGAACTGATTGAAAATTCGATCGACGCGGGTGCGACCATTGTCGACGTTACCATTGAAGGTGGCGGCCACACACTCATTCGTATTGCGGACAATGGCTCAGGCATGGATCGCGCCGACGCGGTGCTGTCGCTGGAACGTCACGCCACGTCGAAAATTACGCTGGCCGAACAGCTGGTTGGTGTGCGCAGTTTTGGGTTTCGCGGCGAAGCGTTGCCTGCAATTTGTTCCGTTTCGGAATTGGAACTGGAAACGTCGCGGGAAGATGGCGCCGGCACGCATGTTCGCGCGGCCGCAGGCACCATACGCTCAGTTTCAGAAATAGCGCGGCGCAAGGGAACAACCGTTTCGGTGACGCGTTTGTTTTATAACACGCCGGCGCGGCAGAAATTTATGCGCAGCGCGCGTTCCGAATGGCGGAGCATCGCCGAAACGCTTGGCAACATCGCGGTGTTACGGCGCGACGTGCACATCATTGCGCGTCATGACGGTCGTGACGCACTGGACTTGCCAGTGGCACCGTCGTTGCGCGCCCGAGTAGCCGCGTTGTGGGGTCACAAGGAAGTCGAGCGGTTCGTTGATGTTGATGACGTGCAAGGCACTATTCGCGTGACGGGGATGGTTGAACGCCCCGCCGATGTTGGAACGGCCACCCGCCGCGTGTTGTTGATCATCAACGGCCGGCTTATTCGCGATCATGGCATGATTCGCGCCGCCGAAGCCGCGTATCGCTCGACGTTGCCCAGCGGAGTTCGCCCATCACTGTTGTTGGAACTCACACTGCCCGGTGATTCAGTGGATGTGAACGTACACCCCGCGAAAACGGAAGTGCGTTTGCGCGATCGTTGGCCGGTCGAGCGCGCCGTCGAAAACGCGGTGCGCCGTGCACTTGGGATCTTCGACGCGAGTGCAGGGATCGGTTGGCGCACGTGGAATGTTGGAGGGAATGCCGAGGCACTGGCGGCGGCGCAACACGATGCTTCCCAGATTGAGCCGCAACAGCTTGGCGAGCGGCCCCAGGCGGAAGGCTTGTTCGCTGATGCTCACGGCTACACCGCCACCACCGGTGAAACCTCGCGTGACGACGCTGGCAGCACGCCGCGATTTGCCGCGACGCATGGCACACCCGTTGCCGCCGACGAACCGGTTATCGTCCCGCCGCTGATGCAACTCAAGCGTACCTACATGATGTTCGAACATGACGAAGGTGCAGTGTTGATTGATCAACACTCGGCACACGAACGCGTGTTGTACGAGGAGTTCATGGGAACGTTGGTGGAAGGCCGTACTCCATCGCAGCGTTTGTTATTCCCGCTCACGCTTCATCTAAGCGCGGCCGAAGCCGATGCCTTCGAAGAGAATCGCGAATCGCTTCGCGTACTGGGCTTTGAAATGGAAGGTTTTGGTGGCAATACGTTACTCGTCAATGCTGTGCCCATGCCACATCCGCGGTTTGATGCGGAGCGCTGTTTGCGTGATACCTTGGCAGCGTTAACCGGCGATCGCGCACCCAGTGATGCAAAGCGTCACGAGCGGCTGGCTGCGACTGTTGCATGCAAGGCCGCAATAAAAGGTGGTGATGTTCTCTCACAAGGCGAGATGCGTGCGTTGTACACCGCGCTCGCACGGACAACACTACCCGCGCACGATGTGCATGGCCGAGCGACGATTGTGCGATTGTCGTGGGATGAAATTGACCGTCGTTTTGGCCGCCGATAACGTTTGATTGTGTCTCCGGTTAACGATGGTACCCCAACCGTCCTGAATGTCATCACGGGGCCAACGGCCGCAGGGAAATCGTCGATTGCGATGGCCCTCGCACGACGTTTCAATCTCGCGATTATCAGCGCCGACTCTCGCCAAATCTATCGAGGGTTTGACATCGGGACTGCGAAACCAAGTGCTGATGACCGGCGCGACATTCCACACTTTGGCGTGGATGTTCTCGACCCCGAAGTTCGTTATTCGGCGCATGCGTGGGCGAGCGACGCGAACGCCTGGCTGCAGCAAGCGGTGTCGGACGGAAAAGCGCCAATCGTGGTTGGTGGAACTGGATTCTACGTTCGGGCATTGGTAAGACCACTGGCTCCGGCTCCCGCACTCGACGAGGATCGCCGCAAACGACTGGAACGCTGGTTGGCGCAGCAGGACTTCACGTTGCTTCAACGCTGGTGCACCGTGCTCGACCCGGCGCGGTCCGGTTTGGGGCGTACACAGCTCGCGCGCGCCATCGAAACGGCGTTGCTTGCCGGGACGCGCCTCGGGGACGTCCACGCGCAACATGCGCACGATGAACAAGACATTAACGCGCCGCACAAATGCGCCGGAATGTGGCAGGTCCGCTACCTTGTAGTGGATCCAGGGCTGCCGCTGTCCGATCGAATTCGTCTTCGTGTAGACGAAATGATGGCTGCGGGTTGGGAACGCGAGATCGAAAAGCTGATGCAAACAGTTTCGGAGGATGCACCGGCGTGGCTGGCAAGCGGATATGGTGTGATGCGTGATCACGTGCGCGGATTGTTGACGCGCGATCAAGCAACAGAACGTGTGGTGATCGAAACCCGACAGTACGCAAAGCGGCAGCGCACGTGGTGCCGCCATCAACTCACCGAGGGACCCGTGACGCGCATTTCTTCTCTTGATCCCGACGTCGTGGATCATGCTGTTCACTGGCTGAACGGAACCGAGAGTC
This sequence comes from Gemmatimonas sp., assembly GCA_040004335.1. Lineage (GTDB taxonomy): Bacteria > Gemmatimonadota > Gemmatimonadetes > Gemmatimonadales > Gemmatimonadaceae > Gemmatimonas. The sequence continues at coordinate 14,359 of JBDUBA010000320.1, forward strand.
GCACATGAAAATTGGAATTACCTGTTATCCTACATACGGTGGGTCGGGCGCCGTTGCAACGGAGCTTGGTATTGCGCTCGCCGCGAGTGGCCACGAAGTACACTTCATCACGTATCGACAACCGTTTCGCCTGCCCAGTTTCCTGCCGCGCGTGTTCTTTCACGAAGTGGACGTCGGTCGGTATCCGTTGTTCGAATATCCGCCGTATGATCTCGCCCTCGCGGTTAAGATGCACGAGGTCGTGCTCGATCGGAAACTTGACATCCTGCATTGCCACTACGCCATTCCGCACGCAACGAGTGCGTGGATAGCGCGCGAGATGCTGCGCGAAAGCGGAAGTGATGTGAAGGTGATGACTACATTGCACGGCACTGATATCACGATCGTTGGGCAAGAAGCTTCGTTTTACGCGATTACAAAATTCTCAATTGAGAAGTCGGACTCCGTGACGGCGGTTTCGGACTATCTGCGCGACGAAACGGTTCGCGCATTTGGCTGTTCGGGATGCAACGTGCACGTCATTCCGAACTTTATCGACCCGGAACGATTTCGCCGCGGCAACAATCTGTTTCCGCTTCCACCCGAAACAGTGGATGGGCGAAAAGTCATCATGCATATCTCCAATTTCCGGCCCGTCAAACGCGTGCGGGACATCGTGCAAACGTTTGCGCGCATTCAGAAAGAAGTATCGTCGCTCCTGGTCATGGTTGGCGATGGCCCTGATCGTGGTGATGCGGAAGCAGAAGCGCGGGAACTTGGCGTATCAGAACACGTGTTGTTCCTCGGCAAGATTGATCCCGTTGCGCCGCTTTTGGCCGGCGCCGACATCTTTCTCCTCCCCAGTGACTCCGAATCGTTTGGCTTGAGTGCGCTGGAAGCGCTCGCGTCAGGTGTGCCTGTCATTGGGGCGAATGTTGGCGGTCTGCCCAGTGTGGTTCAACACGGCACCACTGGCTTTTTGTGTGACGTCGGTGACGTCGATGGCATGGCCAACGCCGCCCTCGGATTGTTGCGCGATGCCGCGCGGTGGAAACAGTTCAGCGACGCAGCGGCCGCCGACGCACAACATCGGTTTTCGCAGGACAACGTGGTCGCTCAGTACGAAGCCTTGTATCACCATACGCTCACTCTTCCCAAACACGCGTGACGATTTTTCAGTCGATAGTTCTTGGCATCCTGCAAGGATTGGCCGAGTTCCTGCCCGTTTCGAGTTCGGCACATCTGACGCTGGCGCCCTGGGTGTTTGGCTGGCAGGACCCAGGGTTGGCGTTTGACGTTGCGCTGCACGCGGGAACGTTGATTGCGCTTGCCTGGTTTTTCCGTTCCGATTGGGTGGAGTTAATTGGTGCCGGATTTTCCATTTTGCGGAAACGGAAGATTGAGACGCACGTGGAGAAACGTTTGTTGTTACTCGTGGTGGCCACTATTCCGGGTGGAATTGCGGGCAAGTTGCTGAACGACTACGCCGAAGAAACATTTCGCGCACCGCAGCTGATTGCCACCACGCTGATTGTGATGGGAATATTGTTGTGGGTGGCCGATCGCTGGTCCGCACAGCGACGTGCCTTGGTTGAACTCACCATGCGCGATGCAATTCTCATTGGTTTGGCGCAGGTGTTCGCTTTAATTCCCGGCGTTTCGCGCTCGGGCTCAACCATGACTGCCGGACGAGCGCTTGCATTTGAACGGCATGCGGCCGCGCGGTTCAGCTTTCTGATGAGCATGCCGATTACGGCGGCGGCAGTTGCGGTGAAATTGCCGCAGGCCATTCATGCGCAATCCGACATGCTGCCACTCATTGTAGGCATTGTCACGGCGGCCGTGAGCGGCTGGATTGCAATTTCGATGCTGCTCAAGTTGGTCGCAAAACACAGCTTCGGGGTATTTGCGCTGTATCGCGTGGCCTTGGGTATCGCTATCCTGGTGCTGGTTGCGGTTCGTTCCTGATCACTCCCAGCCGCACGAAATATGCAACCACTAACGTCCGGACACGCACAACCGTTACCGCATAGCGCAGTACTACAGGCGCACGAAGTTGTGCATTTGCCGTCCGTCACGTCGACGATGGATGAGGCGCATGCGCGTGCGTCTCGCGGTGCACCCGCTGGCACGTTGATTGTCGCGGACGAACAGACGGCTGGACGCGGGCGCGGTGGCAACGTGTGGGAATCGGAGGCCGGCGTCGGTGTCTGGTGCACGCTCATTGAACGGCCAACGGACGCCACCGCGGTCGACGTGCTCTCTATTCGGCTTGGATTGGCCGTTGCACAATCACTGGCATCATTCGCACCCGGACCAGTCTCGGTCAAATGGCCCAATGATCTGTACGTCGATCAGGGAAAGGTGGCTGGTATTCTGGTCGAAGCGCGCTGGCGCGAAGGCGCGCTCGATTGGGTCGCCATTGGAGTCGGCGTCAATCTGCAAGTACCCCGCCGGAACTGTGGCGCCGCCGCATTAAACGAGGGCACGACACGGAACGACGTGTTGTTGGAGCTTGTTCCAGCTTTGCGCGTGGCCGCGCAGATTCACGGGTTGCTAACAGTGCAGGAACAGCGCGACTGGACGTCGCGTGATATTTCTATCAATCGCGCAGTGAGTGGTCCAATCGTTGGCATCGTTCGCGGATTGGAACAGAACGGAGCGCTCCGCGTGGAAGATGCGTTGGGAGTAGTTCACGAATTGCGTACCGGCTCGCTCGTCTTTGCTGAAGGCAGTCCCGCAGAGCGCTAAAACAGCGCTTCACTTCAAGACCAAGAAACATTTCATGACGTCAATGATTCAGCGCGCATCGATTGCAGCTACGGCAATGGGAATTGCGGCAACACTGCTCGTGTCCCATGCTGCGGTTGCGCAAGCAGCATCAAAAATTCCCGTGCGCGCACTCGGTGCAATCACTGCGACCTCGAAAGATTCGCTGGGCCCGGTGGTGGTGCGCGCGCTGTCGAACGGCAGTGTCATGGTTAACGATATTGTACGTCGTCGGGTGCTGTTGTTCGATC
>JBDUBA010000299.1:0-5107 GCA_040004335.1 Gemmatimonas sp.
TTCTTGCTCACGTGATGTTCGTTTCCTGCTCCAGCCGATTGGATTGCAACACCGCCATACTTGGTGCTGAACGGAAACAACTTGAGGACGTTCTCAAAACCCGAAAGCTTCGTCGTTAGCGTGATATCGAACGTATTTCCGTCAACACGATTCACCTTGTATCGAGCATTTCTGCCCATCAGCGTTGGACCACGATAGATCAGACGCGCCATCCCGAAGTGATTGCCCTTGATCGATGCCTTGACGCGAATGATTCCGCTGCTGTCGGCAAGATCCACGGGATTGATCGCGAATTCTTTCGTGGCAAAGCGCTGCAGTTTCCCTGGGACCGCGTATGGTTTTCCGTTGAGTGTGACGTTGAACGCTTCTGTGATATCGCTTGTTCGGGTTCGCTTGATGCTGAAGTAGGATACGTCGACATCTGTAGTGTCTGGAAATGCCAGCGCTCCTTGAATGAACCAGGCATTTTCATCGTCCGAAGCGGTGTAGGTGCCGGTCACTGTTGCGTACGTCGTGCCAAACGTGTGCGAGATCACGTCGTGTTCGCTGCCCTTGAGCGTGCTGTATTGCGACTTGGTTCCCCAATCACTGCAGCTCATTTTCAGCTCCACGCGCGCGCTCCCTGAACGCGCGCGCGCGGTCATCGTCACCGTGTAAGAACCGCCTGGTGCAGCAGCCGGTGTCGTGCCAACCGAGAACATGCGATATGGTGGACCACCGTGACCGTCATGGCAATAATTGTCCCACTCGTGCTTCGGCGGAAACGTCATGGAGTGCGGCCCATGCACCGTGATGCCGGGCGTATTGGCTGTCACCTTTGCAGTTGGATCGTCATCGAACCCAAGCACGTTCTCGTCCCGGTGAATCCCTTTCGTTTCCATGTACGGATCGTAAAACAGTTCCACAGGGCCTGTTCCGATCAACTGTAGCGCGGTGTTTGCACACAGCACTTTCATGTCCGTCTCTTGCGTCTCGCCATCCTGCAGCAGGAACGGGAAACTGTACCAATCCTCGGCATTTGGATCGTATGTGGTCGGAACCACCCAGGTGTTGTCGAATCCAGCGGTCCACTTGCCGCGAGTTCCGTCCTGTTTCCACGCCTTCGCTGTGATGAATCTCGCGGAGATGGTGAAAACAACGATCGAGTCGACAGGGTTGTAATCGACCAACCAGCTCATCCCCGGAAATGGCGATGCAAATACCATCTCGTGTCCGAAGTTCTGCACCGGACGACTGAAACCACTGCTCTGGCCGCCCTGATACCAACCGGCCATGTGGTTGTGTCCGTGGAGAAACATCTTGATCTGCGGATTGCGTTGAAATAGACCGGCCCACCAACTCTGATCCTGTTGACCGCGATAAGAATCCGGTGCGCCATCAGCGGGTGTTGTGTCTTCGATCGCTTGATGTGAGAAAATGATCGTTGTTGCGTTGTGGTAGTGAGTGGTCATGAACTCGAGCCACTCACACGTTGCCGGCCGAGTCCACGGTTCGAAATCCATTTCGGGCACGGCGAGAAACAGAATCCCGTTCCGCATGAAGGCGTACGGATAGTTGTTGAGCTCCGTCTCGTCGATGTAAGTCTTCATCAACACGAACGGATCGTTTTCGTGCCCGGGCAATCCAGGATTGTGGCCGTAATCCGTGAGGTCGATGTTGCCGCCGACATAGTGAAACGGCACATTCACGTGACTGATCAGGAAGTCCTTGAGATTATTCCTGTAATTGGATTTGAGATTGTCGGGCAGCCCGACGCCATTCACGAATGCGGTGCTGTTGAGCGCGCCATCACCGAGATGTACGACGAACTCGCACGGAAGTGCGCTGTCCATGACGTCGTCGGCCAACAGGTCGAGGTGTTTCGCGAAATCCCACGTGGGAGACCGCGTAGCCTGACCGACGTGCGTGTCGGTGAATACGGCGAAGTTCATCGCCGGTTCGGATACGGGAACGGGATCGTAATTCCGCTGGAACCCAGGGCCGGCCGCGCGCACGGGCCGCGGTTGTCCCGGCTGCAACGAACCGGGTCGTGCGGTTGCAGGTTGTGCTTGGGCCGTCGGCACCGGAGCAGAAGGCGACTGTCCGCTGGAGCCGCCCGTGGGCGCTGTCTCTGGCGCAGCCTTTACGCAACCGGCCGCGAGTGCGGCGGCGCCGAGGCCTCCGACTCTGATGAACTTTCGGCGGTCAATCGGGAGCTGGGCGTCGTCTTGAGGCGTGTCACTCATAACGTTCTCCGTACGGGCGAGGGCTCGGTAAACTTGTGTGCGTTCTGCGCGGGGGCAATAAGCGGCGGTCGCCGAGGGAGGAAGCTTCGGCGCGTGCTGCTGGTGTGAGGTACTTTTCCGAATCGAAGAAGTGTGGCCAGGTAGCAGTGCCCCAGGACATCGAAATCCGTTGTCAACATCAGGAGCATCCCCGTGAAGAGCAGACGTCGTGTTTTCAAAGGGACATTGCTGGCAATCCTCACGCCCGGGGTCCTGACTTTCGCAGGGTGTTCGCCGAACGATCCTGCGAAGACGGCGAACAACTCGGACAGTCTCATAAGCGCACCTTCCTCCGCGCGTATCGATTCAATATTCGCCAAAGTCAATCGGAGCGATTCACCGGGTTGCGCCCTTGGTGTGTATCGCGCGGGGAAACTCGTGTTTGCGAAAGGATACGGCATGGCGAATCTGGAATACGCGGTTCCGATCACCGCGTCGACCAGATTCGATGTCGCTTCCGTTTCAAAGCAATTCACGGCGTTTGCGGTCACGCTGCTCGCGCGACGTGGCAAGATCTCACTTGACGACAACATTCGGAAATATCTCACCGAATTGCCCGATTTCGGTACGCCCGTCACCATTCGCCAGTTGATTCATCAGACGAGTGGATTGCGTGCGTACGAAGAAGCATTGATGCTGACCGGCTGGAATCGCGACCATCCACTTACGCGCGCCGAGGTGATAGCGTATTTGCTGCGACAGCGTGAGCTGAGTTTCCCACCCGGCGATCGTCATTTGTACAGCGCGACCAACTACGTAATTCTTGCGATGTTGGTGGAGCGCGTTGATGGCCGCAAGTGGGCGGAGTTCATGTCACAGGAAGTTTTCATTCCACTCGGCATGACGCATAGCCTTGTTCGCGATGATGGTTACATGATCGTGCCCGGTCGCGCCGAGCACTACTCGCCGCGCAATGCTGGTGGATTTCGTAAAACAAAAGTGTGGGAATTCGCATACGCGGTCGGTTCCAGCAATATCGTTACAACAGTGGAAGATCTCGCAAAATGGGACGCAAATTTCTACGATGAGCGTGTTGGCGGACGAGGAATCACGTCCATGCTCACGGCCCGTGCCGCGTTGAATTCAGGCGACAGCGCAGAGTATGCATCGGGACTTCGCATTGGAGAGTATCGCGGCCTCCGCACCATATCGCACGGCGGCTCGGGTGGTGGAGACTACATCCTGCTCAGATTCCCGGATCAACAATTCACGACCGCTGTGTTGTGCAATCTTTACCAGGGCGCGGTGACGTCCAGTGCGCTCGCCTATCAGGTATCAGACCTGTATCTCGAACGCGCACTCGCGCCGCTCGCAGCAGCTGTCGCGGACACTCTCGCAAAGCCGTCCGTCAAACTTTCCGAATCGGAGCTGGCGCGATATGCGGGGGTGTATCGTAGCGTCACTGAGCCAGACGAACGCGTTGAGTTCGTGGTTCACAAAGGCGAGCTGGCGGAAGTGTACGACAGTGTACCGCATCCTACCGTTGCGCTTGGCGACGGACGATTTCGCGAAAGCCCGTTCACGTTCACGTTCACCTCGTCAACGCCCAGTGCCGCCATGCATCTGGCTGTGACACGCCCGGGCTACAATGGGGAGTTCGTGCGTGACACAGCGCCGCCGTTCTTGCCGACGGCGTCGTATCTCGCGCAGTTCCAGGGCACGTACCAGAGTACTGAACTTGATGTGGTGTGGACGTTTCGCGTGGTGCGCGATTCGCTCATGTTATCGAGGGAGCGATTCCCGTCGCGTGCAGTCGCGTCGATCGAGCGTGACGTATTTTTGGTGACCGATCAATTCGACGATGGACTAGCGACGAGTGTGTTGAAGTTTGGGCGCAAATCGAGTGGCGAGATCAATGCGTTTCGTTTGTCGGGCGATCGCGTCCTTGGACTCAAGTTTGTCAGGACGCAACCGTGAGGATTGTGGTAGTGGAGCACGATCAATCGGGCAGCGCTGCGCGTGCTTTCAGGGCCACTTCGCGACTCTTCTCCCCACAACAGTACCACCACCGGCGTTCGTGATCGAAGCTGGCGCCGGATGGAGCGAATCGCGATTTTCCGTCGCGCGCTTGCCAGCGGGCATCGGCTGCAACGAACTGCTCCGCCATCATCCAATCGAGTACACGCGATGCGTCTCGCCACAATTTGTTTCGCCCTTCCGTTGTCAATCATGCTGTCTGCGCCGCTTTGCGCGCAGAAAGCGCCCGTCCAAGGTTCAGTGTTTGTCGATCAGAATCACAACGGCCGGCGTGACCCGGGCGAACGTGGGTTGGCCAACGTCAGCGTATCAAATCAGGACGCTGTCGTCGCGACCGATTCCGCGGGCGAATTTCGCATCGAGCGCGGACCAAACGACATCGTGTTTGTCTCCACGCCGGATAACTATCAAACTGTCGGGCGTTTTTGGCGAAGCGTAACCGACTCACCACCACGAGTGGATTTTGCACTCACGCCTGCGCGTGCCCAGGACGTGTTCACGTTTGCGCACGCCTCTGACACACACATCTCGCCGGCGTCCTTCAACCGCACGCAGCGATTGCGAACGCTCGTCGACTCCCTACAACCCGCGTTTGTGCTCATTGCCGGAGATCTCGTAAAAGACGCGCTCCGTGTGTCCGAAGCCGAAGCAACATCGTACTACAACCTTTTCATGCAGGAACTCGGCCGCTTCACAACGCCGGCGTTCACCGTTCCTGGCAACCATGAAAACTTTGGCATCGAACAGAACCTGTCGCACGTCGAAGCTTCGAATCCGCTCTTTGGCCGGAAGATGTATCATCATTACCTCGGTCCCGATTACTACTCGTTCACGTATGGCGGCGTGCATTTCGTCGGGCTCAACAC
>JBDUBA010000173.1:0-17323 GCA_040004335.1 Gemmatimonas sp.
AATTCGCTCGAGTCAATTCGCGCGATACATGCGCACACCAAACACCGGTGCAATTCGCCCGCGCACCGACGCTTGAAATTTGACCGTGACCTTTGTCTTTCCGGCAACCAGCGATGCGGGAACTGAATACTGCGCGTCGTAGAAACTTCCGGGCTTCGGATTCGGCACGAACTTCGCGATGCTCGTACCGTCCACGAGAATTTCGAAGTCACCGTTGGCGGCACTCAGGCCGAGTTCGTTCATATACGTCACGGCCAACATCATGGGCGCAGATGGATCGACCGGAATGTCAAACGAGAACCAACCGGCCCCGCCGCGATTCGCACGTCCGTTGGTGCGCACGGTTGGACGGTCGGCCGGTTCGCTCACGTAGTTGTAATCGCGCTCCGGCTGCATTTCACCGGGTTGCACAAGCGCAACGGTTGACGCTTCCATCTTCGCCACGCGCGCACGTTCGGCCGCCATTGACGCGCCGCGTTCGGCGAAATCTTTGGGTGTGAGCACATCGAAATACACGCTGTACGTACGACGATGCGTGCGATAAAACGGCGTGAGCGACACATCGGCAGAAACACCCTGCTGCGCATCAAAGCGGGCAACTTGATGTGCACTGAAATTTCCAGCACGTGCAGGATCGGGTTTCACCCACTCGGCAATTGGCCGATCGGCGGCAACAAGCACCGGAATTTGCGGACGTGGAGTTGGAGCACCACCACCAGCGCCGCGTTCGCCACGACCCGGGCCAAGGTCGCCGGCCAGAACAAGCGGACCCCACATCACGGACGCAACCTGTTTGTTGTCGGCCGTTGGTTCAAGCGACACCGTTTTTGGAATGGATAATTCGACAACATCGCCCGTCTTCCACAAACGTTTGATTTCCACGTACGAACTTGGTTGCGCGTTGGCCGCTTCGTTTCCTGGTGCCCCATTGCGACCGCCCGCGGCGGCGTTGTACAGCGCCGTGAGTTCTGGTTGCGGGACAGCAGTTCCGTTCACGGAAATTTTGAACGCATCACCAGCCCACACGGGACGACGCACCGCCAACGTGAAGGTTTTTGGTGCCGCCATCGCCAGCGAAAGTTTCGCCTGATCGCCGTCAGGAAATGACGTTTCCTGCGTGAGTTTGACGCCTCCCATCGTGAATTGCACCGTGCTTGGCACGAACAAATTTACCCACAGCTTGTCATCCGATTCGTAATACACACCATCGCCGTGCAACGCGTGGCTTTCCATGCCCGAACCAACGCAGCAAGTGAAGCTACGCTGCATGTCCTGATATTCTTGCGTTACCCCGCGGCCAACGGGCACCATGTAGCTGGTGCGCGCATCTTCCGGGTCGATTGACGCCAGAATGTGATTGAACAAGGCGCGCTCGTTGAAATCCGCATAGTGTGGATCGGGCGAATACGAAAACAGGCGCCGAGACAATTTGAGCATGTTGTACACGTTGCAAGTTTCTGCGGTGCGGCCGTCAACACGTGCACTCAGTTGATCGGGTGCACCAAAATATTCAGACAGACCATGACCGCCGGTTGAATAGCTATGGTGCTGTGCAACGCGATCAAAGAAAAATGCGGCGGCCACGATGTCCGACGTGTCGGCAGTGTAACCATAACGTTTCGCCGATCCCATGATTTTTGGAATCTGACAGTTACCGTGTTTCCCCGAGAGATTGTCCTGATGGCGCTTGAGCGCATCGGTAAAATCTTTGTGCTCGAACTTGTACGACAGGGTGAGCCAGCGTTTGTCACCCGTATCGGCATACAAGTCGGCCAACACTTCGTTCATGCCACCGTGTTCGGTGTTGAGCATGCGCGCCCACTGATCTTCATCCAACGGCGCCATTGCCCGCTCGGCCCAACCGGCAAATTTCGTTCCGAGCGTAAGCGCGACTGGATTGCCAGTCAAACGATACGAATCGCGCAGGCCGGCAAAAGTTTTGTGCAACACGTACCACGGTGACCACAAGCCGTTGAGATCGAAACCGCCCGACCGAATATCACCCTTGGAAACTTCCGCAAATTTTTCGCGCCCGTTTTCCAGCGCACTCAAATATCCGTCGCCGTGTTTGTCCTGCACTTCTTTCAACTCACGCACAAGGTAGTCGGCGCGTTCTTTGAATTTCACATCGCCAGTGGCCGCGTACATGTAACTCACACCCGACAAATGATGTCCGGCTATATGTCCCGTGAGATTCTTACCGGCACCATCCCATCCGGTGTAGGGCTCTGCCTTTTTGGATAGTCCGGCACGCATGCGGTAATACGCCATCATGCGATCGGGATTGAGCGACAACAAATACTTGCCGGTGATTTCCTGCGCGTGCTGCAGCGGTCCACCCGTGACTCGCACCTTGCTTAACGCGACAGGTTTCGCGCGAAACATTCGCCGTTCAAACGCCTTGATGGTTGCGGGCGTGTCAACGGCGGCGTTGGCGGCATCATCTTCGCGCGCCATCCGTTCTGCGGCGGAGGCGCTGGCAGCAAGCGGGCCCGCAGACAAAGCCGCGGCAGCAGAGGCCGTGACAGAACGCTGAAGAAAGTCGCGACGGGTGGTGGTCATGTCTCGGAACCGGTGAGCGATGCGGTGAGAAGTCGAGCGAACAGCAACTACGGCGGAACCTGTGAGCGGTGCGAAGCAGCGAACAAGAGAAACAGCTACTACTGGACGGCTTGCGGGACAGCAACTGCTGAACAGCCCTACATAACCGTTACTACACAACAGCGACTGCAGAACGGCTCCTGCAGAATGGCCACCACAGAAAATCCACTACTGAACACCCACGGTATGATCTTACGTACCCACGAAGAAAAACGCGATCCCGAGAATGGCGTAAACCGCGAGCAACAGTACTCCTTCAAACCACGTTGTTTCGCCATCCTGTGCCACGGCATTGACGGTGAACGCACACGCCGCAACCGCGATAAGCTCCAACGGATTCCGGAACACAAGATCCATGGGTTTACCCATGAAGTGCGACACAATAACCAGCACCGGCGCGACAAACAGCGCGACCTGCACTGTCGATCCGACGGTAATTGTCATCACCAACCCCATCTGATCCTTCCGCGCGAAATACACCGCCGAGATATACTCGGCAATGTTGCCGATGATCGCGAGGACGGTAATGCCCAGAAAGAACGAAGAGAGGCCAAGGGTGACGGCCGTTTGCTCGAGCGCACCCGAAATGAGTTCGGCTTCCCAGGCAATGACCGCAGTTGCCAACACGAGTACACCAACTGACTTCATCCACGGCCATGGAGGCGCTGCACCGCGTTCCGCCTCTGGTTCGTGAATGGCGAACACATCACGATGTGTCACCATCGAGTAGGCAAGATTCGCGAGATACACAATGATCAGCACAATTGATGCCGCGAGACTGACTCTCTCGTCGAGACCTCTCGGATCGACCTGCGCATACACGCCGCGCTCGGTGTAATCGAAAATTGCCGGAACCAGCAACCCAATCACGGACATGATGAGCAAACTGCCAAGCAAACCTGCTCGCTCGCGCGTGAACACCTGTCGCTCACGCCCCCAACTGCCAATAACAATTGCGAGTCCGAGCCCAAGCAAACTGTTGCCCAGAATTGAACCCGTGATTTGCGCTTTAACAACGTCCTGTTGTCCGGCACGCAACACGAACAACGCGATGATCAATTCGGCAATATTGCCAAACGTGATGTTGAGCAACCCGCCGATAGCCGAACCAGCCACACGCGACAAATTCTCAGTCGCGCGGCGGATAAACTCCGCCAACGGAATGATGGCCAGCAGCGAGACGCCAAAAACCCAGATGGCCGGGGCGTGGACGACATACTCCAGCGCCAGCGAAATGGGAATGAGCAGCAGAAGGGCGTATAAAAGCATGGTGCAGTATAGCCGCATTGCTGTATTTTGTCGGCGTAGCCTCCCGGAATTCCGCAAACCCGTTCCACCTGAAATTCTCCCGTCCCGGCCTATGCTCAAACTCTCGCGCATCCTGTCGCACGCGGTCCTTTCCCTGCTGATGATCGGCACGGCCACCAGATTGGCCACGGCACAGGAACCAGTTGATCGTGCGATGATCGCCCGCATCACCGCCGAGGCCAACGATCATTCAAGGGTTGGTGAGACGTTTAACTACTTCGTAAACATCATCGGCGGCCGACTGGCGGGCTCGAAAGCACACAAGCAATCGGCCGACTACGCGCGCACGAAATTGGCGGAGTGGGGCATGAAGGACGCGCACCTCGAAGCATTTCCGTTTGGACGCGGGTGGGAATTGGAGCAATTCACTCTCGAGATGACTGCGCCGCGCTACTTCCCGCTGACCGGATTTCCCGAAGCGTGGACACCCAGCACAAAAGGAACAATCACAGCGCCAGCGATCTACCTGGGTGACAAAACCGCAGCAGAAATTGAAGCGATGGGTGAGAAGTTGCGTGGTGCAATTGTACTCGCGCAAAAACCGCAGCTCGCATTTATTCGCAAGGATCGTTTGCAGCCAGCGCAAAACGCCGATGCAGTTCGTAGTGGTGCGCCACCGGCCGAACGTAGCGAATACACCACGCCGCTTCGCACGATGGAACCGATACTTCGCAAGTTCGGTGCGGCCGCGGTGTTGCGGGCAAGTCAAGGCGAACACGGAACAATTTTTGTGCAGGGCGGACAACGTACAACCTCACCCGATGCCACACCCAGCGTGATTGTTGTGGCCGAGCAGTACAACATGATGGTGAATGCCATTTTGGGTGGGCTTCCGGTGCAGTTGCGTCTCGCACTCAAGACGCAATTCAGCAGCGCAGACACCAACAGTTACAACATCATCGCGGAAATTCCGGGCACCGATCCGGTCATCGGAAGAGAAGTTGTGTTGATTGGCGCACACCTGGATTCGTGGCATTCGGCAACAGGCGCAACAGACAATGCCGATGCGGTTTCGGCGGCAATGGAAGCCATGCGCATTTTGCAGGCAATTGGCGTCAAGCCACGTCGCACCATTCGTGTCGCTATCTGGAGCGGCGAAGAAGAAGGGTTGCTTGGATCGGCCGCGTACGCTGCCGCGAAATACACTGGCCCAGCCAACAAAACCAATGCGGACAACTTGTCAGTGTACCTCAACGACGATCCGGGCACTGGCCCGACGTACGGTTGGTACATGGAAAACAACGAAGCCGCGAAAGCAATTTTTGATGCGTGGCTGGAACCGTTAAAAGCGCAGGGCATCGTCAAGAATGTTATTGGACCAATCAGCAACACCGACCACTTGAGCTTCACCAAACTGGGATTGCCGGGTTTCACTGCCATCAAAGAGTACGACACCTACGACGTGCGCGAACATCATACCAACACCGATTTCGCCGAACGCGTGAGTGAAGCGGGGCTTAAACAAAGCGCAATCGTGCTGGCAACGTTTGCCTATCATGCGGCTATGCGGAACGAGAAAATTCCGCGGACAGCGCCTCCAGCCGCACGGCCGCCCAACTGAGCCATTAGCGATCGTGATGCAAAAGCCAGATGTTTTCGTAGGTCATGGCGCGTTGGGATCGGCGACCAAACCGAGCCACTCTCGATTGTGATCGAAAAGCAACATGTTCTCGTAGTACATGGCGCGTTGGGATCGGCAGCGCAAATGGAGCCGCTCGCTCGTGCGCTCGGATCAATTGCCGCTGTGAGCAACGTTGAGTTGCATGGCCATGGATTCACCGGAGTGCGTTCGGAAGAATTCAGCATGTTGGCGTTCGTGCAGCAACTACGCGACGCAGTAACGACGATTCGCCAATTTGGCGGCACTGCCCCGCTCGTGTTTGGTTATTCCATGGGTGGGTACGCTGCGCTCTCACTCGAAGCCCAACATCCCGGCACTCTTTCCGCCATCGTCACACTCGGCACCAAATTCGCTTGGACACCGGCACTGGCGCTACGCGAATGCAGTCGACTCGATGCGAAAACGATTGCGGAGAAAATTCCGAAGTTCGCTCGAACGTTGGAGGAACGTCATGCCGGTGCTGGCGGTTGGGAACAGGTGCTGGAACGAACCGCCGCGCTGTTGGCGGAGTTGGGCGAGCGACCGCTGCTCACGAAAGAGTCGCTTGCACGGGTCGAGGCACACGTTTGTATCGCCGTTGGCGAAAAGGACGACACGGTAAGCGCCGATGAAGCGCGCGAGTATGCGTCGTACATTCGCACAAGAAACCATCCCAACGCGTCCGCTTTCTTGAGCTCCTGCGGCGCCAACTTCAGAACTTCCACCGCCGCACAAGAAACAATCCAAACGCATTCGCTTTCTTGAGCTCCTGCGGCGCGAGTGATGGATCGGGCAGAAAGAACCGCGGTTGCAACGTCGATTCCAAACTCAAACCGCGATTCCCAAACCGATGTTCAATGCGGAAACCGGGCGCCGTGGTCGCTTGCAGATTGAGTCCAACAAATGTTTGCGTGGAGTAATATTTACCGAATTCAATTTGCGTACTCTTGAGATAGGTGGAAAATCCGCCAAAATTCCCCGCCGCAAATTCCGGCGGCACGCTGGCCGGCGTAATATTGAAAACGTCAGCACCAAAGGTGCGCGATCCCTGTGCTTCAAGCTCGTTCATACCAACACCCAACGCGACGCCAACCAATTGTTTGCTGGCAAGCGCCGCACTGGTGCCCACCAGGCCGCCGCCCGCCGTCCCGCCCGATACGCTCGATCCACCAAATTGCAGCAGCGAACCACTCTCACTGCCAAACGCGAGATAACTCAGCAGGTCGCTCTGTGAAATGGGCGGCTGCGCGTCGCTGGCAAGGGTCAGGCGCGGCCGCAAGAGTGTTCCGCCAATCAGAATTTTGATCTTGATTGCCTGTTGGCCCGCCTGCTTGATCTCGTATTCACCCGTGAACTGCAACAACGGATTGATCTGCTGCGTGCCAATAAAGGTCGCAGCGCCACTCTTCAGTTGGAAACGTTTGCTCAAGAATTCGTATTCGCCGCGATCGGTGCTCACAATGCCATCAAGCGTGAGCGCGCCGCGCCTGCGATCAATATTGATGCGCAAATCGCCGTCGCTGAAAATCTCAACGTTCGCTTCGGGTGAACGCACCCACGTGTCGCGATCGACCGTGAGACTGATATCCATTTTGAGGTTGTTCACCAGCGGCGATGGTCGGCCAATGATGTCGTCGAAGCCAGAGCTCGCAGTATCAATCACCGCAAACACGGCGGGATCACCCGCGCTGATTTGCTCGCGCGTATCGGCCTTGGGAATTTGTAGCACACCCTCGCGAATGCGTGCCGTACCACCAACCACCACGCCGTCGTACGGTCCCTTGACGGTAATGTCGGCGTCGGCGCGCACCTTCCCTTGCTCGTTGTTCAACACACGCGCACGATCGGCGGTCACGTGCAGATCGAAACTGGGCTCGGCAATTTTCGCGATTCCCATTCCACCCGTAATAGCAATGCGGCCCATGCTCGAAGCCACCAGCGAATCGATCACGACGGAATCACCTTTCACGTGCACGGCGCCATTCATCGCGACCAGTTTCACGCCGAGATCATTGAGACGCATCTCAGCGTTTCCAACTGTCATGTCACCGGTGATTTTCGGTTCCTTGAGTGTACCGCGCACCTGCGCCGAGCCAACGGCATACCCGCGAACTTCGCTGATGGTCGCGATGAAGCGCGAGGCAAGATCGAGCGGCAAACTATCCGCCTTAATGTCAATGCTGGACGATTCGTCGAGCAAACGCGACCCTGTCACGCCAGTCGTGGCCAGGTTAATGGGAACAGTTCCCTTCGCGGTCGCGATGGATCGTCCATCATACGTCGCATCGGCTTGCGCCACCAACTTTTTCTGGTCGTAGTTGAACGTAGTGCGTACGTCTGGAACCGCAGTGCTGTCGTACATCGCGTTGATCACGCTTGCGCTGCCAGCGATGATTGGAGCGTTTCCCGACCCGGTAATCCTGGTATCAGTGGAAAACATTCCGCGCACGGCAAGATCGCTTTGCAGCAGTCCCATTAAATCGGCAACCTCAAAATTATCGATCTTCAACGCAAGATTGCCCGCATCCTCACTCGGCAATTTTCCATCGGCAAAGATGCGACCACCTTTGCCATTCGCCAGTTCCAACGATTCAATTTCAACGCCCGGCCGCCCCCAAAACACGGCACCGGGATGTGTGGATACCCATTGCGTGGTGTCAAAACGCAGGCGTAAATCGTCAAAACGCACTTCGTTGCGATCAGCATTGACCGCATACCTGGCGTTTATCGCGTAGTCGCGCGCGGAATTCTGAAACACGCTCACGCGTGCGTCTCCACCCGGTTTTTTATAAGTGCCTTTGATGTTGACGCTGTCCAACTGAAATCCGGCGGCGTTAACGGAATCGACGGATGCCGTCAGGTCGATCAACGCGTTGTCAGTTAACGCACTGGTCCACTTGTATTGCGCCTGCACTTTCTGCACCGTGTTGCCAAGCGCAACGATGCCCGCGGCCTTGAGTGTGCCCTCAAGATCGAACGACTTAATGCTGCCTTTCAGCGTGCCCTGCAGTAGTCCAGAACCCGCCAACGAATCGCGACGCAGCGACGGTGGCGTGTCAACAACCACTGGCGTTGCCTGCGGGATCACGCCGGCTGCGCGCGCCACGGCCAACCGCTGCGCGACCCGCATGGAATCAGCGCGAGCAAGTGCGAGCCGTTCCGCAACCGGACCGGGACGCGGTGCAACGATTGACGTATCAAATGGCAAATACCGCGCGAGCTTTCCAACGGAATCAATTTGCACGCGGTAAGTCAGTGCACCCGAAAAATTATCCGCCAAGCCAAACATTCCCGCAACATCAGCACTCGCGCCGGGAACGCGTACGGCAAAAGTGTCGACGCTCGCAATGCCTGATGCGATACGCAGTCGAATGCGCGACGAATCGACGGCGAGTGTATCGATGGTTGATGTGCTCACCGAAGCGTCGAAGTCTCCCTGCATGGTGGACGGCTCAAAACCCCGTCCTCGTGCCGAAAGTATCGCGCTTAGCGACATCTGGGGCGCTTTGTCGGTGAGAAGGTTGGCGTTGAAAAGCACCGTGGTTAAGTCGAGACTGTAACCAATCTCTTTGCTCTTGACGTCCAACCTGCCAACTGCCGCAATTGTCCCGCCATCAGCGCTGCGGAGCAGTGAATTCACAGACAGATCACTCAGGGTTCCGTCCAACTTGACCGGACCGGTCACCGTTCCGCGCAGCCCTGCGGCGGGCGCAAACTTCCCTACCGTGACCAGCGAGAGTGTTGCCGCGTTCGCGTCGAGAAACAGATAGGGCACCTCGCCCATTCGAATTGCGCCGGTGCCAGTGAAGTGCGAAAGTTCGCCTTCATTGACGTGAGTAAGATCGAATGTTGTGGCGGTCAATCGCGTATTTGTCGCACCATTCAACGTTGCCGTTCCGCTAATCGTGCCGTCGATGGGAAAATCTTCAACAGCGACACGAATGAGATCAACCTGCACCGGCGTCAGCGTGACTCGTAAATTGCGGGTGCGCACCACGCCGTTGTCGGTACCTATTTCTCCAACGGCCATCACGCGACTCGCGCCCGAGCGACGATCGTTGAAGGTGACATCGCCATCCACCTGCATGCCGGTCAACGCACCGTCAATTTTTACTCGACCGCTCAGCGTGCCTCGACGGGGAATGTCCAGGGCCGGCACGATCTGTTCGACCAAGCGCGTATCAACACCCGCAAACGTCACGTTGGTTTGATGCAGCTCGAGCGTGTCGCTCACGGTGATACCAACTTCGCCCTTGGCGATTGCTGTGCCCGATTTGAGATCGAGGTCGCGCACCAGGTATTGTTGCTTGGGGCCAATCCATTTAAGAGCAAGATCCATCGTTGCACTGCCATCAGTGGGCAACGCTGGATACAGGAACCGCGCATCGGCCAAGGCGACGGGTTTGGCAACGGCGTGCAACGCCATGTCACCATTGTCAATCGTATAACGACCAGAAAGCACCAATTGCGACGCAGGCAATTGCAACTCGGGAACGGCAAACCACACCGAATCGGAATTCAGTTCAAACTTTCCCTTAAGCTGCTTTACTTCGGCCGCGGGAGGCGCGAACGCCAGCACAGTCGAACGCAGGCTGTCCACTTCAAAAAAGCGCGTCTTGTAGTCGGGATGTGCAATGCGCACCAACGGCAACTTTGCATCGATTGCGCGGTACTCCTGCACGCGCTGGAATCCCCCGGCCACGCGCACAATCATGCTGCGATTGCTGCTGTCCAGTGCGACCCTGATTGCACTATCGCGTGCGACGGGTTTCAACGCAGCCGGTGGCGACCAGGGCAACCGCACCGTGAGATGCCCGCGTTCGATCCGGACATCCTTGAACACCAACCAATCACCAAATTGAATGCTGGTTTTAACCGATTTCGGCGCGAGCGAATCGATCGGAAAAATCTTGTCGTAATTCCACGCTTCGCCTTGCCGCCGGTCCAACACAATTTCCGGCTCCACAAAACGTACGTTGGACAGTTCGATCTTACGCGACAGAAACGGCAGGACTGAGTAGGCCGAGTGTAGTTCGCTTACCTTGACGAAGGGATTGCCAGTGCTGTCGGTAATGGAAACGTCGTGCAGCACAATACCGTGCAGCAAGTCACCATCAATGCGACCGATTTTAACAACGCCGTGAGCAACGCCGTTTATTGCGGACACAACACGTGTGCGAACTTGTTCGCGCCCCCAATCCGTACTGGTCACCGTGTATGCGGCGGCAACCACGAACACGACGAGAACAACTAAAACACCCGCGACAATCTTCAGAAGGCGTTTCATCAGTACGCCTCGCCAATTGACAGGTGCAACGTTAAGCGATTGGTTAGCCGATTGACAAAACTCTGCTTCGCAAGCGGCCCTGGGTACAACCGACAGCCTGCCGACATCGCCGACGTACATCCCTTGCCGCCGGTAAGATCAACCAGATGCCGCACTCCCGCGACGTCCACAACTTCGGTGATGACAGGCAGCGGCGCCTTGAGCGTTGGACGGATGCCAAGGTCAACACGAATTGGACCCACCGGCGATTTGTAGCGAATCCCAAAACCAGGCGTGAACGCCGCTTTGCCTTTGGTGATTGTGGTAACCGAGCCGTTCCCCAACACGGCACCGTCAATGAAGAGCGCACCAACAAACGATCGCACGAGCGGAATACGCACTTCAACGCCACCCTCAAGCAACGTGGTGCCGCCCAATGGTCGCGTTTGAAAATCGCCGTCCTTGAGTGAAGCAAGACATTCCGGTGACGGCGCCGTAGCGACGCACGGAATACGCACCGAGTCCTTGCCGAAAACTTTGGCGCTATCAAGTGTCGCAGCAGCGATCGTCAGCACGCGTGGCCCCAACTGATTTTCTCCAAACCCGCGCACACTCTGCGAACCACCTGCGTAGAAACGTTTGCGCGGATGCAGAATTTTCACGTTGTCGTCAACCAGCCCTCCATCATCGACAGCAATGGCTGTACTGGCCAGCGGATCAACCCAACCGGCTTTCAAATGCGCCGCAACAACAGACCCACGAAACCCAATTTTGCGATACACCGCCGCCTCGGCCATCGCGCGATTGTATCGGAAATCTGACGCCGTGTACTTCGATGCGTGTTCCACCTCGGCACGCGCGAGAATACCGCGGGTTGGCGAAAATGGAATATCCGTGCGATCAATGGAAAGGGTGAACGACAACGGTGACAGTCGCTGGTTGCCGCGTAGTGCGTCAATTGTGGATTTGTCGCACACGCCGTAATTGACGCAGAAATACACGTCACCGGCTTCAACGTTTGTCTCCTCGAACTGATAGCGCACACTGAGCGGTACGCGCGTTGCCAGCAATCGCGTAAACGTCGCGTTGGCACCGTACCCGCGATCAACCAGCACACCGGGCAAACTGCGACGATGCACAAACAGCCCCGCGCCAACCGTGTTGCGAGGCGAACCAAACCAACGTTGCGTGAGGTCAACACTTGCCTGATACGTTGGCGCATAATATCGGCCGAGATCGTTGTCTTTGACGATGTCGGAGATGTCAACAAATACGTCGCTCTTCGTGAGCTGCTGCGCGAACAGATTTCCTACCGCAACTCCGGCTTCCAGGCGCAGCGGACGATTCAACAGGTAGTTATGCGTAAACGCACCTTCCACCTGGAAGAAATCGGCTGTCGTAAACCCGAAACTCGATCGCGCTTCGCGTTGCGGACCTTCAACCACTTGCACGACCAACCCTTTCACACTATCTGGCGCTGCCGACGAATCGCGCGCCGCGGTATCGATGACGGCTTTCCGAAACAGCGCGCTTTCATACAGCGCACGTTGACTGTTTGAGATGCGCGAGATTCGGAAAATGTCGCCCTTCTCAATCGTCAAAGAATTGCGAATGGTCTTTTCGCTGATGCGCGAATTTCCCTCGATGGTAATATCACCAATCGTGACGCGGCGCTTGGGATCAACGTTAATGTCAATACTGCCTTTGCGCGTGGTGTCGTTGACGGTGGTTGTCAGCTTGAGCACCGCGTCAACGTATCCACGTTCCCAAATTCGCTCGCGTAAGCGTGTCACGCTGGAGTCGAGTGCCAGCATGTTGAGCGGCTGGCCAACCTCGGGCCGCACTTCTCGAATAGTGTCGCGCGGGGCCAGAGCGCGGTCAATTCCGGCCACCGTGACACTGTCCACCACGGTTGGCAACCCTTCGGTCACTGTCATGGTTATGCGAACCTTCCGATCGGCAATGCTTACAATCGACGTGTCAACACGCGCATCACGATACCCGCGCCGAAAATAGAACACCAGCAACCGAATCACATCACGCTGAAACTCGGCATGATCGAGATAGCGATGCTCAAAGAAAAACGGCGACGTAACACCTACCCGGCAGATCGGCTTGTAGAGCAGTGCCTTGCAACTTGATTCCTGCGTCGCAAGCGCCTTTCTGAGTTCACCGGCGTCCAGCGATTTTACTCCCACCAACTTCAGTTCTCTTACTTCGGGACGCCGTTCGGCGTCGCGTCGCTGCTCGTCGCGTATTTCCGCTTTGAGGCGCTCCGCTTCCGTTTTCGCCCCACGTTCGGGTGCGCGAGTCGTTTGCGCGTGAACAGGCGCGATTGATGCGCCAAGCAGGAGGCCGGCGAGCGAAAGTGAGGTGCGAAGATGCATGTGTCGTTGTGGTACGCCTGCCCTCCCACTGCGTTCCGATTTGGGGGGATACTTCAATGTGTGATATAGGCACAATTCAAACGGCCATTTTTTACTGCGGTCGCTTTGCAAAGTCAACTTAATTGTTACTCGCTTTGGTTGCGCATGAAATCGGCGAGCTCGTGCAACTTTTGCCTGAGCGCTACACGCAGGTCATCGGGCATTGGTTGCTCATCGACGGCTTGGTCCATGCACCACAACCATTCATCGCGTTCGCGCGCGCCGATCGCGAATGGTAAATGCCGGGCGCGGAGGCGCGGATGTCCGTACTTCTCCACGTATACCGGCGGTCCGCCGGTCCATCCCGTGAGATACAGATACAACTTCTCGCGCGATTGCTTCAGGCTGTTCGCGTGCAGCGCCCGCACGTTGGCGGCCTCTGGAGAAACCGCCATCAAATCGTAAAAGCGGTCAACAAGGCGGCGAATTCCCTCGTCTCCGCCCATGAGTTCGTAGTGCGTCACGGCGTTGGCAGTAGGTGCGTGGTTCAGCGTTCGTGGCCGAAATCTACACGCCCAATTACCGTGGCATGTTTTTCACGCGGCGCTTCGAATGACGCGGAAGGGCCGATAGAACTCCCGGATATCCTGCGCAAGCAACTCCGGTTCCTCCATCGCCGAGAAGTGCCCCCCACTCGGCATCTCCGTCCATCGCTCGACATTGAAAAAACGCTCGGCCCATTGCCTGGGTGGATGTGTGAGATCTTTCGGAAAAAGCGCGAACGCCGTTGGAACGTTCGATGCGCCCAACCATTCTTTTGCTTTCTCTTTCATCCAGCGCGCAGCCCCCGCATGTGTCATGTCATAATACGGCAAGAACGACGCGCCAATCGTTTCCGTGAGCCAGTACAACATGACATTCGTAATAAGCTCGTCCTTCGTGAATCGACTTTCAATATTTCCGTGGCAATCGCTCCACGTTTGAAATTTCTCGATGAGCCAGGAAGCCAGTCCGACCGGAGAGTCGTTCAAACCATCAGCCAGCGTTTGCGGCCGAGTGCCCTGAATTTTAACGTAAGCGCCTTCGCGTTGCTGCAATGTCGCGCTGTCGTCGAGAAACTTGGCTTCCCGTAGTGTGAGATCGTTCGGAGGCTGAAAGGCATGAAAGAATGGCACTTCGGTTAAATGTATTCCAATCACCGCCTCGCGATGATCACGCGCGAGGAACTCTGTGATCGTGGCTCCCCAATCGCCGCCATGCGCGGCGTAACGTTCGTAGCCGAGGTGTTCCGTCATCAACTTGTGCCAGAGCGACCCAAACTTGAATATGCCGTCCGGTTCCTTGGGTGTTTCGGAGAACGAATAACCTGGCATGCTGGGTACAATCACATCAAAAACGTCGCGGGCGTCACCGCCGTGCGCGGTTGGATTCGTCAGCAGCGGGATGAGTTTCTGAAACCGCAGGAACGAATCGGGATAACCGTGCGTGAGGATGATGGGCATCGCGTCGAACCCGATCCCGCGCTCGCGAACAAAGTGAATTTCCATTCCGTCCACCTTCGCGGTGAACTGCGGCAACTGATTGATTTTTGCTTCTTGCGCACGCCAGTCGAATGCGGTCAGCCAATATTCGACGAGCTCGCGGAGATATTTAGAACTCGTGCCGGCGTCCCAACTTTCCACATCGTCATAGTTGGGCCAGCGCGTGCGTTCTAATCGCGTACGCAGATCGGTCAGCGTCTCGTCCGTGACTCGCAGCTGAAACGTTTCGGGCGACATCAGCGCGCGCGCTCCGTTGACGTTTCGCGTTTCGAATCGGTCACGTTAGCCAACGTCGGGGTTCGCCATTCGCGAAAGAATTCGCGTACGTCATTCACGAAGAGCTCTGGAACTTCCCACGCCGCGAAATGACCGCCGTGCGGCATCTCCGTCCACCGATGCACATTCATGAACCGCTCCGCCAATTGTCGGGGCGGAATGCCGGCAATGTCCTTCGGAAACAGTGCAAGACCAACCGGAACCCCGACAAAGTCGTCGCGTTTGAACGACGAAGCTATTGTTTCACCAAAATACACCTGCATGGATGATGCAATCGTTTCGGTCATCCAGTACAACATGATGTTGGTCAGCAGTTCGTCCTTGGTAAACACACTGTAGATATTCCCGTTGTGGTCCGACCACGAATGGAAACGATCTACAATCCACGATGCGAGTCCGGCCGGTGAATCGTTCAGTGCAACTGCCAGGCTTCGTGGTTTCGTGTTTTGCACCGCCTGGTACGCACCATCCTCCACCGAAGTCTTATGCAGCAACGCCAGGTATGTGCGTTCGCTTTTGGTCAACAGCGACGAATCGATGGTCGACACGCGCGAACCCAAATCGGTCAAGTGCACGGCAATCACAGACTCCGGATGTTCAATCGCAATGAGCTGCGCGATTGATCGGCCAATATCGCCACCAGCCACCGCGAATTTTTGGTAGCCAAGCGTTTCGGTCATCAACTGCCATAACAGCTGTGCCGAGTGTCGGAGTGGTTGCACATCGGTGTCGAAAGTGATGCGACCGGTGAAACCGAATCCGGGCAGCGATGGAACGACCACATCGAATGAATCGACCGCGTTGCCACCGTGTGACACCGGATCGCTGAGCGGCGGAATAACCTTGTGAAAGCGATAGAACGAGTCTGGCCATCCGTGCAGCAGCAGCAACGGCATGACGTTTGCCCCATCACCCCGCTCGTGCACAAAGTGTATCGAGTGACCACCCACACGCGCTGTATACTGCTTGAGTGCGTTCAGCCGGCCCTCTGCCTGATGCCAGTTAAATTCGGTCCGCCAATACGAAACCAATTCTTCCAGAAACTCCGGACTTGTTCCGAAATTCCAGCCGCCGCTATTGGTAAATCGCGCAAATCGTACCTGCGCCAGACGACTCTGCAAATCGTCCAGCACGTGTTGCTCAACGCGAACGCGAAAGCGGGGCACAAGCATTTTTGCTCATACCCCGCATCTCCAATTTGGCTGCAGCCTACGTAACTATTGTCACACAGCAAATACGCAGCGACCGATTAAACGGCGTCGGACAAACTCGTGAAGTTGAAGTCCTTCACGCGAATGGCCGGCATCACCACATCTCCGCCCTGCTCCGTGCCTGCCAACCGTTCGGCGCGCCCAAGCGCTTCGAGATTGTTGAGCATAAACAGCGGCGACTCGTTGAAACGGAAATTCTTGAGCGCCTTCGTCACTTTTCCGTTTTCAATCAGGAATGTGCCGTCGCGCGTAAGTCCTGTGTACAGAATGGTGCGCGGATCGACCTCGCGCAGATACCACAAACGCGTTACCAACACGCCGCGCGTTGTGCCTTTAATGAGATCGTCCAAACTTTCCGTGCCGCCGTTCATCTTGAACGTGGTGGGATTGGCCGTGACCGGTTTGCCCTGTTTCTTGCCCCAGTAGCGCGAATAGTACAACTGTTTAAGCACACCGTTCTCAACCCATACCTGTCGTCCAACCGGCATTCCTTCGCCGTCATATGGCTGACCAAGCAGCTGCGGATCGGCCGGGTCGGACAACAGTGTTACGCGCGAATCGAGCATTTTTTCACCGATCTTGTTGCCACCACCTTGCTTCGAAAACGGGCTTCGTCCTTCGTCGCTCGATCGCGCATCCACGTAGTTCGAGATAAGCTGAACCAGATCACCGACGGCCTGCGGTTCAAGAACAACGGTGTAACGTCCCGGCTCAATCGCCACCGGAGTTTTCGATTGCCGCGCCTTCTCCGTCGCACGCTCGGCCACACGCGTCGTTTCGAGCTTCGAGAAATCCTGATTGTCGGCGGCGGCCCATCCCGATCCGGTGCCATCGTCAGTACGAACGGTGAGTGTGTAATTCGTGGTCGTGGCTTTGCGGTACGCAAACATGCCCGCCTTGTTGCCAAGCGCGCTCGCACCCAGTCCTGTGACAAGGAATCCAGCTGCTTTCAAATCACCGGCAGTACGCGCCATCGTTAACGCCGTCAAACACGCCTTCGCCCTGTCACTTGGCGTTAGGTTCGCCGTCGATTCAAAAAATGCGTTGACCGGTTGATACGTTTGCGCCGACAATGATGGCATGGCTTCGGGATCGTCCGGGAGCACGTCTATGGAAGCGCGCTCGGCGCGTGGCCCCCGAGAGAACTTCGCACA
>JBDUBA010000092.1:0-5100 GCA_040004335.1 Gemmatimonas sp.
CGCGGTTGACGTGCAGAACGCGGTGGGTGTCGCCACGCCGCAGTTACCCGCAGCCGTGCGACAAACGGGGGTCACGATTACCAAAGCGAACTCCGATATTCTGGCGCTGGTGGCAATCACGTCGGATGATCCGCGCTACGACGCCTCCTATCTCAGCAACTACGCAAAAATTTACGTCGAAAACGAAATCAAGCGGATCAACGGCGTTGGCGATTCGCGGGTGTTCGGCAATCTCGACTTCGCAATGTTGCTCAGCATGAATCCCGAGAAGATGGCGCAGCTGGGCATCACCGTTGAGGATGTACAGCAGGCCGTGTCGGCGCAGAATGCCACGAAACCGGGCGGTCGTTTAGGGCGCGAACCATCACCGTTGGGGACGCAACTCACGTTGCCGGTCGTTACCACGGGTCGGCTCACGCAACCGTCGGAATTTGGTGAAATCATTGTGCGGGCGCGCCCGGATGGCTCATTGGTGCGCATCAAAGACATCGCCGAGGTCACCATGGGATCACGCGGGTACGACGCGCGCGCGCGCGTGAATGGCAAACCCACCGCGAATATCCTGGTGTTTGGCCGACCGGGTGCAAACAACCTCGCTGTTAAGAATGCGATTGTTGCGCGCATGAAAGAACTCTCGCCAACCTTTCCGGTGGGTGTGCGTTACGAAATTCCGTTCGATACCACACCATTCATCACGGAATCGATCAGGGAAGTTGTCAAAACGCTCTTCGAGGCGATGGCGCTTGTAACACTTGTCGTGTTCCTGTTCCTCAAGAGCTGGCGCGCGACGCTCATTCCTGTTCTCGCCGTGCCCGTCTCGATTATTGGGACGTTTCTTGGATTGCAGGCGCTTGGATTCACGATCAACACGCTGACGCTTTTTGGTCTGGTGTTGGCCATCGGCATTGTCGTTGACGATGCGATAGTTGTGATCGAAAACGTCGAACGTATCATGGAGCAGGACAAGGTCTCGCCGCGCGTTGCCACCAATCGCGCCATGAAACAAGTCGGAAGCGCACTGGTTGCGATCGTGCTCGTATTATGTGCAGTATTTATTCCGGTTGCATTTGTTGGCGGCATTACTGGCTCCATGTACAAACAATTCGCCGCAACAATTGTGTTGTCGGTCGTTATCTCCGGTATCGTGGCGCTCACGTTGACCCCGGCGTTGTGCGCAACGTTGCTCCGACACAAGACCTACGACGAGGAAGGCCGCTTCTTCCAGGCATTCGATCGCATGTTTGGCCGCATGACGCGCCGCTATGTAGCGGGAGCCACTGGCGTCATCGACAGTCCGCGCACCTGGGTTGCCGGGTTTGTCATTATCCTCGTGTTGATTGGTGTGTTGTACAAGCACGTGCCCGGCGGATTTCTCCCCAACGAAGACAAGGGTTATTTCGCGGTCTCCATTCAGTTGCCGGATGCCGCTTCGCTGCAGCGCACCGGAGACGTGGTCACAATGGTGAACGCGATGGTGAAACAGGAACCCGCAGTGAAAGCCACCGTGGCGCTGGAAGGGTTTGCGATACTCACCGGATCGAATCTCACCAACACGGCCACGATGTTTGTCACCCTCAAGCCGTGGGATGAACGCCGAGGAAAAGATGAAACGCTGGAGTCAATCCTTGGTCGATTGAACAAGAAATTGGGCGGTATCAAGGACGCGGTGGTCTTTGGATTCAACCTGCCGGAAATTCCCGGACTTGGCATCACGAGCGGTCTCGAACTCAACCTGCAGCAACGCACCGGCGACGACGTACTGGCGTTTTCGCGTGAAGTAAACGGATTTGTCGCCGACGCCAAGAAGATTCCGTCGCTGCAGAATGTTGCGACGTCGTTTCGCGCCGAAGTGCCGCAACTTTTCGTGACGGTTGATGAAGCGGCCGCACAATCACGTGGCGTGAGTACGGCGCAAGTGTTCTCCACGTTGCAAACGATGTTGTCAAACTTGTACATCAATGACTTCAACATCTACGGTCGTCCGTACCGCGTGCAGGCGGAGGCGCAGGCAAAATTCAGACAGACGCCCGATGACATTGGTCGCTTTTACGTGCGCAGCAACACCGGCGCGATGATTCCGCTCTCGGCACTGACGCAAACGGATGTGCGCGGCGCACCAAGTTTGCTCACACGTTTCAACGGGTTCCCCTCAGCACTCGTAACGGCCGCGGCGACCCTGGGCTCGAGTTCCGGCGAAGGGTTGGATGCCGTTGAAAAGGTGGTCGCTGACAAATATGCGGCGCAGGGAATTGGATACGCTTACAGCGGTCAGTCATTTCAGGAACGCGCGGCAGCAGGCAACAGCAATCTCGTGCTGGTGCTGGGACTGATTCTTGTATTCCTCGTGTTGGCGGCGCAGTACGAAAGCTGGAGCATCCCGTTTGCTGTGTTGTTGGGCATTCCGTTCGGAATTGTTGGCGCACTGTTTGGTGTGTGGCTGCGCGGATCACCCAGCGATGTGTATTTCCAGGTTGGCTTGATCACGGTGGTTGGACTCGCGGCCAAAAACGCGATTCTCATCGTCGAGTTTGCGACGTCGCTGCGCGCGCAGGGGCTGAGCGTTCGGGACGCGGCAATTGAGGCCGCGCGAGAACGGTTCCGACCAATTCTCATGACATCGTTCGCATTCATCCTCGGCGTGTTTCCGCTGGTGATTGCCGGCGGAGCCGGAGCGGGCAGTCGCAAGTCGCTTGGGACCGGCGTGTTTTCGGGAATGCTTGTTGCGACCACGGTTGGTGTGTTTTTTATTCCGTTGTTCTTTACGCTGATTCGAAAACTCACCGACAAGAATCCCGAAGCAAGGTCGGCGACCGCGTCACATGGTGCAGTTGTCGAGGTCTCGCAATGAATCCAATCAAGACGCGCGCGCCGCTGGTTGCGTTGATTCTGAGCGCGTGTATGGTTGGACCGTCCACGCGCGTGAGTACGGACGTACCGTCGGTTGCCGTACGCAGCGGCGAAAGCCCATCGGCGGCAACGCGCACATTTCTTGACTCGTTGCGCCGCGCCCGGGCAAATGACCCGCCCGATACTTCAACGCGTATTACAACACAACTCGCGCCGCAAACGCTTGAGATGACAAGCGGTGCCACTACGCTCGCGTGGGTTCAAGTGCTGCGTGACGCCACCTTGCAGTCACTCATTCGGGAAGGGGTGAGCAACAATCGCAACATTCGTGTTGCGCAGGCGCGCATCAACGAATACCGCGCCCTGCAGGGAGTAGCCGGATCACGATTGTTCCCGCAAGTCACCGCCAACACGTCCATTGCAACAAACAAAGTCGCGTTGGCGGCGTCGTCACCAATTGAGTCTGACGCCGGGCGTATCACCGCCGATCTCGCGTGGGAGCTCGACTTCTGGGGCCGCACGCGACGCACCTCGCAGGCATCCGGATTTGATCTGGCCAGTCGCGAGGATGATGTGCGCGCAACCACGCTTTCACTGGTTAGCGATATTGCGTCCGCGTATCTGCAACTGCGTGAAGCGGACGCCATCATTGCAATTGCCGAACAGACGCTTGCTTCGCGTACGGCAACGTTGCAGCTCGCCCGACGCCGCTTCGATCAGGGACTGATTTCCGAGTTGGATGTACGACAGTTTGAGGCAACGGTCGCCGATCCCGCCGCCCGCGTCGCCGACTACGCTCGGCAACGCACCGAAAACGAGAACGCACTTTCGCTATTGATGGGTGCGGCGCCGCATGCGATTCCGCGTGGTGAGTTGTTGAGCGACATCGTAAAGAATGTGAATGTACCCGACTCGCTGCCCGGCGCGTTGCTGGCTCGGCGACCCGATGTGCTGCGCGCACAACATGATTTCCAAGCGGCAACGGCGCGCGTTGGAATTACCGAAGCGGCGCGTTTGCCAACGATCACGCTGAGCGGTCAGTACGGCGCTCAACGCCCGGTGTACGGCACGTTGTTTGACGGCAAAGGCGAGATCTACGCGCTGCAAGCTGGAATTTCGCTGCCGTTGTTCACGGGCGGACGATTAAGCAACGAAACGAAAGCCGCGCAGGCGCGCGCGCTGCAGTCAAAGAATGTGTATGAACAAACCGTGCTCGTTGCGCTGCGAGAGACCAGTGACGCAGCGGCGGGGGTGCGATTGCGTCGCGATCAACTGGCGGCGCAGGAAACGCAGGAACGCGCCTTACAGGCAGCGTTTGCGATCGCCGAGCGGCGCTACAACAGCGGAATCTCGAGTTACCTCGAAGTGCTGGACGCGCAGCGCAGTTTGTTTGCAGCGCAACTCACGCGCGTGCAGGTGGAGCGGCAATATCTCGCGGCTACTATTCAGCTGTTTCGCGCGTTGGGTGGGAGTTGGGACGGGAGGTAGAGCTGGGTTTGTCTCCGTTTGTGTGCGATGTCTGACCGATTGCGCGTTTGGTGTCGAGACTGAAGGGACGCCAAGCAACACTGAGAAAGCTGAGAGGCGCTGAGCACGAACCGGCGCGTTCGCTTGCGTTCGTTCTCCGCCTGTGCCAACTATCGCGACCCACCCGCGCACCGTTTCGGCGCCGTGAGTCGTTGCCGGACCGGTTGAACGACCCAACCCCGTCGCCCTCGTCGTGACAAACTTTTTCCCGAATCGATTAGTCGCCGACGATCCGCTGCTCGATCGTCTGCGTTCATCTACGCTCGGTCTGTATGACGTGGCCGGTGAAATTGGACGCGGCGGTATGGCCGTGGTCTACATCGCCACCGACATGCGACTGGGTCGGAAAGTGGCCATCAAGGTCATGGAACCCCGGCTGAACTTCACCCCGGGTATGGCCGAGCGGTTTCTGCAGGAAGCGCAAATTGCGGCGCAATTGCAGCATCACAACATCATCGTAGTGCACGAGGTGAGGCAGGACGAGGAGCTGATCTTCTTCGTCATGCGACTCGTCGAGGGTGGTTCGCTGGACGAAGTCTGCCGTCGACTCACGCAGAAGCAGCGCCAGTTGCCGATCGACCAGGCACAGTGGATTCTCTGGCAATCGGCCCGCGCGTTGGCGTACGCGCATTCGGAAGGCTTCGTACATCGCGATGTGAAGCCGGCCAACATCCTCATCAGCACCAAGGGCGAAGTTGTCGTCACCGATTTCGGCATTGCCCGGGC
>JBDUBA010000058.1:0-17268 GCA_040004335.1 Gemmatimonas sp.
GATTCCGCCTTCGGTGTTGGGGGGCTCGCGGTACCCTGCCCAGTCCGGGTCCGCACTCACTCCGCTACGGCGGACACACGTCGTGCGTGGAGATCCAACCCGCCAATGGGGCGCGCGTCATTTTTGACGCCGGATCGGGAATACGCGCGCTGGGCGCGCACATGATGCTGCAGCAATCCGAACGAGATGAAGCGGTGGATGAACTCATTCACCTCTTTCTCACGCATCAGCATTTCGATCACATCATTGGACTGCCGCACTTTCAGCCGCTCCGGTCGGATAGTCACCGCGTGGAGTTGCGCTGCGGAAATGCGACGCGCGAACAATTGCAGGAATTGGTGCAATCGGTACTCGCTCCTCCGCTGTTTGTGTCCATGCCAATGCTCGATGACACACTGCGTATTGAATCGTGCGAGTCGGGAGTGCCTATGCCCGTTGGCGATGGATGCGCCGTGCATCGGCTGGAGGCTCGACATAACGGTGGCGCGGCGATCTTTCGCATTGACGACGCCCATGGAGCAGCAATTGCGTTTGCTCCGGACAACGAGTTGTCGTACGCGAGTATCGATCCCACCGTGATGCACTGGCGCGCAAATCTCGTTCAGCAGCTGCGCAATATTCCGGTGCTCATCCACGACGCGATGTACCACGACAGCGAAGTCATTCGCTTTGTAGGATGGGGGCACTCATCGGCCGAGGAAGCAACGCAGTTTGCCGTTGAGTGCAATGCGCAGAAATTGATTCTGTTTCATCATCATCCGGATCGGACGGATAGCGAGATTGATGATCTTGTGTGGAACTGTCGATCGTTGGCGCATCGGGCGGGAAGCAGATTGCAGATTGATGCGGCGTATGAAGGCATGATGATCGCGGTGTAGGGCGGCGGTTGTTGGATGGTGGGGTCATTTTGGTACTGGGGTCAGAGGCGTCATTTTGACCGCATTGTTTTGGTAACAGTGTCTGACCCCAACATCAAAAACGCGCACTGATCACCGAGGCAAACCCCAACATCAAAAATTGCGCGCTACGGTTGACCGAAACCACCGCCACCTGGGGTTTCGATTGTCAACACATCGCCAGCGGCTAAGGTAACTCTGCATTTTGCGGGAAGTGGCGCACCGTTCAACGAATTGCGGCCCGGCGCACCGTCACCTCCGCCGTTCGCACCGGGCGGCGCAATTGTTCGACGCTCACTGAGCAGTGTCGCAGTGCACAGTCCAAGCGCGCGATATTTTCGACTTACACCATTGCCGCCGTTTGTTTTGCCAACGCCGCCAGTGCCGCGGCGAATTGCGTATTCATCGATGCGTAGCGGATACGCGCGCTCGAGTGATTCCACCGGCGTGTTGCGCGTATTGCTCATGCCCACGTGCACCGCGCTTGGTCCGTCCCCGCGTTTACTCGCGCCCTGACCGCCGCCGAGTGTTTCGTAAAAACTCCAGCCCGGCGCACCCAGTGTGATGTTGTTCATCGTGCCCTGCCCTGCGGCGGGAATCGGCAAATCGTGCTCACCTCTTTGCGACGCGGCTTTTGCCATTGCCGCAAAACACACGTCGGTCAATCGTTGCGACAGTTCCACGTTTCCTGCGGCAACCGCGTGCGGCCATTTTGCGTTCGCGACGCAGTCATTGGGAATGGTGAGCGCCAACGCGCGCGACACGCCGTCGTTCACTGGTACATCATCATCGCACAAAACGCGCATCACGAACACCGCCGCTGCGCGCGCAACGGCAGGTGGGGCATTGACGTTTCCACGCACCGCGGGCGACGAGCCCGTGAGGTCAAGATGCAACGTGCTTTCATGTACACGCACATGCACGATAATTGGAATTGCGCGATCATCCACACCGTCACCTTCGAGTGCGTCTTCCGCTCGCGCCTCGGCGCCTTCGAGCAGCGCAAGTCGCGCACGAATTCTGCGCTCGGTGTAGTTGAGTAACGCATCGATGGCTGCGGCCAGCCGCGAGCGTCCCATCGTGCGCATAAGCCGCGTCCAACCCTCTCGGCCGGCCATACAAGCCGCACGTTGCGCCCGCAAATCACCAAGTCGTTCGGCCGGCGTGCGCACATTCGCGAGCACGAGTGCCCACACGTCCTCCTGCGGCACGCCGGCGCGATCCAACCGCACCGGAGGAACAATCAATCCCTCCTGCACGAGTTCCGTGGCACCAAACGGCATACTGCCCGGACTCATTCCGCCAACATCCGCGTGATGCGCACGCACGGCCGCGAATCCGGCAATTCGAGATGCGTCCTCAGGGTCGCCAATTACTTCGATGAGTGTAAGATCGGGCAAGTGCGATCCGCCGTGCGCTGGATCATTCAACAAAAACAGATCGCCGGGTTGTGGGTTCTTTGCACGCACAGCAGCAACGGAATCCGGAATCGCTCCAAGATGAACGGGAATGTGCGCGGCTTGTGCAACCATTCGTCCGTCTGCGTCAAACAACGCGCATGATGCGTCGCGTCGCTCACGAATGTTCGGCGAAATTGCACTGCGCTCGAGAATGCTCCCCATCTCTTCGGCAATCATCGCGACGCTTTGTGAAAACACTGTGAGTTCGAGCGCGTCAAACGTTGCGTCAGTCGACATGAAACCCTGCCGAACGAATTGCTTCCATGCACTGTTGCATCCACCCCTCCTGCAAATCGGCCATCCGCGCCCCGCGACCACGATTGGGCGCCATTGACAACAAACCTTGTGCCGACGGATGGGGCAACGCGTGCACGGGAATTTTGTTGTCGTAGAACTGGCTGACGACGTGCTGCATGGTACGCGCTGCAACTTTGCCAAGCGTGACAATTCCAGTCAGGCCGCGAGCGCGCAGCACATCAATTTCGCGACGCAGACGATTGCTGTTGGATTCGCCGTCCAGTTCGTCGCGAGTAGGTGCCCGAAATTTCTTTCCGTCGTCGGTTGGGCAGCGATCGAATGCGTTCGTGAGCGACACCTGATTCGCGATGGGTTGATATCCAACCGCGCGGAGCAGCGCACCGTCCCATTTCACCTCGTCAACGGAATTTGGCAGAACGACGGCGCCGAGTTGGCGCAACGCGAGATAGAGATGTTTGCCGGCGGCATCACCGAAAAACGGCACGCCACTCTTGTCCGCGCCGCGAGGTCCGGGAGCCTCACCAACAATCAGTACACGCACATCACCCGACAACGGCAGCAACGGAAGCACCGGCGCACCCACAATTCGCAACAAGCTCGCGGAAGTTTTCACGGTCGTTTTCATGTCTGTGCTGTCTCCAGCATCGATCCACCAATTGGCAATGCGCTTGCGGTACTCCCGACGGTCGTTTTCATGGCTGACTGTTCTCCAACATCCAGCCACCAATTGGCAATGCGCGCGCCGTCCATCCCGCTTTGATGTGCATCGTTGCATCGGGCAAACGCACCGTGAACGGACCCGCAATGTTGCGATGGATCATCCGACCATCGTCAACGTCAAGGGCCAAGTCACCTTCGCGCGCGTCGCGGGCAAAATTCACTGGCCAGCGCTTACCCGTCATACTACCGCGCAAGCTCACGCATTCCACGCTGCGATCCAGCACAAACCCGACGCGGTGTTGGTGCAGTTCTGCAAACTTCTTCGCTATGCCAATCCCATCATCGTCCGCTGCGATTGGTACTTCGAGTTCGTATCCTTGTCCGACGTACCGCGCACGGATCCAGGTTCGCGCTTCAAGATCGGCGCCGTCATTGGCGCGCAACTCACCGACAAGTGTAGTTGTTGCCGCCGCAACCGTTGACGCGGCCAATGAATCGCACTGCACCAGGAAACTCGCCAGCCCTTCGCGGCGTTCCGGTGCCAACGCGAGTCCCACAGCACTCAACACGCCCGCGAACGGCGGCACCAACACGCGTGTCATGCCAAGTTGCTCGGCCAACCCACACGCGTGCAGTGGTCCGCCGCCGCCGAACGCCACCAATGTTGCCGCTCGAGGGTCAATACCGCGTTCAACACTCACTCGACGGAGCGCACGCGCCATCGTGGCATCGGCCGTGTTGATCAGGGCATGCGCCGCGCGATGTGGCGACACGCCCAGTCGCGTTGCCAACATCTGGATCGCACTCCGCGCGCGTTCACCTGAGATGCGCACACCGCCACTCCATTCACCCTCGGGAATGTTGCCGAGTACGACGTGGGCATCGGTGACCGTGGGCTCGACACCGCCGCGATCGTACGCGGCGGGGCCCGGAACGGCGCCGGCACTATGTGGTCCCGCGCGCAACGCACCTCCTGCGTCAATCCATCCAATACTGCCACCGCCAGCCGCCACGGGTTCAACCAGCACGCGCGGCAGTGCGATGGGAACACCGGCCACGCTGCCGCCGCGTTCAACCAGTGGTTCACCATCGACCACAATGCCAACGTCTGCGCTGGTGCCGCCAATGTCTATCGTCAGTGCGAGCGGAATGTTCAGTGCGCGGACAATCGCGGACGCGCCCGCAACACCTCCAGCGGGGCCTGACAGTGCAAGTGCGGCGGCGTGTTGCGACGCAAGCGAAACCGACAACGTCCCGCCAGCCGATGTCATTACTTGAGGCGCGCAAAATGCGCGTTCGCTCAGCGCGGCGGACAGACTCTGTAAGTACGCCTGCACCACTGGGCGCGCATACGCCTCGGCGACGGTTGTAGCCGTTCGTTCGTATTCGCGAATTTCCGGCAGGACTTCGTGCGCGCATATGACTTCGCATCGTTTGCCGGCAGCGCGAGAGGCGTCAATCAAAGCATCGCGTAGTGTTTGTTCGTGTTGCGGTTGATCGTAGGCATGGAGCAGCGCAACTGCGATCGTGTCGGGCTCGAGCGCGAACACCTGCCGGACAACATCATCAATTGCTTCAGGTGACAACGCCAGCTGCACCCCTTCCGGCACCATGCGTTCGCGGACAGCGACGATCCGTTCGGGCGGAACAAGCGCCGCGGGATGATGCGCCGTGAGGTCGTATAAGGCAGCTCGTTCCTGTCGGCGAAGTTCGAGCACATCGGTAAATCCTGCCGTGGCGCACAACACGACGCGTGCGCCTTTGCGTTCGAGCAAGAGATTCGTGACGACGGTCGTTCCGTGTGCGATACGAGTAACGTTTGCCGGATCAAGCGCAGAATCACGTAGTGCATGCAGCACGCCCAGCGCCCGGTCGGCCGGAACACTCAGAACTTTCGTGGTTGTGATACGTCCGCGGACATCCAGTGCGGCGAGGTCGGTGAAGGTGCCGCCAACGTCAATTCCTACTGCAACCGAATTGTCGTCGCGGGGAAGTGGTTCTGTGTTCGTTAGTGACGTGGCGGCCGCAACCACCTCGTCTGCACTCACGCGGCACGTGGCATTGCCGCCGCACCCGCACCGCGCCGTGGTGGCGTGACAACCGTGGTGCGCAGCACGGCCACCGCCAACGCAATGTGTACCGGCACGGTTACGGCCAACACGATTCCAGTCCGCTGCGAAAACATGGGAATGAATTGCAGCAGCAGACCAAACACCGAAAACAGCGCACAAATGGAAACCAGAATGCGTGGAATTTGCGTGGTTTGGCGGCGATACAACGCGACCGGCACGAATAACGCAGCGAACAATAGCAGCGGATGAATTTGCCACAGCGTGGTGTTCGCGCCCATGTACGGTGTGTGTTTCGTGACTGTTCCTGCAAGCAGCAATGCAGTGCCCAGTACGCCACCAACCAGATACCACAACGTGGCGAAGGCAACGAGCAGACCTCGTAAGGCAGTGAAACGCGAATCGGCGAAGAGCGCAATGAGACCGGCAAGTGTCAATCCCAGGAGTGCCGCCATCGCAATACGATCGGGCGGATCGGTTGGCATTGGCACTCGGTCGGATGCATAGATCACGGTATCCGACTGCGTGAGACTATACCGCTGCCCGGTTTCGTTTTTGAGGATGACGGCCGTAATTGCGTCGGCGAGTCGTTCGGGCATAAAGCTCGCTTGCCATGCGGTCATGGGCTTGTCGGCATTTCGGCCAAGCGCCAACTCAATTCCCGAATACACCAGAAAGTCGGACGCCGTTACGCGCTCAGTTTCGCTCCGCCAGGTGAGCGAAGTTTTCGTGGTGTCGAGTGCGGCCTTTAAACGACCCTTGAGTACACGATCGATGGCATCCCGCACGCGCGTCGCGCAATTGTCCTGATAATAATCGTAGCGATAAAACTTGTTGGCCTCCTGCGAATTCCAGATGACATAATCGAGCAGTGCGCCACGTTCGGCCGCCGTCAATGCCAATCGCTGGACGCGAATGCTGCGGCGATGGTCGACATAGTCGGCGTTGAGCGCTCCCGTAGCGAAAGGCGTCAACCAATAGTTGGCATCGCCGGCCAGAAACCGAATCACGATGTGTGGAATGCCCCACGAAAACATGCCCCAGTTGTAGACATAATCCTGACCGGTGAGCGTGTCGTGAATTTCGAGTGCGTCGTGCCCGAACCGTTCCCACACTTCGTCATCGGAGGCCCCGTACGTGACAATCGACACGACGAGGTTTGCGCCGCGAATGGCGCGCGTTGAATCGAGCGCAGAGCTTTCGCCGGGTGGCGCGGGTGGCGGCGTCTGTGCACCGGGCTGTTGATCAAGCGCCTGCGCATGACCGTTCGGCACGGGTGAAGCGAGCAACAACGCCGAGGCAAGCGTGGCGACAGCGACGCGCCGCAACCAACTCAATTGACTGCTCACAGGCGAATCTCTTTTCCTTCGTCCGCCGCTTTGTAAATCGCTTCCATGACGCGGTGCACCATGACCTGATCAACCGGCGGCTCGTACACCGCCTCACCGCTCACGACCGCCAGAAAGTGTGCAATCTCGCTGCGGTAGCTCTGCAGAAACGGACCTTCCCGACTTGCGGCACCGGTTGGCGAAACGTCGACTGCGCGCCCGTTGAGTTCTTTCGTCACACGCAACGGTGCCAATCGTGCACTTCCGCGCACCGCGTGCACATCGAACCACCAGCGATCGGTATCACCCACGTATGCCCAACTCACATCGAACGCGAAGTGCACGTTGCCGACGCATTCGAGAAACACTTGCATGGAGTCTTCCACCGCCGTTGCACCACGCGGCCGGCGCGCCGACGCGCTCACACGCACCGGCTCCGGAAAATCGGCCAGCCACAACGCCAGATCGACCAGCGGAAAACCAAACTCCTGAAATGCGCCACCACCCGACTCGGCCCGACGATTTCTCCAACCTTCGGCCGACCGTTTCACATGCAGCGCACCCGCGCGCACCGACGTCACCTGCCCCAACTCCGCATTTCGTAAAAATTGATCGAGCGCCTGCGCGTCGGCACGAAAGCGATGATTGTTGCCAACGACCAATTTGCGATCGGCTTTTTCGGCCGCGGCAATACAGCGTTCAATGCCGCGCGACGACAGCGAGAGCGGACGTTCGCACAACACGTGCAATTTCGCGCGCAACGCGCTTAACACGTGCGGTTCGTGCAGGTGATTGGGCGTCGCGATAATGACGGCGTCGAGTTCGTCGGAATCAAGCAATTCCTCGAAGTCGGTAAACACGTCGGGCACTTCGAAGCGATCGGCGAGTGCGCGCGCTTTGGCGGCGTCGTTGTCGCAGAGCGCCACGAGCGAGGCGCCACGCAACTTCGACAGCACAGGAATGTGCGTAAGCTGAGCTATGGCACCTGTACCAACAACGGCGATGCGCACGCCATCCTTCATTGACTCTCCGGGTGACTACATGGAACTACGCTTAGTCCACGAAGCCGACGACGGTTCCCGGGTAGTAGTGTTGCAGGATGGTCCGAAAGTCCTGACCTGCGCGCGCACGTCCAATGGCGCCCCACTGACACATCCCTACCCCATGTCCGTTGCCGGTGCCTCGCAACGTGACACCGGTCAGGTGCCCATGTTCGCGCGACTCGCGGTCAACAGAAAAATACGTACTGGACAGGATCGCGCCACGCGCATCGCGAAAAAGTGCGCGAATTTCATCCGCCGAAAATGTGACGTCGCCACGCTCCGTTTGTACTTGCAGCGTGCGCACTCGGCCCGATGGGAACCGATCTTCAATCTTCAACCCGGTGAGACTCCCAACTTTGGGGGACACCGCGCCCGCATCACGCAGATGACGCATCACGACGTCGGTCAGTTGCGATTGATCGAAGGTTGCGGTCCAGTTGGCGCGCGGTGAGATGTCGCAATACGGCCTACCCGTTGCCGGATTCAAGTCGTCCAGATTCTGCAGGTACGGTTCGTTGTGTGCATCGTGCCAAATCTCCGATGGCTGCGATGAGCGCCCGCCGCACGAGGCAGAGTATGGTGCATCGACCAACAAGCCGCCGTACTGGATGACCAATCCCGCCGTTGCATCCACCGCGGAGTTCACAACCGGCGCTTCAACGTCGAGACCACCGTACACCTGATTGGCGACCGTGGCCACCATGTGCCATCCACTGCGCGGCTGCTGCGCGTCCTCGCGCGGAATGCGAATGTAGCTGTAGCTGCGCGCGGCGACGGCCTGCGCCTCAAGCGCCGAACGATCCGCTTCCGCACGCGTGCCAAGTTCGATCGGCACGACGCCGCGCAGGTAGTCCTCAACCGGCAGTCGATTAACGACCAGAACACCGGTGTCGGTGGCCGTAAACCACAGCTCCCCGCGATACCGCTTGCCCGCGAACTGCACGTACGAGTCGCGATTGGTTGGCCGGGCGACAAACGGACCTTCGCGCCAAGGCGTGGCGTCGCCACCGTCTCCCGAGATGCGGAGCAATCCACCTTTCCGCTCAACCTGCCACGACTCGGCACCCGCTCCCCGAACGAGCAGCGTCCGGCCGCCCTGTTCGTTGACCTGCCAGGTGCCGGTGGCCGAAACTCTGGCGACGGGCGCTTTTCCGGCGAGGGCAATCCAGGCCATGCGATCGTGTCCGCCAAGGACGCCCGCGCGTTCGCCTTTGATCGTGGGTCGGTTAGCGCCTGCGCGTTCGCCGGTGCTGGCGGTGGGTTTGGCGCTGATTGTCGGAGTTCCGCTCTTGGCCGCAGCGCCCGAAGCGGGTACGATGGGTGCGAGCGGTGCGCAGGCCACGGCCACACCAATAACAACCGAGAGTCCGCCCAGCAACGAGTACGCGGCCACAATACCTACGCGCTTCCGCGAAGGGACCGAGAAGGCTGTGTTGACGAGGTTGGCGGCGGAGAGCTTCACATTTCCTTGGACGACCGAGGCAGGGCGGACGTCAGAAAATGTGACAGTGCGGCAGCAGATGTAAGCGCAGCGGGGAAACAGCTACTGCCGGCGGGGAAATGCGGGGCCTGCGTCAGGGAGCAATCACTTGAATTGAGACCGGTGCACTGGTGCGAGTCCCGATTGTGATGGAAATCTTTGCCGTCCCCGGAGCGATCGCCAGGACATCTGAGTTCTCAGTCACCGTCGCAACCCCGGGATTGGTCGAGGAGAATGCCAGCACTTTGGGAAGCAACAATGGGCAAGGCGCGGCCAGGCCGTCGCGGCCCGCCAGGTGGTAATTCAGATGGGTCTTCTCACCGACGACCAGCACGTTCTTGTCGACGTCAACGATCAGTGTGTCGCAAGCAAAGGCATTCGAAGACAGCTGGCCACTTGCGTCACAGGCCATCTCCGCGAGCGAGCAACTCGCGAGAAGCGCTAACGCAACGGTCTTCGATTGAAATTGGTGTGAGGTCATGATCGGGGAAACCTCGTTGAATCGTTTGGTCGTTGCAGAACTGTTGCTTGTCAGCCGCCGCGCATACGTGATAGCGTATCGTACGTACTCAATTGAAGAATACCCCGCTGCGTTCAGAAACCGCACATATTCGCACTTCCTACTCGGGATTCCTCGTTTCCGGATCGTACACGTGCTGCCAATTCTGCTTCTCCTGCAGTTGCAGGCCCCTCTCCGCGCGGTCAACGATTCAGGCATCGTGGTGAACGCGGCGCGGATCACACCCGCTGGTGTGCAGAGCGTCCTGCAAGGCCGCGTTGCTGGCGTGCGTTTCGGCGCAAACGCTGGAGAACTTTGGGTCGTTTCGCCCGGGGGCGCATGGCGGCTCGCATGGCACGAGAATCGAGTGCTGGCCTCGGCTGAATTCAACGGCCGCCCGGGTGTACACGGACTCACGATCGACCCAGTCACGAAACGCCCCGTGATCTCGTCCGTTGGCAAGCTACCAGCGGATGTCGCGGCAAGCCGAACTCCCGGAGGACCGCCGCTTTCACGCGCGAAATCCGTGACGCAATTGGTCGCCTATTCGCTCGACAGCGTTGCGCGACCGTTTGCGCAGTCGGGTGGAATTGGCGCATTCATGGCCGGAGCGCCAGCCATCTCCCGCACGCCAGGTGTGAACGGAAAACGTATTGCTGTCTTGCCACTACCCGCCGACGACAAACTGGCCGTGCTCGACGCTGACACGCAACAGCAGTTGAAAACGGTGCCACTGGGCGTGTTGCCCATTGAAGCGGTGATCTCCGACGACGGTCGCATTGCATGGGTTAGCGTGTTCGGCGGAGCGAAGCCCAAACTGACAGACAAGAGTGCAACGCAATGCTGCGATCCGGCGGCCGAGCCGGTGCGAATTAACGCGCGTGGAATTGCGCAGCCCGGTACTGTGGTGCGTGTCGACCTTGAGCGCGGTGTTGTCACCCAAACACTCACTGTTGGAATGCATCCAACGGGACTCGCGTGGAATCAGCGCACGAATCGGTTGTATGTCGCCAATGGAAACTCCGACGCCATCAGCGTGATCGACACGCGGACGCAGACCGCACTTCCAAACATTGCCATTGCTCCATTTAAGGAACGTCGCATTGGACTGACACCAACGGCGCTGGCGCTGTCTCCCGATGGTGCCACGTTATATGTGTCGCTGGGCGGTGTGAATGCCGTCGCAGTTTACGATGTCGATGCACGAGTTGGTGCCGCGACTGCGGTGTTGCGTGGACTCATTCCAACGGGGTGGTATCCGTCCAGTCTCGACGTTTCCGCCAACGGAAAGTCGCTCGCTGTTGGCACATTGTTTGGTGTTGGCGCCGGCACCGGAAAAACGGAAGGAAAAACTGGTAGGTACGTTTTCGCAGAGCGCGGTTCGGTGAATGTGATCGATGTTCCAACTGCGGCTCAACTCACGGCCTACACAACCAGTGTTGCGGAGAACAATCGACTGCATCTCGCCACCGATGCATCGGCACCTTCAATTGCTCCACGTACAGGTGTCGTGGCGCGCGCTGTTCCTGAACGCCCGGGTGAACGCAGTCTCATTGATCACGTTGTCTACATCATCAAGGAGAATCGCACGTACGATCAAGTGTTGGGTGACATTGGCAAAGGCGCGAGCGATCCTTCACTCACCATGTATGGTCGTGACATCACGCCAAATGCGCATGCACTCAGCGAACAATTTGTGTTGCTCGATCATTTCTTTGCGTCCGGCGGCAACTCGGCGGACGGTCACAACTGGTTGACACAAGCCAACGAGACCGCGTATCCGATGTGGCCGCTGTATTTCGGGCGCTCGTATCCAAGTGAAGGCAACGATCCGCTCACATATTCGTCGGGCGGATTTCTTTGGGATGCGGTTGCGGCGAAGGGGAAAACCGCGGTGAACTTTGGCGAATACGCACCCGCAACGCGCGGGTCAAAGGCGGAAGTTAGAACACGACTGCTTAATTCGTACCGCGATTCACTACCACATTCGTCGGAGCGATCGCGAACGCTGCTTAAGACGATGTATAACACGCACAGCGAAATCCCGAGCCTCGACAAGATTTTGGTTCGCGAGTATCCCGGATGGACGCAGGAAGTGCCGGATGTCATCAAGGCGGACATTCTGATTGAGCATCTCAAAGATTGGGAAACCGCGAAACAGATGCCGCATCTCGTGACGATGATTCTCCCCAACGATCACACCGAGGGCACGTCCGCCGGATGGTGCACGCCGAAAGCCTGTGTTGCTGATAACGATCTCGGGCTCGGCAAGATTGTCGAAGCGCTCAGTCATTCGTCGTTCTGGAAATCAATGGCCATTCTGGTCGTGGAAGACGATGCACAAAACGGCGTGGACCATATTGACGGTCACCGCACCGTCGCGATGGTGGCCAGTCCGTATGCGCGTCGGAACGCCAT
Organism: Gemmatimonas sp.; assembly: GCA_040004335.1. GTDB lineage: Bacteria > Gemmatimonadota > Gemmatimonadetes > Gemmatimonadales > Gemmatimonadaceae > Gemmatimonas. Next base: position 12,112 of record JBDUBA010000058.1, read on the forward strand.
TGACAGCACGTTTTACAGCCAGCCGTCGATGGTGAAAACGATTGAATTGATGCTCGGCTTGCCGGCGCTCAGTTTGTTCGATCTCGCGGCGATTGATATGCGCGCAAGTTTTATCGGACCGGAATCGCAACCAGATTTTTCGCCGTACACGGCGTTGGTTCCGAAGCAGTCTCTGTACGAGACAAATCTCAAGGTTGGCGCGATCAACGGTGCCAATGCGGCCGCGCGTCGCAATGCAGCAAACGCCAGCGCGCGCATGAACTTTCGCGATCCGGATGCGGCGCCCAGTGAGTTGTTGAACCGCATTCTGTGGAATGATGCGATGGGATTTCGGCGGAAGTATCCAGCGGTCAAGCAGTCGTTGTTCTTTCCGCTGGCGGTCGACATTGCGGATGACGACCGCGAGGAGCGGGAAGAGCGCGGGAAGAAAAAGAATTGATCGCGCTACCGGCTTCGTGGTTGCCAAGTGCGACCTGCACTTCGGCACCGTCGCTACCGCCCAAAACTTCCCACGGACGATCCGCTGCTTACCACCATCACAGGCAGTGTTCGGCCAACGCGTTTAACGTCGCCGCCAAGGATTGCGGACGGCGTGTTTGCGACGCGAATAGGTCGCTCGGCACTTTACTAAGCAATCCTCCCCCATCGTGCCCGTCACCAGCACCTGCGGCTCACGCCCGGTAAATCGTTCGTACCGCTCTCCGGTTATGGCTCTTCGAGAAATCCAGCAGCGTATTGAAGGCGTTTGCGTCGCAATCGCAGCGCCCCGCGTATTCGGCGTGAGAATAACAGCACAACGTTGTGTTTCGAACGCGGAGTGACATCAAGCGCGCAACCGTACCGCAATGTCCAGTTGGTCGCTGAGTCATCGGTAAATGCCGGCTGCACAAGAGTAAACGCAACTGACGCCGCTCTGGGCGAAGTGGCGTGCTCGTTCAACTTTGGCGCAGGTCCGAATGAACGAAAAGCGAGCCTTCTATGAAATGCGTATTCGCGGTCGAGAGAGCCTGGCCCACGCAACTCGAAAAAATGCTTCGCCATGACGACAAACTCAGGTCGTTTGCACGTCGCACCCTAACAGAGCTTGACAAGGGGGGGGGGGGCGGAACTATGGTCCTGAGTCGAACTAACGATTTGTGAATAGGACGTTTGCAAGCACTCTGGCGGTTCAACCTGACTCAGCCATTGAATCCGATGAAAGCGTATTCGAGCGTTTTGATGAAGGCAGCTTTGATTCTACTGCAAAGCGCTTGTCGGTCTCGAGAATCAGAAACGCAACTCGAGTTGACTGCGGAACGAACCTATTTGATTCCCGACTCGGTTGCGCTCGCGGGAGTCGCGATAGGATCCCATCGCAATTTGTGGGTCTGGGAAACTGACCAGCCAGCTGTAATTCGATTCTCTGAAGACGGCACGAGAACCACATTCAATCTTCCCCGCGAAGTACGTCCAATTTCGGTAGATCAGCTTTCGGATGCACTCATTGAAGTTGTCGATAGTGAAAGTAGGCAGATCTACAGAATCGACATCAAACGCGGTGGAGTTGAATCGAGAAGTATCGCGGTTAGTGGTGAGATTCGAACAGCAATAAGGTTGCCCAGCGGATCAAGGTTGCTGCAAACTCGTGACGCCGGAATCGAACGGGTATTCTTCGTAGGACGCCAATCGAAGCAGGTTTTTGAGAGCGAGGCGCTGAAAGATGGTGATGGTTTTACAATGAGCTTGTGGGGGAGCAATGCAATACTGGCATTCCGTGATCCCACGCTCCCGGCCATCATTGTCGATACCACTGGCCGCATTCTAAAAACGTTCAAGCTCAATCAACACGAGTCGGTTGCGTCCGCCGTCCGTTCGGACTCATCCCTTTGGACCACGCTCACGGTAATTGGAGTTGATGATGAACTTTTGGCTACGCTAGCCGATTTCAAAAGCGGAACTCGCATGTTGATCGCGTTTGATTCCGTTGGAAATTTTCGACGGAAGACTTCATTCGCTGGCATGGTCTCGCTCGTCGCGAGCGACGAAAAACAAAAACGCATTGTCGCGGTACGACGCATGAACCATTCAGAAGTGATCCTTTACAAGTGGCGTTGGCGAAATTTCTCAAACAGGAGCGAATGATGAAAAGGCTGTTCTTTCTTTTACTTCCGTTGATGGCATTGCTGTCTGTCACGACGGCCAGAGACGTTCAGGCGCAGTGCGCCAAGTGTGAAGAATCTGCGGAACACACATGGTGCCAGTGGGGACCGCTTGTCGGTCCGGACGCATGGAATAACTGCACTGACAATCCAGAGCACACGCAGTGCGTCGAGAAAGGCGGATTTTGCGGGTCTGCCTCTCTGGGAGATATCGAACCGAGCATTTTCGGCAGTCCGGTTACCAGGGGAGTGTTGGGCAGGGCGCTTGCCGATGGCCGACTCGTCGTTGAAAGTTGTCGCGGCGTCATCGTCGGGTTTCAGTACCCCAAGCGCGCCGAAAGTGAGTTCAGGAGCAGTACGGACGTGATACTGATCTAGGCAAGAAACCTATGAGCCAACGCCAATTGCTCACCGGATTCAGATGCACAGCGACGGTCTTGTGCGCAGTCATTGTCGCACACGCCGTGCCTGCGCAAAACAACGCGCCAGTCAAGCAACTGCGCGCCGTTCGCGAACTGAGTATCAATCCCGACGATCCGAACTGGGCGGTCATATCTCCGGCCGATCTTGCTGTGGACGCCCGCGGACTACTCTATGTTCTGGACTATACGGATCAAATCATCCGCGTTTTCGATAGTGGCGGCGTCCCCGTTCGACGTATTGCGCGGAAAGGAAATGGGCCAGGCGAACTTTCCACCGCTTCTGCATTGTTCGTTGTGCGGGACTCGCTTTGGGCCATCGAAATGGCGTCCAGTCGTGTCACTCGTTTCCCTCTCTCAGGCGGGGCGGGCCGCACATCGGTGATCAGACCGAAAACCACGCAGCAAGGCACGACTTTCGCAATCGCTTCGTCGGGATTTCTGGCAACGACACAGGACACGAGCCGACCAGACTGGGCATCGATGTTCGTGCGCGTCGACGCTGCCGGAATGGTACTGAACACGGTGTTGCCTGCTACACCGCGGATAAAAACTTTCATGGTTTTCAACATCGTACCCGAAGGCCTTCGGGACAGATCCACGTATGGACGTCAACACGCGTCGCAACCTCTGGTAAGCGCGCCCATCGTGAGCTTCGATCCAAACGGAAACGGTGTTGTGCGGGGCGCAAGCTCGGCGGCTCCATTCGCCGGGGAATACTCTTTGACTGCAATTGGTATTGCCGGCGACACAACCTGGCGGCGAGTATTTCGCTATTCGCCAATTCCCGTCACCGACGCACAGATCCGCGAAATCATTGAGAATCTTGCAGCGCCCACAGTCTCAGACGGAATCAGGATTGTGGGCGATCGAAAAATGATTCGCGATTCTCTCGTACTGGCAAAGAGCTGGCCGGCATTTACCGCGTTGACTATCGGACTTGATGGCTCCGTTTTCTTGAAACAGGGCGGACCAACAACGCCCCTACAAACCTATTGGCGATTTTCACCTGCTGGCGTCGCCAACGGACGCTTTGAGATGCCGGCCACGTTCCGGCTGTTCCGTGCGACCACAGGAAAAGTTTGGGGCGTGTCGAGAGACAAGGACGGAAATGCTCTGATTGAACGCTACCGGCTCCAATAGCATGGGACACACGATAGCAGTTATCTACCGAAACTTCCCACCGATGACGCAGTGGCTCCAGCCATCATCGGAAGCGCACGACCAACACGTTTCGTGTCGCCACCAAGGATGGCGGACGGCGAACTCGCCACGCGAAGTAGCGTCGCCTGAAAGTCGTAATCGTCCACGACGTGATCCACGTGAACGTCGAGAATCGAGCCCACCGGGATGATGCGGGGGGGCCCCCCCGCCGGGAAGTTAACCAATCCACTCCCATCCACCCGTACCCGCGTCACCCCATCAATATCATCCGCCTGCCACGTCGCTCTTCCCTCCAACTCTCCACCTTCACCCACGCCCGTCACCAACACCTGCCCCTCCCTGCCGGTGAACCGCTCATACCGCTCACCCGTAATGGCGCGCTGCAATTCCTGCACTCTTTCCTGCCGCTCATTCTTGAGCGACTGCGACACATCGTCTTCCATGTCATTCGCGCGCGTCCCTTCCTGCGGCGAATACGTGAACACACCAACACGATCGAACTGAATCTCTTCGAGAAAATCCAACAGCGTGTTGAAGTCGTCTTCGGTCTCGCCAGGAAATCCAACAATCACTGTTGTGCGCATCGCGAGATCGGGAACAGCGTCACGATACAACCGCACTTTCTCGCGAATCGTGCGTTGACGCTCAGGCCGGCGCATGCGCGCGAGCACTGCATCCGATCCGTGCTGCATTGGTGTGTCGAGATACCGGACAATGCGCGGGTTCGCCGCAATCACGTCGAGCAGCTTTGGTGTAATGCCCGCCGAGTAGAGATAGAGATTGCGCAACCACGGAATGGACGTTTCGCGCACCAATGTTTCAAGCAACTCCGGCAATGCCACGCCGTCGCGAATATCACGCCCGTAGTGCGCAAGGTCCTGCGCAACAAGATTCAGCTCGCGCGCGCCCTGCAGTTCGAGCAACTGCGCTTCCCGCACGAGTTCATGCAAACCAAACGAACGATGTTTGCCGCGCATCAACGGAATTGCACAGAACGCGCAGCCGTGATCACACCCTTCGCTCACCTTGAGATAACGCACGTGCTGATTGCCACCACCAAACACACGCACACCGGGATGTTCAACAATCGATCCGCCAATCAATCCTCGCGCCACAAGTTCGGGCACGAGTTGATCAACTTCTGATGTGCCGAGGAACAGGTCGACTTCCGGCAGTGCATCGAGCAGCTCGGCTTTGTGTCGCTCGATCATGCAGCCGATCGCGATAACCGCCTGACAGTTCCCGGTTTCCTTTTGTCTGGCCGCTTCGAGGATTGAATCGATGCTCTCCTGCTTCGCGGCGTCAATAAACCCGCACGTATTCACCACAATGACATCCGCATCGCGCATGTCCGTCACCGACTCGGCGCCGTGCGCAATGAGGTCCGCGAGGTACCGCTCGGAATCAACCGTGTTCTTGTCGCACCCGAGGGTGAC
>JBDUBA010000119.1:0-5092 GCA_040004335.1 Gemmatimonas sp.
GATTGGGGCCGCTTCTTTTTTGCTTACACACGGAGCCTGGAAGCGTGGCGACGTTGGTCGCGCACTCAGAAGGTGCGTTAGAACTGTCGTCGGCGCAGTACTCCTGGTCAGCTCCGCGCAACAAAAAAGCCGAGATCAACTGATCCCGGCCTTACACCACGGAAGCGACGCGACGTTTACGCCGCTTTCTTCGCCTTCATCATCCGGCTCTTCTGACGCGCCGCGGTGTTGCGGTGAATCAGGCCTTTGCGGGCCGAGCGATCGAGCATGGTGATGGCTTCAGCTTTTTCGTCGGCCGTGGCTGCCGTCGCCTTGGCGCGCTTGACGGACAAACGGAGAGCGGACCGCTGCGCTTTGTTGCGCGCCGCCGCAATACGTGACCGGCGCATATCCTTCTTGGACGACTTGATATTCGGCAACTGACTATCTCCAACGTGTGGCTGAAGGGACCGACGATCCCAAGTGAAGTGCGCGTGAACCACCGCGCGGGCATCCTTAGAACGCGCCTAGGTGCCAGAGATCTGTAAAGTACCGAGTTCTTGGCACTTATGTCAAGCTGCGCTGTTCGGTGGCCGGCTTCTGGGCGGTGGTACGGACGTAGCACGAGCTCGGTCCGCAATCCGAAAGTCCCACGCGCGTGAGGCACAACGCGACACGATGTTTGCGGCTCCCAAAGTGCCCTGTCCCAGTATTTGAACTCCCGGCACTGATAGTGCTGAACTCCCTGTTGCCCTGCACGGGACCGGACTCCAAAATTGCGGGCGCCCACGGGGTCGTTGCCATAGGAAATTCCAGCAATCGAGAGAGCTCAGAGTGGAACAGTCGTTTTTGATTTGGACGGGCAAACGTGGACAGTTCGGTGTGTGGATTCCAATTTTTTACCCGCGACCGTCGTGCACCTCTGGACTGACAATTCGGGTTGAGCCGGTCAGTGGCTGGATCAACGACATTGCGCCCGTTGACAGGACATCGCTGACAATTGGGCTGTATCATGGGTCGGTCCCGGAGATCAAGATGGCGCCGCCGGTCTTGCCGCGCGACGAACCGAGTGTCGAGGCAGCCTTGGGCAACCGGGTGTCAAAGGCGACCGTGCACAAGGCGGGGAACAAAAAAACGAATTCCAAGGCCAAGCGGCAGGTTAATCGAGAATGCAACTCACGATCACCAGACATCGGCAAAATGGATTGCCTGACGCGTGCCGTGTGGTGGGCCAACGCATGGGACAAGAACCAGCCGTTGACGATCAAAGTGCTCAAGACAACTCGGCTTCCTGATGCGGATCGCGAATGCGTGGCCATATGCGTGCGACACGATACGCCGCCCGAGACCGCTCCACTGACTGACGAGCACATTCGGGAAAACCTGAAATCGACAATCGATTCAGGGTTGGTGCGCGTAACCGTCACCGAACACATCGAAATTCCGCATGATTACGGTCAATGGATCACCCTATGGAACTTGCCCGGCTATTGTGATGTTTCTCTTGCGTTGTTGAACGATGGAAAGGGCATCCCGCTCGGAGAATTGTCACTTCAGGTGCTTGAGAGAAATCCATCCGACGGTGCCGCACTCGACATGGACATTATACGCAAAGGCATTGTTCGCCCGGATTTCACCGATCTGGTGCATTATGACGAGGGCACGGGCAACCTACGCGTCAGGCCATTGTCCAGTGTACTGCCCGAATGGGCAAATCTCGGCGCGATGCAATTGCAATTCAGCAAGGTTGCGAAATCACAAGCGCATGCAGCGGTGACCGTGCCGAGCCTGGACGTCAACTGGTCGGACAGCGCGATGGGCCGATTGCTGGCGTTTGCCTACAAGACTGGCTGGCTGGATCGCTGGACACCTCGCGTCATCGAAGCCGATCATTTCTGGCGCCTTGCTCCGGAAATCCAAAGCGATTTTGGCGCCGCTGATGTCTCGTTTCCTTCATTTTTCGCGGTCCTTTCAGGATCCGGCACGTGGCCATTGGCTGCGTTTCCGGAAATGAAATTCCAATCGCCATGCGTACTGGGCGCGCCACCAATTCTGCCAGATGCTTCCCGCGATCATCAACGTCGTTTCAACCGCTGGGTGCGTCTGTCTGAGGCCGCCGAAAACGGAACATTGGCTCAGGCTGATAGTGAAAAAACGCGATGGTTTGTCGCGCGGTCCCCACTTCTCGCCAGCACGCGCGAAGCGAAGGTAACCAACGGACCAGCGGAAGTGCTCGAGGTCCCATACGCTCCGGAACTGCATCGATTTTATGCGGAAACGTGGATAGACGACGGGTTACACGAATCCATGCGATACCTCGTAGCAGGGGATCACAAATGGGATGGCATGTTGGGCACACTGCATTCGTACTGCGGATCCATTTTTCGCGAACTGCAACCGACCGGTCGACCGGATGAGCTGCACAAATGGCCACACATCATTGGTTCTCTCGTACCCATTGCCGCTCCGGTTGCAAGCTCGTCGGGCGAGGAATTTCACAAGGCCTACAAAGCCAGCGTGCAATCGTCAAACAATCAACCGCACGTCGGACGTCCCCGACTAACGTTTCGTCGAGCGGACACTCCGACGGAGACGCAGCAGTTCGCGCAGGATGCGTTGCAAGCGCTCCCGGCCGGTTGCATCTCCCGACAAGGAACCGAGTTACCAGGCCTGATCGTGGTACCCACTGGTTTTTCGATCGTGGTGCAGGCGTATGAGAAAGCGGCCAGCGTGCACCCCGTGATTGCCAACGCGGCGCGTACCCCACGCATGTTTGGGGAGCTTGAGAGTGGCGTGTTGCGGGATCCGTTTCTGGCGGGTGGTGCTTCGAAACCGGTACCTTCAATGGCCAGCGTTTTTTACTTCAGAGATTGTTATCCAGAGGATGACGACGCCGGTCGTCGTCCGGCTCGGTTGGCACTTGCGTTTGTAGTACATCATTCGGAATACGCTGGTGACGATGACGTAGAACGGGCGATGCGAACAGCCATCGTTGGACGATCACACCGAATGGCGAACGCGATCTGGCGCGAATCACTGTTCTTCGCCCATCACCCCATTCGTTCGATGGAGGAATGGCTCTACCGTGCCTGGAAAGACGTCGAGGCGCCGTCCTCCGATGCGGAACTGTTGCAATTGCCGGATCTGTTGGTGGCCGCTGTGCTGCACATGGGCGAACCGGCCGAATTGCTCGATGTCGGCACCATCATGAAGTACTGGACGAAGGGAGAACGCAAAGTCAACAAAAGTAAAGTTTCGGGATCAAACGACAGCAAAGAACAGACGGAGTCCGAATCGATGGACCACAACATGCACATCGCTGCGGTGCATCCCGTTCCGACACTGCTCGAGCGCCTGGTGGCGGAATACAAATTGAATATGCTCAACACCGAAAATCCAACGAATGCCGAAACCCGGTATGCATTGATTGGTGTACTGCGGCGCCTCCTGGCGAGGAAGGGGATTACCGTCTACACGGACCAGCGGTCGCGAGAAAAAATCGACGGCATGCGCATGCTGCAATTCAAGCAGAATCCGATGGACGGTGAGTGGGAAAAACGACGGACGAGGAAATAAACTTCGCGAAACGGGAAGTTTGAAATGTGAGTCAAAACGCAATCTGCCGGAAATCGAAAGATTGCGTTTTCATTAGCGCGCGAATCTTCAAAAATGGGCGTGGTTGCAGTGCAAAAAAGCGTTCAACGGACGAATGCCAGCCGCGCGTTAGTCGATTGAGGATTGAGCGTACGCACGGATGTGAACTGGCGTACATCACGCGCACCCGGACGCGATCAACATGCCAAAGAAGACGCCGATCGAACGTCGAAATCCGCTGCAGGCCGCCGCGGGATACTTCCGCGACAAGCGCAATCAGCTGCTGCACGTGGATAAGAAACTGCTGATGGCAGTAGGATTCATCGTGCTGGTGCAACAGGCCGATCAGGCGGCGCTCAAGTACGCGATCGAGAAGGATTTCTCCATCGAACTTGTTCGCTGGCTGGCGGCGGTCGAACGCGCAACACACTTCGGTCCGCGCGCCGCTGAATGGTTCGCGGAAGTGTATTTCGTCGTGTCGGTCGGCACGCGCGTGTGCTGTCGCCGATGGGTTTGAGAAATGAGCAATCAATGAATCGATGCTGTGCCGACAGACGAGCGCTCGGCACCCATGTCACGCACGACCACTCCGCTGTTCCCGCCAACCCTTGTGGACATCGAAAAATGGACAAGCCTTTCCTCATCTACGAATATCGTCGCGCCGAGTTCAGGGATCTCGGTGCCATCGCCCAACTCGGTCACGACTTTTTCGGATCAGAGTCATTTCGTCGCGGACTCGTTGGCCGTGAGTTGTACATCACACGCCTTTGGGAACGGAACAATCGTGTTTTCTGGGTGCTGGAGTACCGCAACCCAGCGGTGCTCTCCGCCAAGCGAATTGTCGGGTATACATCAATCCTTCCGGAGGTCCCCGACATCGCAATGCTTCATCGCGGGGGCGCATTTGACCAATACACCATGCAACCACAACTCATCGTGGGTGGTGACGAACGTAACGATGCGTTGCGTCCCACGTTTTACGTGCAGGCCGTTGCCGTAACCGAGCGCCACAACAGAACACACGCGGCCATTACGGAGCGTGATCACATGATCGCCCATCACGTCGCGGATCTCCTCAAGCAAACTTCCACACAAGACTTTCGCTGCCTGGCGGAGTCCTTCTCCGGCGCAGGTAGGAACTTCATGGAAAAGCACGGATTCAAGCCGAATGACGTTGAGAGCCCCACCAACCACAAGATTTACTTGTTCCGTAGCGAAGACCCAGATCTTCCACGGCGCGGTCGCGAGATGTTGGCCGAAGTGAACGCGCTGCGTGCTGCGTAACGATCGGCGAAGCTCCACGGGTCGGTTTGGCCCGTGGAGCTTCATTTTGGGATTAATTGAATTGTCGTTCCAGCGTTGACCGAATGGAGTTTCCGGCACAATTCCGCCCCGGCTGCCAGCTTTGACACCCCCCGCCGCACTGGATAACTTGCTTGCAATCACGGCGCCACACTCTACGCGCCGCGTCCCCCGGGAAGTCTGCCGGCCCTCACAGTTCTGCCCTGCCTGTGGACTT
>JBDUBA010000309.1:0-5086 GCA_040004335.1 Gemmatimonas sp.
CATCTGCCAGTCGGCGCGCGCGTGCCCTCGTCGCGATCTGGGCGAGCACCGCCGACGGAGTTTCATCGAAAATGGTTGGAATATCCACCGTAATATCCAAATGATAGCTTCTGAAGATGGAATTTACACCAAAAGCACGCACATGGCTACAGGCGGTCTTGTACCGTGTGGAGTCGGATTGGATTCAGGGCCGGTATATCCCGCGGCCCAAGCGCACGATACCTTCGCCGTTTCTTCCAGGCACCCGACCGTTATTTGCATTCGGCACGCTCTCGTCACCGGCCGATGACGAGACCATCACCCTGTCCAGAGGAACTCGTGTGATCGATTCAATGCCGGCCGTAATCACAGAGCCATCAATGTTTCGAAGTGGAATTCGCCAAGCCTTCGTGTGGGTCGTCCTGGTGCTTGGAGTCTTTGCGGTATTTTCTTCCTTGACGGGCTACACGACGTCTGCAGAGCGGACGCTGTACTTCAAGCTGCCTCTCCGCGGATGATTCGCTCATCGTGACGCTCAAAGCGACGAAAAACTTGCTCGCCCAAGGTCCATTCAGTGAAGGGGTGCTTTCGGCCGGTGTCTGGCAGATGAGCGGATCCTATTCGTCGATTTCCGGCGGGAGGTGGAACCCGATGGATCTCGTTGTCCTGCATGGTGACCCACCCATCGCCTTCATGGAATGTTGGACCGGAGTGTGGCCCATAACGATTACAATCCGACACGCCTCGCATCAGCGCGCGGACTCTACATCGATTGGCGTGCAGTATCTGTACGCGACCGGAAACAGGCGCCGGGCGAAACCGTACGGTGAAGAGTTTCCCTCTTTGCCAGGATCACCACGTGACGCTGCTCCTCAACATGCTCTGGTTTGTGCTGGGCGGGTTTGTCGCCGCTCTCGCCTGGTTGGGCTTTGGCGTATTGCTCGCCTGCACCATTGTCGGCATTCCGTTTGCTGTCGCGGCGTTTCGCATCGCAGGTTTTGCGGCGTGGCCGTTCGGACGCACGCTCGTGAATGTCGAGCGGCCCATTCCGGGTACCGGATTGGCGAATCTGTTGTGGGTCGTGCTCGCCGGCGTGTGGCTCTGGATCGCGCACGTGATTGTCGGCGTCGGCTATTGCGTGACGATCATCGGCATCCCATTCGGGTTCGCACACTTTCGACTGGCTGCGGTGAGTTTTGCGCCGCTGGGCAAGCGCGTGCGCGAGGTGTAACGGTCGCGGGGTGCGGGTCTGGTAGAGCTGCGGACGTCATCAGCGCTCTTCTCAAAGCTCAACCATCCGACGTCGTTTCGGACATGGGCGCTACCGCTTGGATTTTGTGGTCAATCGTCGCAACTCGGTCACCCAGTTGGGAATCGCGACGAGTGTCATGTTGCTGCCCGTCGTTTCGATCATGAGGAAGGCCGAACCATCTGCGGACACATCGAACTCGCGATCATACGGCCCGTCAAAGAGAGTCTGGCGCGCAGTGACACCCAGCCCCGGATTGCGCGTGAGCGTCGCCGCCACCATCGCGGTGCCGGTGCCTCTGTTGACGAGCAGCGTGCCCTGCGCTCCCTGCCGGAAATACAGCGTCTTTCCATCGCGTCCCCACACCGGTCGAGTTCCACCACTCGAGGAGACCTGGATCCGTCCCCCACCATCGGGGAACGATCGCACATAGATCTCGGGCCGGCCCGACTCGTCCGACATGTAAGCAATCAATCGCCCGTCCGGCGAGAAGCGGCCAAGCGCCTCGATCGCGGTTGGCGATGCAGAGACATCGTGCCTCGCGTGCGTCGAGTCGAGAACAAAGGTCTCGACGTTGAACGTCCCGTCATAGATCGCGTTGAAAACCGTAGTGCGTTCATCGGGCGCCAGGTCGATGTTCCACGCGTTGTGCGGTGTGTCCGCTGCCTTCACAGCAGGGCCGCTTCCGTCGGCCGGTTGCCACCAGAACGCCGATCGCCCGCCTTGCGTCGAGACAAACAGAATCCGTTTACCGTCCGCGGACCAGACGGGATTGCGCGCGGTTCCGGAACTCGTCAGCGGTGTGAGCGCTCCGGTCGTGACATCGAGCAGCCAGATGTCGCTCTTCGCACCGGTACTCACGGTGACGGCCACCTGACGTCCGCTCGGCGCGATTCTCACGAACTCGAATTCGTGTTGTTCGGCAAGACCCGGACGTGCGACGCCATGGCGATCCACCCACACGAGCCGCCGGTTCAATGCGCCGCGAGAAAAAACCAGACCACCGGCGTGCGTGAGGAACGCGCCCGCGTCGCCGCCGCTCGCATCGACGATGCGAATCGAATCCTGGACCTGCGTTGGCGTGCCAGTCACGAGACGGTGTTCGATGTCAAACGGTACCGACATTGCCATGCCGTCAAACCGCACATACACGAGCTGACCTCCAACCACACCCAGTGCTCGCGCGCCGATAACGCCGAGTGGTGTGACTTTGCCGTCGTTCAACGACGCTATGCCGATCTCCGAAGTTTCCGGGGCGCCGTACCAGATGCTGAAGAGCACGTTATTCCCGTCGGCGAGCACGCGCGGCCATTCGTGGCTCAGCTCCTTCCGGGCGCTGTTGATTTGTGTGAACGGTCGAATCGTTCCGCCGCCATCCGCGCTGACGCGACCGAGCCCCTTGAGTCCCTCCATGACTCCGAAACCGAGCACGATTTCTCCGCGCGGAGCCCAGTCAATGCCACCATTGTCGGGGACGTCCGCAATTGTCACGGGGCCTTCGCCGTCGAGCGGAACCTTGACGATCTTCCGTCGCCCTGCGACGAATGCGACCCAGTGTCCGTCGGGTGAGAACACAGGCGACGCAGGATTGGTCGTGCCGGAAATTTCGCGGGCAGTGAGTTGATCGAGCCGGCGGAGATAGAGCACCGTTCCCGCACCAACTGCGGATGGTCCGAGATAGATGACTGAGTGACCATCGTCGGACATCACCGCCGACCCCCTCGGCGCCAACGTCGACGACACGCCGGCGGTCAGTGCGGTGTTGGACACGACGGCACCGCTGATTTCCGTTCGCACGGGAAATGGATCGACGGTCGCGGGTGGACGCTGCGTCACGAAGGCGAGTGCGGCGGCGAGTACCAGCGTTGCGGCACCGAGTCCGACAACAATCGGATCACGCAAACGCGTGCGTTGTGCTGTTGCAGCCACGTCGCGCGATCGGTTTGACGTACTCGCATTCGTGAACGAGTGATTGCCGAGCGCCGATGCAAACTCGGCAGCCGTGGCGAAGCGATCCGCCGGCAGCTTTTCGAGCGCCACGTGCACTGCCGCCGCGACATGGGGCGGAACCGATTTGCGTAGTGTGGCAATTGGCGCCGCTTCGCCGCTGATAACCTTCGCAACAATTGCCTGAGCGCTCGGACCAGTGAATGGCGGCTCGCCGGCGAGCATTTCGTACGTCATTGCGCCAAGCGCGTACACGTCGCTCCGTGCATCGATGATACGTTCTCCCATCGCCTGCTCGGGACTCATGTAACTCGGTGTGCCAAGCGAGAGTCCGGTTTGTGTAGATCGCGCACTGCCGGCGCTTTGCAGCGCGAGTGCGATACCGAAATCCGCAACGAGGGCATGCCCGTTCTGCAGCAGAATGTTTTCGGGCTTGATGTCTCGATGTACGATACCAAGGCCGTGTGCATAGCCGAGTGCATCGGCCGATTCGCGGGCAATGCGAATGGCTTCGTCGATGGGCAGTTGTTTCTCGCGTTCCAGACGTGCGCGCAGCGTTTCGCCAGTCACGAGTGGCATCACGTAGTACAACAGGCCATCTGCATCGCCGCTGTCGAGCAGTGGGAGAATGTGCGGATGCTGCAGCTTTGCAGTGGTGTTGATTTCGCGCTGGAAGCGGTCGCCGCCGAGTGCCGCGCCCAAATCCGGATGCAGCACCTTGATCGCAACATCGCGACCGTGCTTGATGTCGTGCGCGAGATAAACGGTCGCCATGCCGCCGCGACCGAGCTCGCGCTCGATGCGGTAACGATCCGCGAGCGCTGGATTCAATTGGTCGATCTCGCGAGCTGTCATTGCAGCATCCGCGCGCGCAGCTCGTCGAGAAAGTTGAGCACCACGTGCATCTCGCTCACACGAAAGCGCGTGCGTTTCGAAGGGCCGATGGTCATGGGCGGCGTTGAGGAGATCTGTGGTTGGGTTACGGCGCTCAAGATGCCGCGAATGGTGCTGTCGCGCGAGGCCGATGCCGGTCTAACTGCGGCCACCCGCCCCTTGCCGTTGTGAATTCATCAACGGGATTTGTTGAAACACTCACTACTATTTGTGCAACTGGCCGTGCGCATCGTCGAGAGAACCAGAATTCGAACACTGGCGGGTGGCCATCATTTGCGGCAGTTCAGGATGCCTTCCCCGCCACCGCATCAAACTCCACCATGAAGCGAGCGCCCCCAGTCGCACTGTCCTCAACCCAAACGTTCCCGCCGTATTCCTTCACAAGATCATGAACCACCGACAAGCCAATTCCTGCCCCACCAGTTCGTGACTCCGATCCCGCTTTCCCGCGTCGAAATGCCGTCCAGATAAACTCGCGCTCTGTTGGGGAGACACCCGGCCCCTGATCGTCCACCCAGACTTGAACACGCGCTCCATGCTGCGCGGCTCCGATCGCAACGGTCTGGTCTCGCGGACCATACTTCACTGCGTTCTCAAGAAAGTTGAGCAGAATCTGCCTCACTGCTTCTGAATCGACGTTGGCGAAAGGCACGCTGTCGGCGGCCGAAGACGTCAGGCTTACTTCCTTTTCTCGCGCGAGCGGAGCGAAGGCGTCTATGACATAGTCGATGTCTCGTTTGACATCGGTGCCATGCGATACCTCCACACTCACCGGCGACGATTCCCGGCGAAGACGCGCGTAGTTGAGAACGTTGTCGACAAGAATCGACAGGCGGCTCGATTCCTTCTCGATGACGTTCAATGCTCTACTCATCTCGTCCGGTTTCCGCATTGCGCCGCTTCTCAAAAGCTCGGCGAACATTCTGATCTGAGCGAGTGGCGTTCTGAGTTCGTGCGAGACCGCGGCGAGGAAATCGGCGCGCACTTCGCTTAGCGCCTGCTCGCGACGGAGCGTCG
>JBDUBA010000358.1:0-17192 GCA_040004335.1 Gemmatimonas sp.
CGCCCGGCGTTGACGCGAATCAGCACGCGCCAGAGTTGCGACTGAATGCCGAGCCGGTCATTCGGATTGCCGGCCACAATGCGAGCGTACAACGAATCGGCACGCGGGAAGTTGTACATCAAGCGATGTTGTGCTGCTACCGCAAACATTGCGTTGCGATCGGTGGGCCTTGTACGAAGCAGCAGCTGCCACGGCGCTACCCACTTAGCGAGAGTGCCGTTGGAAGCCGCGCGAAGCGCCGCCGCCGACAGCTCGCGAGGATAGGCGGTGGAGTCTCCACGATTGGCTGCCAGCGGTCGGCCTACGCCATTAGGCTGCGCCGCCGCAATAGCAGCAACGACCAGAGAGAGGGTGGCGGTTGCCGCAACACGCAGGCGCATCAATTCAAGGTACGCTCGTCAATCTGAACGGCAAGTTTGAGGCGTGAGTGAGACACAATTGCGATTGTCAACGTGAAGCTGGGGAAAGCGCACCACGGTGCGTCCTCGCTCGCCCGCTATAACAAAAGAGGAACCAATGTCACCCACAATTCGATCTCGGTTGCGCGCACTCAGTCTCGCGGGCCTCGTGGTAGCGCTGCCCGGCTGTGAGCATGGCCCGTCAAGCATGAACGAAGAGATTCAGGCGCCAAGAATTACCCTCACCCCGAATATTCTGGCAACGACACTTGTGCCCGGCAGCACGCTGCAGGTCACAATTGCCGTGCAAATGAGCGGCGGTCCCACCCGCGCCAACTTGAGTCTTGGTGGAAGTCTCCCTCCAGGTGTGACGGCGTCGTTTTCTCCAGCGTCGGTTACCGATGCCGCAACGTCGACGATGACATTGATCGCAGACTCAACTGCGATTGCGGAACGGTTTGTCTATGACATCGTCGCCAGTGAGGCCGGCACAAACTTTGGCGTAACCGGCCGGTCCGCGATGACGGGTCAGATTGAATTCCCGTTTACCATCACGACGTCGGGATCACAACTCGTTACTGTTGGCACCACAGGCGAACTCACCATCGGTGTGTCGCGCAAACCGCTATTTATGGCGCCGGTCGGACTCTCTATTTTGCCGGCATCCATACCAACCGGAACCGCTGTCAGTTTTGCACCGCCTGCGGCCACCGGCGCCAATTCTACGTTGCGGCTTGGTATTCCGGCGAATGCGGCAACCGGTCAATGGTTGGTAAAGGCAGTGGGCAAGTACGGCGCCAGTCTCGATACCGCGCTGTTTCTGATGACGGTAATACCCGAACCCGTTCCTCCGGACATCACCGTTGTCGCAACACCCGCGTCAGTAACGGTTATTCCCGGAGCAAGTGCCACGTACGATCTCGCGTTTACCAGAAACGAAGGAACGATTGGCATGGGCAGTTTCAGTCAGTCAGTTTCCGGACTGCCCCCCGCTGCCACTGCGACGTTCACACCAACCGTTCCTCAAACAACAACGCAAATGGTGGTCGCGACAACGGCAGCGACTCCTGATGGCACGTATTCGCTCACCATTACGGCACAGTTGGGGACGCTCGTCAAAACGACGAACGTGACATTGCTCGTCGCAACACCACCGAACTTCTCGATAGTGCTGTCACCAGCGGCAATCACGATAAATCGCGGTGCGAGCGGAGACGTCAATGTTGCATTGGCACGAACAGGCCCCGCGAGCACCATCACCATTGACGCACTATCGGTTCCGGCCGGTGTGACTCTTACTCCTTCACCCGCCGCAGTGAACGGGGCCACAAGCAGGTTGACGGTTGCCGTTGGGGCAGCTGCTGTTCCAGGCGTGTACGCAATCACAGTGCGCGGCGTATCGGGATCAATCACCAGAACAGCGGTCCTCACGCTGACAATTCCGGCGCCACCACCAAGTGACGTCACGATCACGGCGTTGACGCACAATGTTTCCATGCTCAGCGGCGGGACCACGCAAATACCAATCAAGTTGACACGCACAGGCGCGGCTGCCGGCCAATTGCTGGAACTGCGTACCACTGGTGTTCCCCTCGGTGGCAATGCATGGATCACGCCCTCTACAACAACCGGCGACTCAGCAACGCTCAACGTGATCGCCGGTGCGGTTGGACTCTACAACGTCGCGGTATCGGTGGTGCGCGGTTCAATTCCGCCAACAGACATTGCCGCGATCACGGTCACGAACACGGAGATCGGTGATTTTTCCATTTTGCCGGTGCCGCAGTCATTAAGTGTTCCATCGGGAACGCAAGCGGGCGAGACGCTGCAAATAGGGCGCACGAACGGATTTACTGGTGCCGTCTCGTTTGTTGCAATCACTGATAAACCTGCGGACTACCAGGTGACGTTCTCGCTCAGTTCAACGACGGGAAACGTTATTGGCATGACGATCTATGTCAGTTCGAATGTCCTGGAAGGTCCGCACGTTATGCGGATCAAGGCCACGAGTGGCAACATCGTGCATGAAGTCAGTATGACCGTGGACGTGACCTCGCTGTCCACGTATCCGTATCCCCCCTACTATCCTGGCATCAAACGACCTCCAGAATAGTCGGTGGCAGCATCCCTGAAACCACGCAACCAGCGTCAGAGTTCGGTGAACTCTGACGCTGGTCGCATCTGCCATAGGGCCCATCCCACTTTCGAGCGTCCAGAAATTGCATATGTTATGCAAAATCTGAACAACCTCAGCAACGCCTTGGAGCCTTCATGCAAAGGTTTTACCTCGTCTCGCCCACGTGTCTGGTTCTTTCTCTGGCTGTTGCTGCTCGAGGTTCGGCACAAACCATCCCAGATTCGCTGGCTGTGCGAGCCGCCACCGCTCCCCCAAACGTGGTCTATCTCGACACGCTCGACCTGACAACGTGGCAGCAGAGACGGCAGCGCCCACGCGCCAGACTCTCGTTACGGGGCAAGCCAATCACCATGAACGGAATCGTTTACCCGCATGGGGTGGGCACACTCACCATCAACGAATTTCTTGTCGACGTCAGTGGGGAAGCCGAAAAATTCGTCGCAATGGTCGGTATCGACGACGAAATGAAGACCAGTCGCGGCACCGCGAACTTCGAGGTGTGGGCCGACGACAAACTCGTGGCCAGCAGCGGCGTGATGCACGCCGGCCAAGCTCCGATACTGTTAGTCGCCAATCTCAAGGGAGCGAAGATTGTGCAACTCATCACCGATGATGGGCAGGACACCAGCAATGACGACAACGCCGACTGGGGCGGCGCATTGTTCTACATGAAAGCCGGATCGACTGGGGGTCCGGTCCCGTACGTCCTGCCCCCCGATGCACCCGCGGTAATTTCGATGACGACGAAAGCCGAGCCGTCGATCAACGGACCACGAATCACCGGTGCGACGCCAGGCCGGCCATTCCTCTTTCGCGTCCCAGCCACGGGTGACGGCCCACTCACCTATTCGGCGCGCAATCTCCCGTCCGGCGTCTCGCTCGACCCGAAAACGGGCATCATTGCCGGCTCGCTGACACGCGACGGTACGACGGTTGTCGACCTCACGGTTCGCGGCGCGAAGGGTACTGCCTCACGACAACTGACAATTGTCGGTGGCAAGGACAAGCTTGCCCTCACCCCACCGCTTGGCTGGAACTCCTGGAACGCGTGGGGCACCGGCGTGGACGCCGAGAAAGTGAAGAGTTCGGCTATTGCAATGGAAAAAAGCGGGTTGGTTGGGCACGGATTTCAGTACGTCAACATTGACGACGGCTGGGAAGGATCGCGGGCGGCTGACGGCGAACTTCCAGCGAACGCCATAAAATTCCCCGACATGAAAGGCCTCGGCGATTTCGTGCATGGGATGGGGCTCAAGTTCGGCATTTACTCGTCGCCTGGACCGTCCACGTGCGGGGGCCGAGCGGGCAGCTACCAGCATGAATTGCAGGACGCCAGAACCTGGGCGCGCTGGGGCGTCGATCTGCTCAAGCACGACTACTGCTCGTACGAGAACATCAAGCCGGGCTTCGACTGGCCAACGCTTCAGGCGCCGTACATCGTGATGCGCCAGGCGCTGGATAGCCTCGATCGCGACATGATCTACAGTATCGGGAACTACGGATACGGTGAGGCGTGGAAGTGGGCGGGCGACATCGGAGGCGAACTGTGGCGCACGACGGGTGATCTTACCGACTCCTGGTCCAATCTGGAGAGTGTAGGATTTCGTCAGGCCGGACGCGAACCGTACGCGGGGCCGGGGCGGTGGAATGACACCGATATGCTGGTGGTCGGCAACGTGGGCCTCGGGCCCGCGCTTCACCCAACGAAACTCACGCAAAACGAGCAGGTACTTCACCTTACGCTCTGGTCCATGCAGGCCGCGCCCTTGTTGATTGGCGCAGATATGTCCCACTTGGACGCGTTCACGATTGCATTGCTGACCAACGATGAGGTGCTGGACGTCGATCAGGATATGCTGGGCAAGGCGGGCGGTCGCGTGTGGAAGTCAGAGAAGCTGGAAGTGTGGTCCCGTCCCCTTTCGGACGGGACAATTGCGGTGGCGCTGTTCAACCGGGGACTGATGCCGGCGGAAGTGACGGCCAAGTGGACGGATGTGGGTGCGACGGGTCGTCAGGCAGTCCGGGATCTCTGGCTCCGGAAGGAGCTCGGGATATTTGCAGGATCGTTCAAGACGACGGTGCCTCGGCACGGCGCGGTGATGGTGAAGATCGGAACGCCAGGCAAGCAGTAGTCGGAGCGAGGTGGGCCGCGGCGTTCCGTCGCGGCTCAGCGTTCTGAAAAGGGCATTGGTCCCGTTTAAGCAAAATAGTACTAGCGGATATTGGATACTTAATGCAAAATAGCGGCGCCTCACTTTACCGGCGCAGGTCCCGCAGTTCCCACCAGGACCGCGTTCGACATCGCCCGCATGAGCAGCTGCCTGTTTCTGGTAGTGCGACCGCGCGGCCCAACCAGATGGAGAGACACCGTGATGGTACGCCCGGGGCGGCATCGATTCGTAGTTGCAGCAGTGCTGGTTCTGATGATGTCCGCACGACAGGCAGTAGCGCAGGCAGTCGGACGCGTCACCGGCACGATCACCAATGCCGAGACCAAAGCGCCGCTGCTTGGCGTGATCGTCAAGGTTGTTGGAACACAAATGGCGGCGCAAACCGCAACGAACGGTCACTTCACCATTGCGAATGTTCCGGTTGGAACTGTGACCGTCGAAGCGCGTTTGCTTGGATTCACGCTGCAACGTGCAACAGTGACGGTCGTAAAAGACGGCCTTACAACATTCGATGCGGCGCTCGCTCCGAGTGCATTGCAGATGGACGCGATGGTCGTGTCTGCGACCAGCGATCCCATGTCAGCGGCCAAAGCACCGTTTGCGATTGTACATCTCACTGAGGCCGATCTTCCCGTGTCCGGATCCGCCAATGCTGTGCAATCACTACAGGGAAAGGTGGCTGGGTTAAGCATCACGCGCGGTGGTGGTCCGAGCGGACGTACGCTTGTGCAACTGCGCTCGGTCACCTCGCAGTTCAAAGGCACTGAGCCGCTGTACGTCATCGACGGAATAGTGCTGACGAACAACACGAATCTGAACACGCCCAATGGTGCGCCTGGGCCATTTGGCGCCGCCAAGATGAATCCGTTGGACGATATCAATCCCGAAGACATCGAGAACGTCGAAGTCATTATGGGCGCTGCGGGTGCGTCGTTGTACGGGTCGCGCGGCGCGAGTGGCGTCATCACCATTACGACCAAACGTGGCAAGGGCATTGCAGTCGGGACCACCGAATTCAATTTCAAAAGTGAATACGGCGCAGGGGTCGTGGGCAAAACTTTGTCCAAACCCGCGTACCACAACTTCAAGATAAATGCCCAGGGGCAATGGGTTGATCTCAACGGACAAGTCGTACCAAAGTCACAGCGCGTGGTTGACGGCTTCGGCTTCGTGCAGAATCCATACGCGACGATTTACGATCAGCCCAAACAATTCTTCAAGGCCGGCCAGCAGTTCACCAACACCATTTCGATGTCGCAGAATTCCGCGAACACCAACTTCAATGCGAACTATTCAATTCGGAGAGATCCCGGCGTCATTCTCAATTCCGACGGTATCACCAGGCAAACGGTGAAACTCAATCTGGATCACCGGATCAAAGAGAAGCTGACGCTGAGCACGAGTTTGAGCTACGGGCTCTCGTTCGAAGACCCGTCTTCGGTGAACTTTCAGAGCTTCTACGATTTGGCGCCTGACGTCAATTTGCTGACGCCCAATCTGAATGGCAGTCCGTACAAAATTCATCCGGATTCGGCCGATCCAACGGGCCTGGTTAACCCGTTGTACGTGCAATCGCTCAACGACAACCGCACCAAACGCGCGTCAACACTGCTCGGGCTGAATGTTGGATTTCGCCCAACAAGTTGGCTGAATATTTCGGGCAACATGGGATATGATCGCACCGATCGAAATGCAAATAATTTCGTTCCGCGCGGAATTCCCAACACCAACGGAACAGAAACGCTGACGCTCGGTTCGCTCTCCATCAACAACACCATCGCCCCGAAAATTAGCGGTGAACTCAGGGGCACCGCGTCGCATCAATTCGGCGAGTTGCGCGCAAGCGTTGGCCTGGCGACTCTGTTGGATCGCGCGACTCAGGAATCCATTACCGCTACTGGAACTGATTTCACGGTGGCCGGTGGTGTGAAGTCGTTGAGCGTCGCGCGAACGTACACGGAATCGTCGACGCTCGAAGAGCGCCGGACATCGTCGTACAACAGCACGCTCACGCTCGACTATGGCGGCCGGTACATCGGTGATTTCGTCGTGCGCCGCGAAGGTTCATCGCTGTTTGGACCTGGGCATCGTTGGGCCACTTACGGCCGCGCTGCCGGTTCGTGGTTAGTAGCCGAAGAGAAGTGGTGGCCGTTTGCAAGCATCAATCAGTTCAAATTGCGCTATTCCCGCGCAACGGCCGGCACGCAACCCGATTTCGACGACCAGTATTTTGTCCTGTCCATTCCCGGAACAGGGCGCCTGGCGCGAAACGCAAGCGGAAACACGACGCTCCAGCCCGTGACGACGACCGAGCAGGAAATGGGTCTCGACATGACCATAAAGAATCGGGTGGAAGTGACGCTCACGCGCTCGTCGAGTCGGTCAGTGAACGATCTCATTTCACTCGCGTCGCACGCCACCAGCGGTTTCGGAAACTTGTGGGGCAATGTTGGCATCACAAAGGGCCTGACCTCCGAGGTGACCATTCGCTCGCAGCTGCTGCGCCGCAAGAATGTCTCGTGGGAGTCGAGTCTGGTCATGTGGCGGCCGCACGCCGTGATCGAGAAGTTTGGCCGCTCGTGTTTCATGGATCAGTTTGGCGGGCAGTTTTATCACTGCGAAGGTTCAGTGATGGGTGACCTCACCGGTGTCACGGCCGTGCGACAAATGTCAGACCTGCCCGCGGTGCACAAAAACTCCACCAATCAATTCGACACCAACGATGAAGGGTACGTCGTGGCCGTTGGTGCCGGAAACACCTACAAGGACGGTGTATCGAAAAAACTATGGGGAACCAACGTTGTGATTGATGGGCGCAACTATGCATGGGGGCTGCCAACGTTGATCAAGGACTCCACCGGACTGGCGGACCGTCTATCAATTGTCGGGCACACAGCGCCGAAAATGCAGTTCGGGTTCAACAACACCATCACGCTTCGCCGGAATCTCGCACTGTATGCCGGAATCACCGGGCAGATTGGCGGCGACATTTACAACGAAACCAAGTATTTCCGGTACAGCTCGGGAATGCATCCCGACCTGGTGCAGGTTGGGAAACCTGAGGAGCTCAAAAAGCCGCCGTTTTATTACAATGGCGGTTCGGGAAATAGCGTACCGATTAACGGCATCGACGGCAACATGATTGAAAGCGCGCAGTTTCTGAAGCTGAATGAATTGCAGCTTCGGTATACGCTTCCCAACAGCTGGACCCGCTTGGGCTCCAAGAAAATCACGGCGAATTTCACCGCACGCAACGTGTTTACGTGGAGCAATTACAGCGGAATCGATCCAGAAGTGAGTAACGCGCAGACCACGCTGCAAACCGTGCGCTACGACAATTCGGTGTATCCGCTGGTTCGTACGTACTCAGCCGGAGTGAACATTGTCTTCTAAACTCAACTCCAATCATGGTGCCCTCCCGATGAGTCTCATGCGTTTCCGCCCGGCACGCGTTCGTCTGACACGCACAATAGTTGTTCTGGCAACCGCAATCGGCGTTGTCTCATGCCAGGATCTGACCGTGAACGATTACAATTCACCATCGGTCGATGTCGCGCAGCGAGACCCCGCCACACTCGAAACGATTATCAGTTCCGGGTTTGCCGGATTCTCCATTGTTGAAATGGCGAGCCGACCCGGGAATGCGCTCGCGGCGGCCGCCGATGAAATCGTGAGTGTTCAGGACTACGTTCGTGCGACCTCCGCCGAGCCGCGACAGGAGTTTGATAACCGAGACGTGCAACAAACGACGACTCGATCGCCATGGTACGACTTGCTGTCAGTCATCGCCAGCGAAACTGACGCACTCAGGGCGCTCGACGCCGGCACCGTTCTCGGCCAGGTCACGGTCGCGCGTCCCAAAGGCAACACCGATCGTGGGCGAATCTTTGCCCTCATGTCGCGTGGGTTGTGCACCATTCAGCAAGGGTTGCTGTTCGACAAGGCATTCATCGTCAACGAGACGTCAAAGCCCGATCCGGGTGGTGACGACTTTCATCCCGGTGCGGAAGTGGTTGCGGCGGGAATTTCAGATCTTCGGAAAGCAATCGCGCTCGCAGAAACATCGTTGCCGGACACACTTCCCATTAACTGGATTGTTGGTGGACAGCGCACCTATCCAGAGTTAATCAGAATCATGCACTCCTACATCGCGCGTTCGATGGTGTACGCCGCGCGCACACCGACTGAACGCGCAGCCGTGGACTGGCCTACGGTGATTGCAGAAATCAACAAGGGCATCACCGCCAATTTCACGACGTTGCTGGAGGGCACGTACGGCTGGGGTGGATCGGGGTACTGGACGTCTTCGCAAAGCGCAGGCACGTCGTCAAGCAGTGGTCAGCGCACGAGCAACAAGTTGCTCGGTCCCGCCGATACGTCGGGCAAATATCAAGCGTGGTTGGCAGCACCACTTGGCACGCGTGTGCCATTCACCATCAGTACCCCCGATCGCCGCATTCACCGCGCCGCCGGGGCAACCGCTGCAGGTACGTATTACGCGTTCCAAACCGCGTCGATGTACACAGGATTCGGTACATACTTTCTGTCCAACTATCGGAACGTTCGGATTGGGACAGCGTATTTCGTGAACGATATCGGCAGCACGATTACGCATGTGAGCCTGGCCGAAATGGATTTTCTGCGGGCAGAGGCACTGTACCGTACGGGTGACAAAGCCGGTGCGGCGGCGATCCTCAACAAAACACGTGTAGCAAACGGCCAATTGGCGCCCGTCACGGTTGACGGTCCTCCAAACACCGCTTCGTGCGTACCGCGCCGCAATGACGGGACCTGCGGAGATCTCATGGACGCTCTGCAATATGAAAAACGCATTGAGATGTATCCGACCAATCCAATCGTTGCGTGGGCCGACGCGCGTGGTTGGGGGAAACTGCTCAAGGGAAGTTTGATGAACCTCCCGGTATCCGGACGCGATTTGGCATCGCTGGGATTGCCTATCTACTCGTTTGGTGGAAGTCTTCCGGGTAGCGCTCCGTAGTATCAGCGGCCAACGAGTGAACGAAAATGGGGAGAGAGCATCGTATGCTCTCTCCCCATTTTTCGCGTCATCATAAACGCCATCGACAATGTGACGCTTTTACTTGTTGACGCTCAGGTTTCCGCAGGCGACAATGACATCAATGTCGTTCGGTGATTGCGAAACCGTCACCGATTGCGTAGCCGGGTTCGGCATAGCGGTTGTCAATGTTTGCCGAATGTTCGCTGTTCCATCGGCGCGAACGCTGAGCTTCCGATACATCGCCACCGCGCCTTCAATTGCCGGGTTGCTCTCGCCGCATCTGCCGTTCCGAATTTGCCAGGGGTGTTGTTCGTCGAGGCTCGCGCCGCGAATTTCGATCGTTGCATTGATCTGAGAGGAGTCCTTGCCTGGCTTGAACGAGACCGAGCCGGCGATGCGACTGCTTCCAACCGGTGAAAGTGTCGCCACGAGTTCGGTCGCGGCAACATGATTGGTGGAGGTTGCATCACTGGGGACCGCCGGCGCCGAACCGTTGATGATTGGTGCGGAGAAAATCATCGCGCCCAGCGCGATTCCAACGTGATGCAGGGTCATGCGACGTACTCCAGTGATTGGGGAAGAGGGGGCAACATTAGTTCGCTTTTGATGGTGCCATGAAGGCCGCAAAGTGTGCTTGCTGCGCGGCGGTCGCTGTGGGAGATACTTCAAGCGTCCATGCCTTGGCCGGGTCATCCGTTGGCATGAACCGCAATCCAAACCAGTCCAGCATTTCGGCGTAATCGAGTTCCTCGGTCGTTGCGATCAGGCGATGCAACAACGGCGTCACATCGAATCCCGCCGCGTCGGACACCGTCTGATTGAACTGTTCGGCCGTGTATCCGTGTTCGCCCGACCAACGTTTGTATTCGAGTCGCATCACATCATCCATGCTCTTCTTTCCGTTGGTACGTTTCCGAATGTGTGCGTCGAGAATCAAACCAACGACCGGACCCTTCACGTAATAGTCCACCGTTTTTTCGCGCGGTAATCGTTCAAACATTTGCGATGATGACTGTTCGAGTGTTTGCGATAAACGGCCCGGACTCTTTTGCAAGTCGGAAATGTGTTTCGAGGTGAGATTCAAATAGTCCTGCGGCGTGCCCAGTCCCGCGCGTGCAGCGAGCAAGTCACCAAAGTACGACGTCAGTCCTTCGCCCACCCACAAACCCGTGGTGACCGGCGAATTCTCATAGTCAAACGGGCCGAGTTCGACGGGGCGCAGGCGTTTGACATTCATCGCGTGAAAATATTCGTGACTGATAAACGACGCGTTCCTGAAACGTGCTTCGGGGGTATTGGGTTCCTTTCCTCCCCCAGTGATTGCAACAGAGTTGAGATGTTCAATGCCCGAACCACCACCGCCACCGGTGAGGATGTTGAGAAATACATACTTGTTGAATGGAATTTTCCCCCAAAAACGCAAGTGCTCCTGCATGAGCGGCGTCATCGCGACCGCGGCCTTGTTGGCATCCCACTCCGCTTGCCCGAGATAGACCCAATAATGTTTGTTGCCACCGACCACAAATTCTGCGGACGACATGTGTACGCCGGCGAGAATTGGTGAGTCGGCCAGGATGTCGTAGTTGGGCGCCACGAAGTGATTGGGCTTCCCATCGGGCGCCGCGTCAAGCGATGTCACCGCCGGTTTCCATCCCGATGGCAAATTCAGTCGCACATCCGCCGGTCGATTGGCTGGTTCAACAAGCGTGATGTACGTGGCTGGGCCAACCACGACGAGTGATGTGTCGTTGACTCCATTGGACAGGTTGCTTCCGCGCGGCGCGGCGAGGGTGTACGACACACGGATTGATTTTGCACCGCCGGTTTTCACGACCCATCGACTGGCTTTCGGTTTGGTGACTTCGAGTAGTGCGCCGTCGGCCGACTTCGCGGTGAAGGCCGAGACTTGATTCGTGTAGTTCTGAAGGTTGTACATGCCGGGTGACCAGATCGCCATCATCAGCATGACGGAGTCGCGATTTTCGGCCGGTACGGTTACTTCGACATCAAATGTTTTTGATGACGGGTTCGGTATGCTGATGGTGTACACCAACGGGTCACGCTTTTTCGACGGCTGTCCGTTGATCCAGGTGGGGGCAAGGCACAGTGCGCTGAGCAGGGCGGCGGCGGCAACGGTGGGCGAAAGAGGGCGAATTCGCATGTGTTCGGCGCAGGGTGGGAAGAAAAGCAGATAAGGCTTGCATATTGTATGCAATAGTGTTCATTGTGCAATGCCGTGGTTACGGTCACTTACGCGGGTCTGTTGATTGAAAAGTGCCAGTTGCGACTTTCTCGTTTCGACAGTTGCGCTCTCTGACCTGGCGTTCTACCGGCCACATGGCTCACCAGAAGCCGTGCGCGCGAATGAATCGCGCCACTCTCCACCAGTACAACTCACTCCCGCATTGACTGGGAACACGCTTCCGCTTCAGCGCCAAACGGTCGTTCAGATGACTCTCGAGGCCATCCGCGACCGCATTATCCGCGGCGTCTATCCCGAGGGCGAGCCGCTCCGCCAGGACGGGTTGGCGTTGGAGCTGGGTGTCAGTCGGATTCCCATTCGAGAAGCGCTACGTCAGCTGGAGGCGGAAGGGCTGGTCACGTTCAATCCGCATCGCGGAGCGATCGTTTCGTCCTTGTCGCTCGCGGAAATTGAGGAAGTATTTGCCCTCCGAGCAATGATCGAGTCGGATTTGCTGCGCCTCGCGATTCCCCATATTACCGTCAAACACGTTGCGCACGCGACCGAAATTCTCGAAGCGTACGAGCGCGCGCTGCAGGAGCACAACGTGGCCGCCTGGGGCGAACTGAATTGGCAATTTCACTCGACGCTGTACGCCCCCGCCGATCGGCCCCTCACCATCAGCGTTGCACAGCGATTGCATCAACACGCCGATCGATACCTCCGCATGCAGCTTGCGCTCACGCATGGCGAATCGCAGGCAAAGGAAGAACATCGTGCAATTCTGGCCGCGGCTGCGCGTAAGGACGGAATGGCAGCGTGCCCAATGTTGCGCGAACACATTATCGGAGCAGGCGAGCGCCTGTTGACGTTTCTGCGTGCGTATCGAGCGGCGGATGTGCCGTCGTCCCGATAGAACATCACCGCACAGCATAAAAAAGGGCGCCCTGCTGAGGGCGCCCTTTTCTTATGCTGGTGGGTTACCGCGCCTAGTTCTTTTTCTTCGGTGCGGCAAGCTGGCGGTAATACTCATCCACCTGTGCGCGGTATTCAGCGGGCACGGGTGCACGCGCACCGAGTGCCGGTCCTTTGGCATCGCCCAGTCCGAGTTTGCGATACAGGCCGAATTCAAATGTCTTGAGTCCTTCCACCACCTGTTCCTGCAGCTGTTCCAGTCCTTTGACGTCACCAAACTTGCGCGCGTCTTCCATGTCGCGCAGCTGCTTGATGAGGGCGTCCAAGTCCTTCACATCAACGCCCTGCTGGGCGAGGTCTTTGCGCAGATCTTCGGCATTCTGGCGACGTACACCAACTTCGCGTGACAGCTGACGAATGTCACCGTCGGTCAGATTGCCGTTGAATTGACCGTTGTTGTTTCCATTGGGGCGACCGCCACCAAACTGCTGGTTGCCACCTTGGTTGTTACCGCCGCCCTGTTGGTTGCCACCTTGCTGGTTGCCGCCGCGTTGATTGCCGCCCTGTTGGCCTTGCTGATTGCCTTGACCCTGTCCTTGGCCTTGTCCCTGTTGCTGGCCTTGACCCTGTCCTTGGCCTTGTTGCTGACCCTGGCCCTGACCTTGGCCTTGTTTGCCTTGCTGTCCTTGTTGCTGACCCTGACCCTGGCCTTGGCCTTGTTTGCCTTGCTGTCCTTGTTGCCCCTGCTGACCTTGTCCTTGCTGGCCTTGCTGGCCTTGCTGGCCTTGCTGACCTTGCTGACCTTGCTGACCTTGCTGGCCTTGCTGGCCTTGCTGGCCTTGGCCCTGTTTGCCCTGTTGCCCGTTTTGACCTTGTTGCCCCTGCTGGCCCTGCTGGCCGTTCTGTCCTTGTTGTCCTTGTTGCCCGTTCTGCTGGCCCTGCTGACCATTCTGACCCGTGCGCGACGAATCGCGACTGCCCGTCTTGTCCGCAACACGATCACGCAACGACTCCATGCCGCGCACCAACTCGCGCGCTTTGTCGAGCGACTTTTCCTGCTGACGCGTTGCTGATTCGCCGTTCGTTGCACGCGCCGCATCACGCAACTTGCCCGCAACATCCGCAATTCCTTCGCTGATCTTGTCTTCGAACTGATTCGCGTATTCCGGCGAGCCGCTGCGAATCACGTTCTTCGAAAAGTCGATCATGTCCTTGAGACGCTGCTCGCGAATCGTGCCCGCGGCATCACTGATTTTTCCGGACGCGGCCGGCTGTTCACGACGACCGTCGCGCGCCACGCGATCAGCATCCGATTCGAGCTTCTGAATGTCCTTGGAAAGTGCATCCTTCTGTTGGCCCAGCTGCGCCATCTGATCCGAACGCTTTGCGCCTTCCGTGTTGCCGAGCTGCTGAACGCCGTCCTTGATCTCCTTCTGGCGTTCCTTCATGTCCTCGGCTTGCTGCGCGAGCTTTTTGATGGCTTCCGTTTGCGACGACGATTTCGCGTTATTCAAATCGCTCGCCGCTTTCTGCAACTGCTCGAGCGCTGCGTTGCCTTGCGCTGCTGAACCATTGCTGGCGCGTTTCATCGCATCAGCCGCTTGCTGCATTTTCTTCGCGGCCTCGGCAAGATCGGGCGAGTTTTGTTCGCGCGCCAAACGTTCCAGGCGACGTGCCTCTTCTTCCGCCTGTTTGGCCATTTCGCGCTGACTGCCACCGCCGCCGCCAGCGCTCGCGTCCTTGCCCAGCTTGTCGCGTAATGCATCGGCCATGCGCTGCATGCGATCGTTTTCCTGCTGTTGACGCTGCGCCAGCTGCTTCAGGCGATCGACCGTCTGATCGACCTCTTTCTGTGCCTGTTGCTGCTGCGATGCCTGTTGCTGCACCGCTTCGTACTGGTTGCGCAGTTTGTCAGTTTCGAGCGAGAAGAGGTCGGCGAGATCTTCGGCTTTCTGCTGTCCACCACCACCCCCGCCGCCGCCACCACCCTGCTGTTGTTGTCCGCCCATCTGCACCTGCACGTCGCGATACAACGCTTCGGAACGCTGCAGATGCTGCAATGCCTTCTGTTCTGGCGGCAACGCATCACGCACCAGGTTCTTCACGAGTTTTTCTTCCGACCCTTTCATGGCGATCACGGCGGAATCGAGCTCACGCGAGATCAATGGGAACAACGTGTCCGGGCTTGCGGCCATGCGCGTTTTGATGCGGCCCGACAAACTCACGACGTCTTCGCGCAAACGACCCTGCGCAATGTTGATCGTGGTAATGTCATCCCGACGCTTGCCGCCCTTCGCACTCGCGCTGTCACGCAGCCAATTGAACGTGCCCGCGACGATTTCTTTCTGACGTGCAACCAGTCCATCCGGATTGTCTTGCTGTCCGCCGCCACCACCGCCGCCACCGCCGCCACCTTGTTGCTCGGCCTGACGATAGTTCTTGTTGAACGGGCGAATTTCGAGGAAATACACGTCGCTCGAGCCTTCATTGCCCGCGCCATCTTTCGCGACGGCGTGGTAGGCCACGAGATCACCCGGCGTGAGCTTCAGCTCTTCAAGGAAAATCGTGTGCGTGGCGCGCGGTTCCTTGCTGCGTTTGTTCGAGCTGTCGGTCATCGTGATGGTTTTTTCATCGCCACCATTCACGCGATACTTGAGTTGCAGCGCTTCGACACCGTAGTCGTCCGACGCCTTCACCGCGATCGTCAATTCATCTGTGGACGTGGCCTTCGTATCGCGACCCGGCTCAACAACGGAAACGCTGGGCGCACGGTCAGGCAACGCCTCGACCGCGTACTGTACCGAGCCCGGAACGGCCGTTCCCTCGGCCGACACGAGATCGATGCGATAAAACGCGTTCTTCCTGACCTTGAATGACGCGGTGATCTTGCCATCCGCGCCAACGGTAAACGGAACCGTGCTGTCATTGTCGAAATGCAACACACCACTCTTGACCGGCAGCGTCACATCAGCCTTGACGGTGACCGTGGTACCGACGACAGCCGCAACATCCCCACCTTCTTCGATGTGTTCAACCGGCATTCCCGTGTAGTTCGGGAAGTGCAGATCCATCTTCATCTTGCTGACGGTGGGCAAATTGGTAATCGTCAGCTTGTACGTCGGCGACATGATGCCGTTCGACTCGACGTAGTACTCCGTCGGTCGCGTGAGATCGAACATGCGCGACGAGAACCGTTCCGCGGCCGAATCACGTGACATCGGCAAACGCACCCACTCAGTCGACGAATCGGAACGGAACACAAGCTCCGATTGTTCTGATCCAAATCCAACGAGCGTCGCATTGATATCAACGGCCGCACCGCGCGGAATCGCTGCGTTGCCGGGTTCAATCGAAATGAACTGCTTGAGCAACGTGGCCGCTTCGGCCGTTGCTCCGGGCACGAACAGCATCTTGGCAATGTCACGCAGCGAAGTCGGTCCAATTGCAAACAGTGCAATCGTCACGACTGCGAGCGCGCCTAGTGCTTTGCTCGCGCGCACCATGCGCGGCCGTTCAAGCGTTGCGCCCTGTTGCAGCGGACGCACCATCACCAACACGCCTTCCACCAATCGCGCGGTGAGCGACGGTGACATTTGTTTCTCTTCCGGAATCTGCAGCTCGTGCATGGCCGAGAGCAGCGCCTGGCGCAGCTGTGGCGCGCGTTCTTCGACATAAAGTGCGAATCGCTCGTCACTCGCTTTCGTTCTGAGCGGCATGATCAGGAAGCGCACAATGGCTGCGAGAATCAGCAAGTAACCGAACGTCCGCACCACAATGACCGTCGCGTCAGTCGGACCCATCGTTCGGTAAATGCCAAGTCCGGCAACAACGGCCAGCACAATGGCGAGTGCAATCCACACCGACGATTCCAGCAACACACGTTGCTGCCATTGGCGGCGGAGAACAGCGAGAGATTCGCGAAGCTGAAGAGCTGGAGACATGGACGTCTACTCCGAACCTGCGGGAAGTACGGCTTTCATGCGAGTGGCGGTTCCGCGCCATCCACGATTGGCAAACACGGTTTCCGTGAACAACAGCAGGGCTGCGGCAATCAACAACAAACGCCACAACCGCTGGCGCGATTCCGTTTCGATGCGTGTTGGCATATCGCCGGCCGATCGCGTCGAATCGTTGGTTTGACGAACACCGATCAACAGCTCTTTTGCATCAACGGGCGTGAGATCGGACTCGGAGGCAGGTGCGTTCACCGCGAGCAGGTCTTTCGGCTCACCTTGAACCTTACCATCGTATACCGAATAAATACCCGCCGCGTTAAGGGCGACTGTTGATCCTACCGTATCTCTGGGTGGTCGAACAATGCTTCCATCAGGAATAGTCACCGCCGGTTCCTTGAGGGATGCCGGCAGCA
>JBDUBA010000125.1:0-5067 GCA_040004335.1 Gemmatimonas sp.
AAGAAACTTGTTGCATCCACAACCATCGTTCCGCCGCTTTCTGATTCAATTGGAAACGACGCGATCACCGACGTCGCAAATCCCTCGTCGGCCGCGCGTTTCTCGGCGGCATTTGCACCTTCCGCGCGGATGCTCCAATTGCTGCGCACCATCAAGACTCGTTTACCGTGCCGCTCGAAGCGCACCACAACACTGCCACCTAACTGGCCACGATCGAGGCCCAGCGAACCAAGTCCAGTTGCGAGAATGCTCTGATGCAGAAAGTCTTTGTTCAGGCGATCCGCTGCAATTTCAAGCAGGATTTTATTCCGATCGGCGTCAATGCGCACACCAACAAATCCATCGGCCCGCTGCGGCCGTACATGTCGCGATGCTGCGGCGGGTGCGGCAAGCGGCGATGACCGAAGTGCGGACGCACGTTCGGGCGAAGCAGCAAGCGCCAGCGGAATTGCGAACGTTATGGCGAATGCCGACGATCTGCAGATAAGGGACAAGTGCATAACGGGTCGGTGAATGTGAAGAACAGTGTTGTACGAAAGTGATGACCATCCAGGCGAGGCCATGCGGCGAACCACTTGCCGCCGGAGGTCGAGCGTCCAGTATGGAAAAGTGGGCGCCCGCAGCACACTTTACCATAGAGAAACACTCACCCGCACCGGCGAGACCGCGTGACTGCACCAGAAACCGAGGACGATGGCCTTCCACTTTTGCCGGCCGCCACAAATCCAACAGATCTTGGATTTGGCAGGGTTGTCGCGCAGCAGGTCAAAGGCCGCTTCATCAATCGCGATGGCGTGGCCAACAGTCGCAAGTATGGACTGGGGCCGCAGCGCGCTGAACGCTTTTATCTAAAGGCGCTCAACGCCAACTGGACGCAATTCTTGGGATGGATGACCGGAAGCCTGTTGCTGCTGAACGGATTTTTCGCGCTGGCGTATGTCTCGCTTGGACCGTCGGCGCTTGCGGGTGTTGAGAAGGTGGGACTCGACGATCCGTTCATGCGGGCTTTCAGTTACAGCGTGTCACTGTTTACGACGACGGGCTCGGGCGTCATGAACGCGGTGGGTTCGACCGCGCAGTGGCTGTCGATTTTCGAATCGCTGTTCGGCCCCATGTTTCTCGTCGCCATTGCGGGGCTCATGATTGCTCGCCTTACGCGACCGCGCATGCGAATCCGGTTTAGCGAATCGGCGGCGGTCGCGCCGTACGAAGGTGGGCGCGGACTGATGTTTCGCATGGTGAATGAGCAACCAGGTGAACTGGCGGAAGTCAGTGTGCGAGTGATTCTCAGCCGGTATGAGATGGTGGACGGCGTGCGCGAGCGGGACTTTCACACGCTCAAGCTCGAACGTAATTCTGTGGACATGTTCAATCTCCATTGGACCGTTGTGCATCCCATCAACGCAGACAGTCCGCTGGCTGGTGTGACCCCCGAAGCGTATGCCGCATCCGAAGCGGAAATCATCATCTTTGTCACGGCACACGAAGAAACTTTCTCAACGCGCGTGACAACTCGAACTTCCTACTTGTGGGACGAGACTCGCTGGGATGTGAAGTTTGCCAGTGTCTTCGCGAGCGGACCGGATAACGTTATTGCCATTGATGTCGAACGCTTGAGCCGCACCGAACGACTCGCCGAAGGTGCAACATCACAGCCCGCGCCGAAAGAATCAGAACCTAAGACCCCAGGATTGACGTCAGGTTGGGCCAGCGGTTGAAATCGGTCCTGCGTAAGCGCGCGTCGCCCGCGCCTGCCCGCACCGCGCGCTAGCTTGCGTCGCCCGCACCAACGCGTACGGCATCCAGGTCCAGTTCCTGTTCCAGCTCGCGCAAGACTTCGTCGGAAATTGCGCCTTCATTGCGCAATCGCACCAACATGCGACGTTCAGCGTTGATCATGCTGACACGCAGGCGTCGACGCGAATACGTACCGCCCGAGCCCTCGTGCATCCGCACGCGCTCGCGCAACTCCGCGCGCAGCGCTTCAAGGTCAAGCGGGTCCACCCACGGTTCGCGCGACAAATCCTCCAATGTTTCCGCACTGCGCCGCAGTGCTTCGCGCCGAGCGAGACGTTCCTCTTCGTGGTGTGTGACTTCGGGTTCAAAGTTGAACTTGCGAATAATTGGCTCAAGCGTGAGCCCCTGCACAACCAGCGTCATGACGATCACCACCATCGTGATCAAAATGATTTCCGTGCGATACGGAAATGGTTGACCGTTCGCCAACATGGCGGGCAATGCCAACGCCGTTGCCAGTGAAACAATGCCGCGCATACTGGTCCAGCCAACCAGAAATAGTCCCTTGTAACTGGGTTTCGGCGAATTGCGTCGTGTTTGCTCATTCATCAATCGTGGTGACAGCTGCGAAATTGGCACCCAGATCAATCGCACGGCGATAGCCACCGCGCTAATAATGACGCCAGAGATCAGAATGGGACGCAGCTCTCCGCTTGGTACCGTCTTGAGCAACGTTGTGAACTCAACGCCCAGCAACAGAAAAATCATTGCGTTCAGCAGGAACACCAACAGATCCCACACCGTGCGATTCTGCAGCCGTGAAACCGGTCCAACGGCAAGAGAGAGATGTTGACGCAAGTACAAACCACCGGCCACACACGCCAACACCGCCGAGACACCAACCGATTCCGCCGCAACCCACGCCACGTACGGGCCCGCCAGCGTCAGCAACGTTTCGGCGAGCGCATCTTTGGTCCAGCGTGATGCGCGGATAATGAGCCACGCCACCAGAAGTCCAATCAGTGCGCCAACGCCGGCGTCGATAAAAAATCGAACGATTGATTCGCCCCAACTGAACACGCCGGTGACGGCGGCCGCCACGGCGGTGCGATACAATATCAGCGCCGATGCGTCGTTGACCAGACTCTCACCTTCGAGAATCACGATCACGCGACGTGGAACCGGCAACCGCGATACAATGGCCGCTGCGGCTACCGCGTCGGGCGGTGATACAATTGCGCCAAGTGCAACAGCGACCGCCCAGGGCAGATTGGGCAACAACATGCGGGCCACTGCAGCAACTGCGACCGTCGTGACAACAACCAGGCCGATGGCGAGATAGCTGATGGCGCGCCGGTTGGCTTTGAATTCGCGTAACGATGTGAAGAATGCAGCAGCCCACAGAATAGGCGGCAGAAACACGAAGAACACGATGTCCGGCTCGAGCTCCGGAATTTTCACGCCGGGAATAAGCGCGACCAGCAACCCCGCGCCCACCTGCAATATGGGAGATGGAATTGGGAGGCGGCGCGCCAATGCGGTGAGCGCTACGACCAGCGCTGCAAAGGCAATCGCGAGAACGACGGGAGTGTGCAGCATGCGTAAAATTAACGAAGCGCGTCACGCGCGCGCGCCACCACCTCGGCCGGGTATTTCATCAGCTCCAGCAGGGCAATTGCGTTTCGCGTGGTGGCCTGGCCGTCACGCAGCTTGAAATCAAATGTCAGCGTGCCATCTGCAATTTCCTCTCGAAAGTGATGCGGCGCGTAAGTGCTGCCAAGCATGCCGAGTAGTTCGGTATCGTGTGTGGCAACAACGACGATGTCGTTACCGCGGTTCAGGTATTCGAGCACTGCATATGCGCCGGCAACACGTTCGGTCGTATTCGTGCCGCGAAACAGTTCGTCAATGAGAAAGAGGTGCTGCGCGCCGTCGCCCTTCTGCTCGATGAGTGTGCGAATGGATTCAACTTCGGCGAGATAATAGCTGCGCCCTTCGAGCACACTGTCCGAGCGTCCGATGGAGGTGCTGACGTGCAACAATGGCGCGTGCCAACTCGTTGCGATCACCGTACCCAACGATTGAGCAAATATGGCGTTCAAGCCCAACGCGCGAATGAACGTCGTCTTGCCCGACATGTTTGAGCCGGTGATAAGTGCGCTGCTCTCACTGATGCGCACGTCGTTCACGACAGCATTCGTAATCAGTGGGTGTGCAACTCCCGTCACACGAATCTCTTTTTGTGCTGTTGTGAACGTTGGTGTGGACCAGAGCGGCAGCGTCTTTCGCCACGCGGAAATGCTCTGGGTCACATCTATCAAACCGATGGCCTCGAACATCCGCTGCAGTGTTGGCCGAGCTTGTTTGGCGCTCTTGAGACCGAACACAAATGCATTCAGATCCAGCAGCAGCAGCATGTTCACATACAGATACATCGAAGCGAACAGTTGATTGGCGTCTTCGCTGGGTTCGTATTTGAGCCAGGCAGTGGCGCTCTGCAGCACCTTGAGTTTGGTAAAACCCTCCGCGAGAGTTTGGCGCTCGTTGGTGAAGAGGTCAGTACGTAACCGTCCAAGCATTCTGGCTGTTCTGAAAAACGCAGGGATCTCGTGAATGGCCGGAATCAATGCTTCCACGCGTGGGCGGTAGAACAGCTGCAAGCAGATGTTGATCGTGGCGATTGCAATCAATCCGAGCAGTGCGCGCGGCCACACGAAGATGAGTGCCGCAAAAACAATGGCACTCGCAGTGAGCAGCGGAAAGACAAACCAGTACCTGGGTCGGTCTGGCAGCTCGCCATAAAACAGCGTTGCCAAAAAACCTGCGCGGCGATCGTCGGTAAATTCGAGTGCTGCACGCACCGTCGTTTCCGTGTCGGGTTCGGACTCGAGCTGAGTGATTGCACCATTGAGCTGTGCGATCGGTTCGGCGTGAAGGCAGGGCGTTCGAAGCAGATGGCGGAGATACTGCTGGCCAGGGCGACTCAGCGTGTAATCGACTTGCGAGAACACCTGGTCAAGATCGAGATCAATCCAGGTGCGTTCATCGAGCTCGGTTCGTAACTCGTTCGTAGCACCCTTGGCATCATGAAACGCGTCAAGCTGCGGATTCTCGGCGCGCCCTGGACGCCGGTCTTCGCGCTCATCCTGACGCATGCGAAATCCCAACTTGATGAACGCACGAGCCTGCGGTGTGGCTAAAACCAGCGCAACGAACAGCGCCAATAGGAGTGCGAGAATCAGGGCCGGGGTCATCGGAAAGTGGAATGCCGAGTTCGTGTTTCAACAGTGATCGCTGCAATGGTAAGGAACGTAGCGCAAGTGCGCACTG
>JBDUBA010000424.1:0-5062 GCA_040004335.1 Gemmatimonas sp.
TGCGCCCGCGCGACCGCCACCAGGAACCGTCCCAGTAGCACCCGCCGCCGCTGCCGCCGCTTCCGGCACACCCGCGGCCGTGATCCACACATTGCCGTTGTCATCAACCACAACCGCACCGGTTGAAGTCGGCCAGTCATAACCCTCACCCGATCCACCCCACGTGCCCAGCAACTTGCCATTGACGTCAAATTCCAACACCGGCGGTGCAGGCAGGCAGCACTCTTCGGCACTGGGCGGCGTGGTCATGAGACCGGCCTCAGTGCGCGTATTGAGTGACCCGGAGCGGTGTGCGACCCACAAATTGTTTTGTTTGTCGACAGCGATCCCGGTCACTGAGCCGAGGATCCAGTGTTGTGGCAATGGCATCGGCCACAACTTGTCGACAACGTAGGTAGGCGGGGCAGGAAGGGTGGAAAGAGCGACGGCCGCAACCGCGGCGACTCCAACCACAGAGAATTGACGACCCATCGGGTTCTCCGGAATGCGTTCGCGGAGAAATTACGGCTCGGGAGGGACTAACGGAATGGCACGCCGTTGGCGCCGATCACCAATGAGCTTCTATTTCACCGCGAGCTTCCGCGGCGCGAACACCAATGAGCTTCTATTTCACCGCGAGCTTCCGCGGCGCCGATCACCATTCTCAACTTCTATTTCGACGGGGGTTTCCGCTGGGGAAGCATCGTTATCAGCACGTGCTCGGACGGGTTAAGAAACTTCACACAGGCGTCGCGCAACAGCGGCAGCGTGAGGTCCTGATAGTGCTGCTGATGCGACACAATACTGGACAGCGACCAACCCAACAGCGCATGCTGACTCAGTTCACCAGCCCAGTGCAGGTTGCTCTCGGCCGTGTTGTCGTAGTCGCGACTGAGTGCGGCCTTGGTGATGTCAAATTCGTGCTGCGTTGGTCCGCTACTGCTCAAACGCGACAATTCCGTTAGCGCCGCGTTGGTCAATGAATCAATCCGTTCAGGTGCGGCTTCGAATTCGACCGTAAATCGATAGCTCGCCGGTGGCGCCAGCGATTTGGTCAAACTCACGCTCACGTTATACGTACCACCCATCGTTTCGCGGAGCTTGTCGCCCAGCACGCGTTCGGCGAGATCGTGAACCGCACTCATATCTTCACTCGTTTGGACGGTGTTGCTGAGCGGCCCCGACAACATCAAACGCGTTTTTGCGCGCAGCCCCGTTCCGGCGTAAACGACCCGATTAACAACGCCACTGGGAAACCGTATCCCGTCGTCGCGTGGTTGCTCGGATGTCCCGGCCGGAAGCGATGCGACGTAACGCTCAAGCAGTGGTCGAAGCTGCGCAATTTGAAAGGAACCAGTAAACACCATCGTAAAGCCGGACGCATTGGCCATGCGTTGATTCCAGAATTGCAACGCTTTCACGCGATCGACGGATTCAAGAAACTTCAGGTTGTCGTGCATGGCGCGCGGATTGTGCTGCGATGTAACGGCCGCCGACGAGTCATCGAACACCACATCGGGATCGGCGCTGAGATGCGCGATGCTCGACACGACGCGTTCGTGATAACGACGAAATGCCGAGGAGTCGTTGCGCGGCGCGGTGAGCGTGAGATGCAGCACCTCAAAGAAACGGTCCAGGTCATGCGGCGCAAAATCGCCGGAGAACGTGATCGCTTCGTCCGACACCTGCTGATCGAAATTCAGTGAAGACGCTTTGAGCAGGCGGCCGAGCTTGAGACCGCTGAGAGGGCCGACACCAAGACTCGATATCATCCCGTCCGACAACAAGGCGGACGGATAGTCCGCATCAGTGGCCAACGATGCACCACCCGGCGCAACCAGTCGAAATTCAATGTTGTCATTGGTAAACGTAGACGGTTTTGCCAGTACGCGAAGGCCATTGGACAGTTTGATGTCGAACGTTTCAATGTCGCGCCTGTACGATTCTGCAACGATTCGTCCGGGAGTTGGTGGTTTCGAAATGAGTGCGACTGAATCGTACACTTCAGGCAGCGCCGCAACCGCGTGGTTGGATGACGCACGAGCGCGCGCGATCAATTCATCACTGCTGATGGCAGTACGCGTACGTCCGGTTGGTTGCGTCACGACAATCAGCAAACCGCTGTCCGACAGCGCGTTCTGCGCACTCCGTTTGATTTCTTCCAGCGTAATCGTTGGCAAGATCCACTCGGCCAGATCGTACTGAGTTTGCCGGGTCATGACAACATTGCCCTGCACGAACTGATTGGCGTAGCTGCTGGCCAGCGATTCAGATCCGGGATTCCACTGTGTGTTCTGCCACCGCTCCTTGAGAAAAGCATCGCTCCGCTCAGCGAGCTCGCGGGCGGTGAGTCCGTGTTGTTTGAGGCGCGCGATTTCAGTCAACATCAAGTCGAGTGCGGGTGCGACACTTCCTTCGATGATGTTGGCACTGACCTCTTCAACCTGGAGAGACTGTACGGGAAATTCGATACTTGCGTCCGTCCACAACAGCGGAGAGCCGGTGGAATCGGCGGCATCTTCCAATCGAGTGTTGAGCACGTCGTGCCAGAGCTGCGAAATCACCCATTCGCGATAGTCCTTGGTAGTCTGCAATACTCGTTCGACGTGCGGAAACAACAATGAAATACGCGTGCTTGTTGCTTCGTCGTCCTGAAGCGTGGCCGCGCGAAGTTCGCGGTTGAACGGAAGTGCGGTTACCGGTCGCAACTTTCGCGGACGACTGGCCGGGATCACATCAAAGCGCTGCTTCACCGTTTTTCGAACGGCGACAGGATCGATGTCACCCACAACTACAAGCGCCATCAACTCGGGGCGATACCAATCGTTGTAAAATGCGCGAAGCGCCGTACGGTCAAAACGACGCAGCACGGCGGTGTCACCAATTGGAGCACGCAGCGCATATTTCGAACCCGAAAGGAGCAACTGGTCGCGCTGATCGGAAAATCGCGCTCCGGCTCCGCTGCCCAGGCGCCATTCTTCGAACACAATACCGGCTTCCGTGCGGGCCTCTGCCGGATCAAACGTGGCGGCATGCGCCATCTCGGCGAAGATCGCAATGGCCGTATCAATTGCGCCCGCGCGATCGCTTGGAACGGTAATGCTGTACATCGTTTGATCGCGGCTGGTCCACGCGTTCAGATCCTGTCCGGCGCGCATGCCGATCGACCGGAAATATTCATCGATGGCGCGCGCTGGAAATTGTTTCGTTCCGCGAAACAACATGTGCTCGACGGCGTGCGCGAGCCCGCGTTGTGCGTCGGTTTCCAACACCGAACCCGCATTCACCACGAGGCGCAGTTCCACACGTTTTTCGGGCCACGAATTGTTCTGCAGATAATACTTCAACCCGTTGCTGAGCGAGCCAGAGACGACGTCGCTGTCTCCGGTCAGTCGCGACTTGAGTTGCCGAGCCGACAAGATATGATGCTCGAGTCGCACCCGATTTATGGCGCGCTCAAACAAACCAAAAGCAATCAGCGCAACAAATCCCAGCGCGACACCGGCTGCGGCAATACTTTCCCGGCTGAATTTGCGCACGGACGCCCCTAGCGTCCCGCCACGGGATGCGCCGGAATGTGAGGTTTGGCCTGAGCCGCTACGATTGCCTGCGGCGCCGCTATTGCAGATACAAAACCATGACGACGCATACGGGCTCCTACGCCTTCGGCCAGATGGTTCCCAACGTGCGCTCCCAGTTGCCGCCCAACATCAACTTGATATTGGCGTCACTATATTTGCGACGAATAAATCCTTCGGTGAGATCGTACATGCGCTTCGCGTGATCAAGTCCCTTGATCGTAATTTTTCCTTCGGCGTCACGATGCAGATTGTACCGCGAGAAATTGGGCTGTGTGCTGATGTTGTCCGGGCCACCAACTGGGTTCGGATTGCCGATCACATCCATGTCGCTGCCCACCCCAATGTGTTCGACACCCACCAGCTTCACCGCGTGATCGAAGTGATCCAGCGCATTTTCGATCGTGACCGGCTCGTCATTCTTGATGATGAACCGCAGAAAGGCGATACCCATCATGCCGCCGGTGTCGGCCACCTTCTTGATCATCTCGTCGGTCTTTGCGCGCAAATGACCCGTCGCGACGCCGCGGCAACTTCCGTGCGAAATGATGACGGGTTTCTGCACAACTCCCAGCGCATCGAGCGTCGTGCGGTCACCGCAATGCGAGAGATCGACCGCCATGCCCACTTCGTTCAGCCGTTTGATGAGCGACGCGCCGTATTCGGTCAGGCCGTTGTCGGTCTCCGCGAGAAATCCTGAACCCGTGCGCGTGGTCGCATTGTACGTAATCTGCGAAACACGTTGGCCAAGCGCAAAAAACGTTTCGACGTCGTTCACTGTGCGGAAGTGATCGCTCGTTTGACACGTGATCATAATTCCAACTTTGCCGTTGCGTTTGAGGCGCGCAAAATCGCTAACATCATCAATTCGCATGAACCAGTCGTCGTAACCGGCAATAAATCCGTTCCATTCAGCGAAAAACCGAATGGACGCCTCGTAATTGCCAGGCCCCGATCCCAATGCAAAGACGCGAATACCTGATGTGCGATAGACGTCGTAATCCGCTTTGGTGAAGGATCCGGGTTCGCGCATCCATTTCACATTGCGCGGGGGATTCTCGCTGAAATCGGAGAACCGAAACTGATTCAGCATGTCGATAGCAACGGTTTCCTCGACCAGGCGAATGGCCCGCGAGGAATATTCCGTGGTCGAATACGCAAAGAGTTGGTGTCGCTTTCGCAGAATTGCAGGTGCGC
Source organism: Gemmatimonas sp. (assembly GCA_040004335.1). Lineage (GTDB taxonomy): Bacteria > Gemmatimonadota > Gemmatimonadetes > Gemmatimonadales > Gemmatimonadaceae > Gemmatimonas. The sequence goes on from JBDUBA010000424.1 coordinate 4,755, forward strand.
CCACAACACCCGCAAGCGAGGCGCCGAGTGCTGCCAGCGCGGTGCGCCGGGTGATCGGAGAGGTGTCAGACATCAAAACCCCCGAAAGGCTCGGCTTGAAATGGCGACGGAATTCTTGTCCGGATCTTTTGCGTTTGCATACGCATAACCATTGGCTTGATGTGTCGCACCAAACTTCAGGCCAAGCGATTCGCACTTCCTCTTGAAGACTTCGATGTCTGGCACATCAAAGACCAGCTTGACCGCGACTTGTCCGAGCTTCACGCTCTTGGCGGCCTGATGAATCACGATGCTGGCTCCGCCGGGCG
>JBDUBA010000082.1:0-5058 GCA_040004335.1 Gemmatimonas sp.
CGCGTTGCCTCCAGTTCGTTGAACGTCGGACCATCGTGATATCGAGCAGCGATTGGCGAACCGCTTTGACTTTGTCTGCATGCTCGAGCGCCGTCCACAACCGCGAGACGGTTTCACCATCAGATTGCTGCGGGAACTGCAACTACCGGTACGCCGAGCACTGCTGAGAACTGCTTCAGTAAATCTCGTCGCTTTTTGAATCGCAGGTCCGCACTCTTCCGCTGTTCAGGAGTTGCCAGCTGTTGCCGTTCTCAGCGCTTCTCCGTGTTCTCTGCAATTCTCAGCGTTCCTGCAGTGCTCAGCAGTTTTCGGCGTTCAAGCAGGTCTCAGCGTTGTCGCAACGCGCTACTTCATCACCGGTGGCGTCCAGAAGCCATCGGTCGCAGCTTTACGTGCGGCTGCACTACGCGCATAGAACAACGAATTGAACACCATGCGAAATGAACCGGTGGGCTGACCGCGCCACTGTGGTTGAAACGCCGCCAGCACGACGTGCCCCGATCCAAGTTTGACGTCGAGTGCCGATGCGTACCCCTGCATGAACTGCGGGCCTTTCAGATAACCCGAACGTAATGGATTCGCATCAAGCGCGTATTTGCCGATCACGCTGCCTTGAAATCCATCAGTTGGTGCAAACACCGGACTCCTGCTCACCATCACATCGGCCTGATTGGGCATGCCGGCCATCACCGGATTCGCCACATCCACTGTGGTACGCATGACCGACGAGCCGGTGAAATATTGCCCCTGATTGATACCCTGCAGCACGTTGCGTACGGGCAATTTGAGTGAGCTGATTGCGGCGTTCGATCCGGCATTCCAGGTGATCACGGTACCGCCGCCACGCACGAAGTCATCAACGGCTTTCGTGATCAGGCTGTCATCGCCTGCCGCGGCGCCACCGGCCCCACCGCGACCACCGCCAGCTCCGCCACGACCCCCACCGCGTCCACCGCGAGAGATTCCCTGTGAGCCAAGGACAATGGCGTCAAAACGCGACGCGAGGTTGCCGGCTTTGAGATCGTCCGGGCCAATGAGTGTGTACTTGAACTCGTACGTATCGAGCAACCACTCCGTCCAGCCTTCATCCATGTCGCCGGGCGCGCCCTTGAACATTGCGATACGTGTTGGCGCAACAATAGCGGTTGCGGTTGGTGTTGTGCGCTGCGCGGTCACTGACAACTCTTTTGCCCACGCTTCCATGCGCGCGGCATCAACACCGGACACGATGTAACGGAGTGACTTTGCGTCAACCGCTGTGTCAACACGCACCGTACCACCGGCCTTAATGACGCGATTGATAAACTTGAACGAGTTGTTCTGCGCGGGATCGAGTGCGATGGCATCACCCGTACCAGTAATTGCACCAACCATTGCGGGAACAATGCCAGCCGCTTGCGCATTGGTCGTAAACGGATAATCCGGCGATGCCCCCCAGGCTTCTGCTTTGCCAACGATTGGTTTCATCGCGGTGCGGAATTCTGGCGTTAACGGCTTCTTTGCTTCAACCACATTGACGTTCATCTGCATCGGCAACGTCCAACCGGCGGCATCGTACGGAAGATCATCGCCCAGTTCGGGATACTTCTGCGCTTCCATCAATTCGCGCGCGAGTTGCGCAAATTCCTGATCCATTGGCAGCACCCACGTGCCTTTCGGATATGTGGTGCCGTCGTACGCCGCGTCCCGGTCGAGCTGGCGCACATTCAAACCCAGAAATGCCAAACGGCGCAGCAATTCTACTGGAGCCATGACATCGTGTTGTTCTTGCGGCACGATGTACGCGTACGGCGGGCCCTTCCGATACTGGGCAATGGTGTTACGACCCGCCTGATACCGATTGTACAACACTTCCTCGCGATACTTGGCCGCGTAACGGAGCGTGGCCATGCTCGCCGTTACCATGTAATCGATCTGATTCTTGAACGTCCATGTTCCTTCCGCCCACGGACTTGAATACATCGACGTTGGCATCAGATCTTTGTACTCGGCGGGCAAATCGGCAATAGTGGATGTCCGCGGCGCGCCGCAGTTACCGCCCTGCGTTTCCGTCCACCAGGCATTGATGTTCTGATACATCGGCATGTAGTCGATGTAGCCGGGATAATACGCATCAAACGTGGCCAGCATGTGCACGGCACCTGGTTGTCCATTGGCATCGAGCTCTTCGGCGATACGTGTACCAATCGCGTTGACCTGACGGCTCATGATGGGCGGTGCATACAAACCAATTGGGTCAGCAAACGGTGGCACCCAAATGCGCGTTGGGAACGGCGACGTCTGGTGATGCGCGTAAATGATTTGCGGTTCCCACTCGCGCCACGTACGTGCCACCACGCGCGACTCGACGACATTCAGCATGTAGCTGTCGCGATTGTTGTCGTGACCCACGTATTTCTGATACAACTCCATTGGCGGCGGATTTTTTCCAGCGGCGCGATCGTTGCACCAATTCACGACAATGTCTTGACCATCGGGATTGATGGACGGCCACAGAAAGAAGATCACGTTGTCGAGAATTTCTTTCGTCGCTGGTTCGTTGGCTTTCGCGACCAACTGATACGCGAGTTCGGGCGTGTGTTGTGAGCCGGCTATTTCGGACGCGTGTAATCCACCGCTGATGTCGACAAAGGTGCGCCCTTCGCGTGCGAGCTCGCGCGCTTGCTCGTCGGTAAGGCCTTCTGGACGCGCCAGCCGTTTGTTGATTTCGCGGTACCGCTCGAGCTTCGCAAGATTTTGTGGAGCCGAGATGAGCACCGCAGTCCACGCGTGTCCGAAGCTGGTCTTGCCGACATCCAGAAGTTTGACGCGAGTTGGCGCGGCCTTGGCCAATCGGCGGAAATATTCGATGGACTGGTCGTACGTGAACAGCTTGTTGTCCGCACCGGGCGGGAACCCGAAAACGGTTTCGGGCTTCGGGATGGCCGCATTAACCGCTGGCGTCGCCGCCGGCTTGGCTTGCGCTGGCAGAGGGGCGGCCAGGGTCGCGCCAACGGTCGCGCAGAGGAACAGGGTGTGCCGCAGAGGGACGCGTGCCATCAAGATCTCCTGGATGATGATCGCGGAGTGACGCCGCGAGGTAATTCCGTGTCTCAATCTGCGTGGGGCGGGGACGTGGGGGCAATCTGTTGGGATGAGGGGGATTGGTATTCGCCGGTCAAAGGGAATGGCCGTGGGCAGCGCTGTGGCCAAACGAAGACATCGGTGAGCGGCCAATGAAAACATTTTGCAGACTGTTCGTGCTGCTTGATTTCGCGGCGACGCATTCGCATTTGGCGTTTGAGTTGCAATTGCTGACACGGTTCCCGAGCGAACGCTGACATTTGATTTGCGCGCGGTTGGCCGAGTCGCCGCCTTCGCCTGGACATTCAGGACACAAGTGAACGTCCGCGACAGGTCAGCTATCGCGGCAAGCGCCCTCGCTACGACACAGTTTTCTAAAAAGCGCTGAACGCTTTCTTCGCGATCGGCCGAAGCTTGCTCAGCATTTCCGCCGTCCCTTTAAACCCGTATCCGGGATAGTCCTGGATGTAGAGAATGCGGTGCTGCTTGAGTGCCATGAATTCCACACCGGCCGGTGTGATTGCCGAGACGGCTTCATCACCGAGGTCCTTCTCGTCGGCAATTGTGTAGTTCCGATGGGGCCCGGTGCGGTAATTCTTGAACGACACTTCGGGTTCGGTGCGTGTCGACTCAGGCGTGCGCACGAACAGTTTGTGCTTTTTGTCGGCACTGACGAATTCGCAATTCTGTCCGCCTTGTGTCAGTTGTTCCGTCGCTCCAGGGCCGACGATCGGCGTGACGTCTGCGATCGAGAGGAGTTTGCATGCGTCGTAGTGTGCGCCAGGCAGGGACCGGTTGCCTTGGGGACGCCCGCGCTGTGCATGAGCGACCGTCGGAAGCGAAAGCAGCGCCAGGCAAGCGCAGAGGGTGCGAAGAGAGCTCGGGGCCATTGGAGAACTCCTGTCACGGTGAGGAGTTTGAATGATAGTACTTCAAAGTCATCGCGGAAGATCGAGCTCCAATTCGAATTCCCGTGAATGACCTCCCCTGCACCTTGCGCGTTACTCAGACTCACCAAAGCCGGCCTCACATGTCCGCGAGGCCGATGTGGTATGTCGCAGTTTGTCTTGTTACTTGCCGGCGCCGACTTTGAGCTCAATGCGATACAGTGGCTGTGCGATTGGGGTTGTTATAACAGGGAATGGCTGCACACTCACCAAACGAATTGGCTGGCCGTACGACGTTGCCGTATCCTTGCCGGCCGTGGTCGACAATGAGAGCAACTGTGCACTCATCGTGCCCGACAGTTGGGTAACGGTCAGCGCGACCGTGGCTTCGCCTGCCCACACACACTTGACTGAGGTGGGGCACCGTGAGTCGGCGGTGACAGAATCGAATCGGATGCGCAAATTCGCACTGGGCACGTCGGTTGACGCGCCGACGGCCAGTGTAATGGTGGTCGGCAATATCGGCAGGCCATTCAGGTTCGCAGCGCCAATGCGGTCGTTGGCGGGGGAGCCACTGCAGGCGGCGAGTGAGACCAGCAGCAGGGCCGAGCAAAGTTTGATCATAAGTGTGTTGATTGGGGATGCATTTAGTACCCGGCTAAGCGGTTCGTTGTCACGAACTCCATTCACAAGTGATCAGGCGCACCAAAGTTGTTCTCATATTGTACTACTCCCGCTTCTTGACCACGATGCGGCGCTCGCTCCGCGCACTCACGGTTTTTCCCTTCCGCATTTCGATAATCACTACGTAGGTGCCACCCGCCAGCGCATTCAAATCAACCGCAACAGAACGTCCGATGATTGGTTTCGCTCCGGTTAATAGCACCGCGGCATGCCGAGGATCGGGTTCGCGCCATCTGATGCTGACGCTGTCGCGATCGCCACCAATGCCGATACCGCCAAAGATGCGCTGCAGGATGTTCATGGGGGTGTCTTGCCGGAACTTGAGTTCCACGTCGACCGTGTCACCGGGCGCAATGCCGTAGCTCTCCCAATAGAGTGCAATCGGTTCGTCGCGAACGAACGTGAGATCACCGGCCATGTAGCG
>JBDUBA010000150.1:0-5048 GCA_040004335.1 Gemmatimonas sp.
TGCGTTTCGCCGTCTTCGCCAACCAGCCCCGCGCGATCCATCGCAAACACCACGGGTAAATGTTGCAGCGCGCAGTCGTGAATAATGTTGTCATATGCGCGCTGCAGGAACGTTGAATAGATCGTCACCACTGGACGAATGTTTCGCGTGGTGAGACCAGCGGCAAACGTGACGGCGTGTCCTTCGGCAATCCCAACGTCGAAGAACCGTTTTGGATGCGCTTTTGCGAACGCCCCTGTGCCCGTACCACTTGGCATCGCCGCCGTGATTACCGCGAGATCTTCCCGTTCATTGCCCAGTTCAACTAACCCTTTGCCAATCACGGCGGTGTAGGCCGAGTTCGCTGACGATGTCTTGAGTTGCTTTCCGGTTGATGGATCGTGTCCAGGCGGCAGCGCGTGCCACTTTTCGCCGCTGATTTCGCCAGCGGGAAATCCCTTGCCTTTCTGCGTGATCACGTGAACTAAACGTGGCCCACCCATTTTGCGCACGGCGGTGAACGTGTCCACCAATGCGTTGATGTCGTGACCGTCAATCGGGCCGAAGTAACGGAATCCAAGTTCTTCGAACAGTACGCCCGGTGTCATGAACATCTTGACACTTTCTTCCAGACGGCGAAGCAGCGGTCCGGCATCCTTGAACGGTTTCGGCGCGCTATAAAGAATTTCGCCAATCTTCGAACGCAGGCGGTTGTAGAAATCGTTGCGCTGTACGGACGTGAGATATTTGTGCATCGCACCCACGGCGGGAGCAATACTCATCTCGTTGTCGTTCAGCACCACGACAAAGTCGCGATCGGAATGCCCGGCGTTGTTCAGCGCCTCGTACGCAAGCCCGGAGGACAGCGAGCCATCCCCAATGATGGCGGCAACCTTGAAATTTTCACCATTTAGGTCACGCCCTGCCGCCATTCCGAGCGCGGCGGAAATGGACGTGGCTGCGTGTCCGGCGCCAAACGCATCGTACTCACTTTCTGTGCGTTTCAGAAAGGCGGAAATCCCACCTTCTGCGCGTAGTGTTTCGAAATTCGCATTGCGACCCGTAAGCAACTTGTGTGGATACGCCTGATGCCCAACGTCCCACACCAGCTGATCTTTTGGCGTGTCAAACGTTGCGTGCAGCGCAATGGTGAGTTCAACAACACCGAGTCCCGCCCCAATATGGCCGCCGGTCCGTGCGCACACATCGATGAGTCGTGCGCGCATGTCGGCGGCGAGCGTGCGTAACTCGTCACGTGTCAAACCACGCAAATCTGCTGGTGATTGAATGCGATCGAGGACGGTCATATGGTGATCATGTAGTGATCGGGCGTTGGTCGTGACCTACGGGCAGTGCGAATGTACAAGACTTGTTTCCGGTGCTGCGTTACGAACGACGTTCAACGATGAAACACGCAAGCCTTTTGAGCGTGGGCGTCAGCACACCTTCACCCTCAAGCGCGTTGCAGGCTTCCTGCACCAACGCCACGGCACGCGCGGTTGCGCCTTCAATGCCAAGTAGAGCCGGGTAGGTACTCTTGTTGAGTTCCAGATCACGTCCAGCCGTTTTTCCAAGTTCTACCGTGGTAGCGGTTACGTCCAGCACGTCGTCAGCAATTTGGAACGCCAACCCGATGGCGGCCCCGTATCGCAGAAACGCGTCGCGCCTCTCGGGGGTGGAACGTGCGGCGCGCGCCCCAATAGAAACTGCCGCCATGATGAGCGCGCCCGTCTTGAGCCGATGCACACGCTCCATGTCGTCGAGCGACAGCTGCACGCTCTCGGCCTGCAGGTCGAGCAACTGTCCGCCAATCATGCCACCACCACCCGCTGCCGCCATGAGGTCGTGCACCGCGGCGCCGGCCTCGTCATCGGGTAAGCCCAGTGCCTTCGCTGCGTGCCAGGCGCCTCGCGCCGCGAGTGGTACCATGGCTAACCCCGCTGCCATCGCAATCGACACTCCGAACACCTTGTGGACCGTGGGGCGACCACGGCGCACGTCGTCATCGTCCATACACGGGAGATCGTCGTGCACGAGCGAATACGCGTGCACTACTTCGACGGCGGCGGCGAGATCGTGTGCGTCATTCACGCCACCACACGCCTTGTACGCTTCGAGCAACAAGATTGCACGGAGGCGTTTTCCCTCACCCAGCAGCGCGTAACGAATAGCCTCGGCGGTACGCGGTGCAATGTCCAACAACCAACGAACGCACAACGCATCCAGCGACGCTTGAATGGCAGCACGTTCCGCAACAAACGCAGCGACCGATGGTCCGCTGCTGGGGGGCAGTCCGTGGAGTTCGTCGACGAAAATCACCGATTCAGCTTCCTCCACCAAACTCGACCAACGAAAAGGTCCCGTCGGCGGCTTCGACCAGCTGTTGTACACGCGCTTCGGCTTTGCCGAGTGCCGTTGACGCGACGCGAAGGTGCGTAATGCCCTCTTCAAAGAGAACGAGCGCGCCATCGAGATCGAGTTCGTCGCGATCGAGCTCGCGCACGATTTCTTCCAGCCGCCCGATACTCTTCTCGAAGCTCATGCTTGCTCCTCGCGGCTTTCCGCGTTGGGGACGTCGACGTTGATGCCTTCGGGCAACGCTCGCGTGGTTTGCACGATCGCGCGGACGATCCCGTTGCTCACCCACAGATCAAACTCAGCCCCAGTGCCAAACTGGGTGACCCTGCTCAAGGTAGCGCCCTTCAGGTTTCGCGCCACAGCGTACCCGCGTTGCAGTGTTGCTAAAGGTGACAGCGCGTGCAGCTGGGCGGTCGCAGTTTCCAGCCTGCTCTGCCGTCGTTCAACGACGCGGGTTGCACCGAGTGTGAGCCGACTCTTCACGCGATTGAGCGCCGCGACACCCCGATCGTGACGGCGACGCACTCCATTCTGCAACCGATTCGCAATCGAGCGCACGTGTGCCGCCAGTTCACGCCGCGAGGGAACGGCAATTTCGGCAGCGGCCGAGGGCGTGGCGGCGCGGACGTCCGCGACCAAATCGCAAATCGTGATGTCGACTTCATGTCCAACACCGGAAATGGTTGGAATTGCACAGAATGCCAATGCGCGGGCCACGCGTTCATCGTTGAATGCCCAGAGATCTTCGCGCGCACCACCGCCGCGTCCGATAATGAGCAAGTCTGCGTTGGGCCAACGATTCACGCGCTCGATCGCGGCGACGAGTTCTTCGGGCGCGCCTTCGCCCTGCACCTTTGCGGCGATCACCACAATTTCAACGTCAGGACTGCGGCCGCGCGCCACTTTCACGATGTCGTGCAGCGCGGCGCCGTCGGGGCTGGTGATCACCAAAATGCGCTGCGGAAAGCGCGGCAGCGAACGTTTGCGCGCCGGATCAAGCAGCCCGTCCGCTTCGAGCCGTTTGCGCGTGAGCTCGAGCGCTTTCCGCCACAGGCCATCACCCTCGGCATCGATGTTGGTGATCGAGAATTGCAGATCACCGCGTACGGGCCACACCGTCATCTGACCTTTCGCGAGCACCTGCATGCCGTCGTCGGGAGGTGCTGGAATTCGACGTGTTTGCGCGCTCCACACTACACATTTCACCTGAGCGTTTGCATCGCGGAGCGAGAAGTACCAATGTCCGTTGCGATGCGCTTTGAAGTCACTGATTTCACCGCGCACCCACAGCGGAGGAAACGCGCCTTCAATTAAGTCTTTCGCCGCCGACGTGAGTGTGTGTACGGCAATGGCAGATTCGGGACTCGCTCCAGGCGCAGCATCGGGATTTACGTTCGCGTGCCCGTATTCCGCCTCACTGTAGCCACCACTGTATCCCGAACTGCGCGGAGGCACAGTAAGCCTACGCGCGCCCGGACTGACTGGCGAATTGTTGCGCGGCACGCACTGTGTTGCGCAGCAACATGGCGATGGTCATTGGTCCAACGCCGCCCGGAACTGGTGTGATCTTGGATGCAACGTTAACGGCACTTGGAAAGTGCACGTCGCCGCACAACCGTGATCCATTTTTCGCCGAGGCATCGGGGACGCGATTCATGCCAACGTCTATCACGACTGCCCCAGTTTTTATCATGTCCCCATGAATCATCTCGGCACGACCGATGGCTGCAATGAGTATGTCAGCACGCCGCGTATGCATACCAAGATCGCGCGTGTGGCTGTGGCACACAGTGACGGTCGCATTGCCTCCAGGACGCGCTTGCACCAGCAGCGCAGCCATCGGTTTTCCGACAATGTTGCTGCGCCCAACAATGACTACTTCCGCACCTTTCGTTTCAACCCCGCTCCGCACAAGCAATTCGATCACGCCCGCAGGTGTGCACGATACAAATCCATCGGTGTGTCCAATCAACAGCTTCCCGACGTTGATGGGATGAAATCCGTCAACATCCTTGTCGGGACGAATGTGTCGAATAACAACGTCGGCATCCATGTGTTTCGGCAACGGCATCTGCACCAGAATGCCGTGCACGGTGTTGTCCGCGTTCAAACGGTCAACCAGCGCAAGCAACTCTTCTTGCGTAGTTGTCGCCGGAAGCCGAAGTGTTTCACCCGCCATTCCAGCGGCTTTCGATGCCTTCTCCTTGGCGCCCACGTACACGGCGCTGGCCGCGTCGTCGCCAATCAGCACAACAGTCAATCCGGGAGTGATTCCGCGCGCGACCAGTTCGGCAACATCGCGTGCCACTTCTTCGCGAATGGTTGCGGCGATAGCCGTGCCACTTACGAGTTCAGCGAGCAAAACCAACCGACCTTGTTTCGCGGATAACTACAACCTTGATCTGCCCTGGATACTGCAACTCCGTCTCGATGCGACGCGCAATTTCTTCAGAGAGTGCTGATGCGCGTACATCATCGACTTGATCGGGCGTTACCACCACGCGCACTTCACGCCCCGCCTGAATTGCAAACACGCGGTCAACTCCGCGATAACTCGACGCGATTTTTTCCAGACCTTCGAGACGTTTGACGTACGTTTCGAACGCTTCGCGACGCGCACCCGGACGCGATCCCGAAATGGAGTCGGCCGCCTGCACCAGCACCGAGACCTCGCTTTCGTGCGGAACGTCGTCGTGATGCGCCGCAATACA
>JBDUBA010000346.1:0-5032 GCA_040004335.1 Gemmatimonas sp.
ATGGGCATATCGTGTCGCGCTTCGGCCGTTCCGTTCGTCCGCTGTTCACACAACGAGTCAGCGGCGCCTTTTGCCGCAGGACTGCGTTCCACTCGCTCGCCATAGCGCTGCTATGACTCGCTCGCGCGCCTTGCCCCGCCGCTAAATTCGCGTGCTGCCTTAGCGCATGGAACTTCTGCGACACTACACTAGGCTTGCACGTTCAGCCGGTTGCCCACACCATCAACGCGAAATCCTTGCGCGAATTTTGTGGGCGATTGATGCGGCGCAACTTTCGGCGGCGCGGATGGTCTCTCCGTCTCCGCCCTCTGTGTTTGCGCCTTGATGGCGCCAATCTTTCCTGAAATCTCAGCGATTTTTGCCTTGCCTGCGGAGGTCTTGCTGGAAGGACAATTGACGCAGTCTGACAGCTGGCGTTGGAGCGTTGCCAGCTCGCCGCTGGCCGACGCGGGTGCGCGTGATGGACGTCCGGATGCGGGCACTGCCGTGCCACTGACGCTTCCGATGGTTGCCATTGCTGAATAGGGAGGAACTTCTCTTATCAATGACGACGACGATTCACCACGACTCTTGGTCACCCAGTTCTGTGCGCCAATGTAGAAGTGGTTGGTGGAACTGCAGACGGCCGCGCTGGGGCGGCGTGTGGTAGTCCTATCGCCAAATCTTCGGAGTCAGTTGATGGGAAGGCGATGAGTGGTGAGTGGCGTGCGCGTGGTTTGGGGTTCGGGCGTTGTAGCCTGACGGATCGTTTGCCTTCCAATAGTTTCAAGCATCAGTCGCATCAGTCATAAGCCGTAATCTGTTTGCCAGCACTGAGCTGCTCTGCGCAGCATTATCGACGAGATTGCGTTGGCTGAGTTTGCCGTCGGGAATCATCCTCCTTCCAACCGCGATTGCCGCAGCACGCGGTACGGAGCCAGTGACATGAAAACGGTGGTTCGCGTCAGCCTGGCAACGCTCGCGCTTCTCGCGTGCTGGACAGTGTTTGTGTTTCTGGGGGTGTCCGGCGGCTGGTGGAAGCTCAGGCTTGCTGGGCGTAGCGACACTGCGGGTTTCGTGAACGCTGGGATTAAACTTGTCGATTCCAGCAATGCAGGAAACGCGGTTTTCGCCGTGATTCACGACGGTTCGCTCGAGCACGTGCACGCAGTCTCCGTGGGCGATCCGGTTGACGTGAATACCGTGTTCCAGACCGCTTCTCTCAGCAAGTGGATTACCGCGTGGGGCGTGATGGCGCTCGTGCAGGACCGCAAGATCGATCTCGACGCACCGGTGAGCACGTATCTCAAGCGGTGGACCCTGCCGCCCGGCCAGTTCGACAACAGCAAGGTCACGGTGCGGCGATTGTTGAGTCATACCGCCGGGTTGACAGACGGTCTTGGATACGCGGGATTTGCGCCCGGCGCGTCCATTCCGCCAATTGTGGAAACTCTGCAGCGACCGGACGCGGACCCCGGCGTCAGTGGTTCGATTGTGGTTGGCTACGAACCAGGATCGGATTGGCAATATTCGGGAGGCGGCTACGCCATTTTGCAGCTGCTGATTGAAGATGTGACCGGTGAACCGTTCGAAGACTTTATGCAGCGCGTCGTGTTGGGGCCGCTGGGTATGGTGCACAGTTCGTACCTGTGGCCCATGAAGGACAGCGCGGTGCTCGCCACGTTCTACGATCGGCAATCAAAACCGACGCCGCACTATCGCTATTCAGCGGTAGCCGCAGTGTCACTGTACTCGTCTGTGTCAGATCTCGCGCGATTTGTTCAGGCAAATCTTCCGGGAAAAAATGGGGAGCCCGTGGGACGCGGAGTGCTTGCACCTGCTATGGTCAGCGAAATGTGGAAGCCGCACGGATCCAAGTTTGGGCAGGACATCTGGGGGCTCGGCACAAGCCTGTATGCGAGCAACAACAGTGGTGGTTTCATTGTCGGGCATGACGGCAACCGGGGAAATGCGCCCATCAATACCACCGTGCGATTAAATCCGGCAACGGGTAATGGCATTGTGATCCTCGAAACCGGAACGCCGCTGCTCGCGACGCGTCTGGCCGGCGAGTGGGTGTTCTGGGAAACCGGTAATGTCGATTTTCTTGCGTTCACGATGGCGGTGCCGGGTATGCTGCGCCTGATTGGCATTGGCGGCATCCTGATCGTTCCTGGAGTGCCTGCATTTGCGTGGTGGAGGAGACGGAAGCGGGCGCGTGGATCAGTCGGGGTGCGCGCTGTCTGATGTCAGTGGATCGTCGCACTCAACATGAACGGCAGCGCGCACACGGCGTGCATGGCCAGGCGATCAGCGGTACGCGACTGGAAATCTGCGTGATGCGTACTTCTACAAGTCACAGCTCAAGGGGCATACGGAGCGGGAGTATCATCCTGGGAAGTGATGAGTTGCTGCTCGGCCGACCTATGCGTTCAGCCTTGTCTCGAGGGAGTTGATACTCTCCAGCACGGCCTCGAACTCTGGCGAGTCGCCGAATATCATGCCGCGCATGGCTCTGTAGTCGACGCGCAATTGATCGATCATCGCATCACGCGGGGTGAGTGCGAAGGAACCGGGCACAGCGCTCTCAAGGTCGAAGTCAGGGCGATTGAAGAACATTCTTGCGTGCGCGACGCAATTGGCGCCGAGCGCTGTATCGGCGATGGCCGGAGCACCAAGCGGCGACAACGCGAGTTGGCGCAGATCGTAGTAGTGACGGGACACGCGCTGCCCGTCTCCGCGCAGCGTTCCGTGTTTGTCGAACCAACGTCTGAGCCCGTGGAGGATGACAATTTCGATATTCTGAGCTGTTGTGCCGAGGCGGAGTGCCGTTGTGTCGAAGGTGCTGAGCATCGGGCTCTTCCGGGAGTCCGTATGCACCACGATTTTGGCGGGGACAGCGTCGGTCAATCCCAGGTCATTTGCGGCCGTCAGGCCGTCGACGAGCATGCGGCTTTGGTCGCGTCGCTGGCGCCGATGCGCTTGGCCAGTTGGGTTTGTGTGAGTCCGGCGGCTTCGCGGTGTTCGCGTATCAGCGCGCCGACCGCTGCGGAGTTGGTGGGTTTGGGCATGGATGTGATGTTGACGTCCATCAGCAAACATGCTTTGTTCACATTCGTCAACAGCATCGCGACGTTGACGTGCGTAAACACTACCACCACCGCTCACCGCGCGAACACTTCAATCAGCCGCGCATCACACATTTCATTTGCCATGCGACGGCACTCCTGCGTTCGGCTTACGTTTATGGCAGTGAAGTGCCAGGCGACCATCACGCCGTGAGTTTCGCCACCGTTCATCACCACTTGGGAGATCACAGATGCGTGCAACTATGATAGTCACTGCCTGCGCCATCGTTGTGAGTGGCTGCGGGCCCAAAGAATCGACACCCGCGACAGACACAACAAACTCGGCAAACAGCGCCATGCCGGCAATGAGCACGACGGGCGGAGCAACTGCTGCCGTCATGGATGCCTCCGGCCGCGAACTGGGTTCGCTGACGCTTGCTGATGGCACGGGTGGCATCACAGTGAGCGGCACGCTGCGCGGTCTGCCGCCCGGCGTTCACGGTATCCACATTCACACAATGGGCATGTGCGACGCGCCCGCATTCACGACGGCGGGCGGGCATTGGAATCCGACGTCAAAGATGCACGGCTCGGAAAATCCACAGGGCCCCCACGTTGGTGACATGATGAATATCACCGTGGGCGCCGACAGCAGTGCTACCGTGCAGCTCACGACCGTGGGCGGGTCTCTGCATGGTGCCGACATGCTCATGGACGCCGATGGCGCGGCCGTCGTCGTGCACGCAAAGGCGGATGACTACAAGACGGATCCCTCGGGCAATTCAGGCGATCGTGTCGCCTGCGGCATGATCAAAGGGTCCTGACAGGTTTGCGGGCGCGTCGCGCTCACTCCAGAACCCTAGCGCCACCCCAGCGCCGGCGCGACGTGCTTCAGAATCGATTCAATCACGTGCGCGTTGTATTCGACGCCGAGGGTGTTGGGTACGGTGAGTAAGAGTGTATCGGCTTCGGCGATGGCCGCATCGTTTTTGAGTGCTTCGATCAACACATCCGGCTCAGCCGCGTACGTCCGCCCAAATACCGCGCGCATGTTGTCGATGACGCCGATCTGATCGCCACTTTCATCACGACCGAAGTAGGCACGGTCCTGATCGTTGATCAGTGCGAAAATGGATCGTGATACAGAGACGCGCGGCTCGCGCGCATGCCCGGCATCGGCCCACGCTTTCCGGTAAATGCGTATCTGACGCGCCTGCTGCACGTGAAAGGGCTCTCCCGATTCGTCCTGCTTGAGCGTGGAGCTTTGCAGATTCATCCCGCGCTCCGCCGCCCACACGGCCGTCGCGTTCGACGCGGAACCCCACCAGATTCGATCGCGCAAACCCTCGGAATGCGGCTCGAGTCTCAGCAATCCCGGCGGGTTGGGGAACATTGGTCGTGGATTCGGTTTGGCGAATCCCTTTCCCTCAAGCAGATCGAGAAACACCTCGGCGTGATGCCGACCCAGCTCGGCGTCCGTTTGCCCTTCGGGGGGTGAATAACCAAAGTGACGCCATCCTTCGATGACCTGCTCGGGTGAGCCGCGACTGATACCGAGTTGCAGCCGCCCATTGCTGATCAAGTCGGCTGCGCCTGCGGTCTCGATCATGTAAAACGGATTCTCGTAGCGCATGTCGATGACGCCGGTGCCAATCTCGATGCGCGAGGTTCGTGCGCCGACAGCCGCGAGGAGTGGGAAGGGAGATGCGAGTTGGTTGGCGAAGTGATGCACGCGAAAGTACGCGCCGTCTGCACCCAGCTCCTCCGCCGCGATAGCAAGTTCTATCGACTGTTGCAGAACATCACGCGCAGTCTGCGTCGCCGATTGGCGCGAGGCGCTCCAATGGCCAAAGGACAGGAAGCCGATTTTTTTCATAGAGCGAAGATAAGACGGTCAAGCAGTGCCGAGGACAACCTCGTGAGTGAAAAAGCTATCATAGGGCCATCTATTCTCAATCCAAATTGCGGAAGTGGTTCACCACGGA
>JBDUBA010000109.1:0-17042 GCA_040004335.1 Gemmatimonas sp.
CGGGTGAGCGCATAGATGATGTAGTTGACGCCGATCTTGTAGGCTTCGTTGGACTCGTTGACGGCAAACATGCCTTCATCCGAGAACTCCCAATACTCTGAAATGTCATTGTTGTAGTTCGCAACGGCGAGCATGCGTTTCTTGCGATCGTTGTCTTCAAACAAGCCGAAGAACTCCGATTTCAGACCGTAATACGGATGCACGTACTCGAGGCTGTTGACGTGATAGAACGCATCGAACACGATATCCTTTGGATCGAGCGGCAGCCATGTCAGACTCGGATAGACACGTTTCATGCCCTCTTCAAGCACTGCCCAATCACGGTCGCGTGCGAAATCATCAAAAATGATGAAGCCACCCTTCGTCAGATAATTCCGAAGCCCCAGCACCTCGGCATCGGTTGGACGCCAGAAACCCGGTTCGCACATGTACGCGATGGGATACTTGCCCAGCTCCGCATCATCAAGGCCGAGTATGTTGCTGTTCTCGGTGCGTGTCTGAACGGTGGTCAGTTCTTGTACGATCTTCGTAAAGTGCTGTTCGCCCCGCGGATAGTCGTGCGACCATTTGATATCCTGGCGAAATCCACCCTGATTACCCAACGGAAATTTGATGCGTGCAAACGTGTAGCGACCATCGTACGGCATGTTTGGTGCGAAATACGTCGGTTGCCGTCCCCCACCGCCACCAGGCCGCTGTGCAAAGACAAGAGGCGCCGCCGCGAGCACTGCCATGCCAAGCGTCACCAATATTTTGCGTGATCGAACACTGCGGGAAATGCGTTGGCGCCAAGTGTTCACCGAGCACCTCCCGGTCCGCGATTCCGCAACTCCAAGAGCAACGTCTGCGCTTTTTCAAACGCGGGCGACTGCTCCAACACACTCAATAACGTGCGCCGCGCCTCGGCCAGTTCACCGCCATCAATCAGGGCGCGCGCCAAGTCGTACTGAGCTTCGAGCTTGTCCGGCGGATCGAGCGCAACAATGGCGCGACGCTCCAGAATGGCGCGTTTGAAATCTTTTGTGCGCGTGCTCGCGACGGCCAGCCGTGTGTGGACTGTTGCATCGTACGGATAAATCCAAATCAGTCGCTCCAGCGCGCGTTTCATGCCGGTCGTATCACCCAGCTGTTCACGCAAATCCGCCTCCATCGCGTTTGGTTCCCACGCGGTGTTGTTGCGCGAGGTTATACGCGCCAACTGATCAACCGCACCTTTCAGATTTCCGCGTTTCTTTTCAAGAGCCGCGAGTTGCATGGCGGGTCCGTTCGGTCCAGCGTAATCGGGCCAGATTGCCTGCGCCGCAACCAACGCCGCGTACGTCGAATCGATGTTGCCGCCCTCCGCAACTTTCGCGGCGTTTCGCATGGCTGTTGCAAACGGACCCAGCGCATCCGGCGCTGAACCGGCGGGAGCCAATGCGGCAAACTGCGTCGCATAACGTTTCTTCATGTACGAATCGAAACGTTTATCCAGACTATCCGGCGTGAGCTTCAACACCTTGAGAAATACTTCCGGCGTTTCCAGCCCATCCTTGTACGCCTTGAGGACGGCCGGAATTGCAGTTGGCCCAAACTGCGTCTCAATCATTTCGCACACGAGTGATGCGAGATTGTAGCTGAGAATGGTTTCCTGATCGAACCGCGGACGAAGAAATCCTTCATTCAGCTGACTGACTGGACGCAGCTTTCCGTTAGCGTAGGCATCAAAGAAATCGAGCGTTTCGTCAAAGCCCCAGCTTGCACGTGCGCGACGCTCTTCGGCAACGGACAAACCTTCGGACAACCAGCGCGGTACTCGGTTGGCCGACGAACCAAGCGTGAACGTGTGCGCGAGTTCATGCCAGGCCGTTGCGCCCCAATTGAACGCGCCCTTCTCGCGCGCCGATGGCGCATCCATCGCCAACACTGGTCCAAAACTCACACCCAACGCACCCAAACCTACGAGCCCTACCGTGCGAACAGAGAAATCTGAATGCTGACGGAAAATTTCGAGACGAACAGTGGTCGGGGGTTTGTATTTGTAACGGAGGGACAGTGTGTCGTACGCTTCCTGCAGCAATGGCAACAGGTAAACGCTGAGAATGTCTGCTTCGTTTGGCGGCGCGACCAGTCGGAAATTTCCTTTGTCGACGGTTTTGTACGTCCGCATCAAGTCCAGCAGATTGAGCGTGTTGAAGTGCCACAAATTGAAAGGATCGATTGCGAACGCACGTTCCAACGTCGCACGTCCTTCTTCCATCTTCGCTTCGCGCAATTGATTGGTGCCGACAAGTCCAAGCGCGCGCGTTGACATCGAATCCATGCTCAGCGCCGTATTCGCGAGCGAAACGCCATCGGCGTAGCGACGTTGCCGAACGGCCGCGTCGGCCAACTCGGCGTAAAACTCTGACGGTTTCGGATTGAGTTTCTGTGCAGCGGCCAACGCTTTCTTGAATTCGGCGGAGTCTCCAGTAATCCAGGCAGACGCGCCAAGCATTGCCCAACCCGTCATGTTGCTGGCGTCAATCGCCAGAGCACGCCGAGAAAAGAAGTCTGCGGAATCGTACGCTTCAGACTCGAGGTGACCGCGCGCCTGCATCAACAGTGCGGGCGTCAGCGTTGGGTTTGCCTTGAGACTTTCAAGCAACAGTTTGCCAACATCTTTTGTATTGGCAAAATCGGCGATACGCGCCAATCCGAAGAGCGCTCGTGAGTTCCCCGGCACCAACTTGAGTACATCTTCATACGATTGCTTCGCATCTGGAGCTCGATATTTGTCCAGGAACAAATCGCCAACGCGCAGCCTTCCTTCAATGTTCGACGGCTCAACCGCTACTGCACGATCGAAGGCGGCCAGCGCATTCTTGACCGACTGCGTGTCGCCGGAGCCAAGAAGAACGTAGGCCCGGCCAGTTGCCACGCAATCGTCACCGTTCCAGTTCGCGCCGTTCTCGTAGGCATTGGTAAGCGTGCGCGCCATCTGCAGCGCCAGTGCGCGATCACCACGTCGCCAGGTCAGCTCGGCCAAACCCACTTGCGCCGTGCGTTGACCGGGCGCGTTTGCCGCGATGGACGCGCGGTACGCACTGTCTGCGGCAGTAAGGCGTCCCCGCAAAACCAAAATGTCACCAAGCACACCAAGTCCCGGTGCTCCGGCCGCGCGCGCAGTTTTTTCTGCGTCATCAAGACGTCCTGAGTCCGACAGCGACGCTACTCGGGCCGTAATACTACGAGGCGGCTGCGCACCGGCGCGATCGGATGCCGAACACGCCAGGCTTAGGTATACCAGCGACATCAGCAAAACGGATGAGCGCTTCATGGCTTGCCTCCCGCCGCGCGAATTGCCGCCGACTTCTCAGCAATCGCCAACAACAACTTTTCCAGTTCGTTTTCGTACGCGGTCGTTTCCATCGTCGCCTTCTTTCCACGCAGCTCCGCGACCTGCGACTCCAACGCCTGACGTTCGGCCACCAACGCAACTACTTTGGGGTTGCTGCTGGCTTGCGCGCCGCCAAATGCAACGGTGCGCGCAAGAATGCTGTCGCTCAACGTCGCATGCTCGGTCAACATCCGGTTATCCACTTCGTACGCACGCGCAACTTCCTTCTTTGCGTACGCGAATGCTTCAATGACCGACACGCGACCGTCTTTGTCCGCATCGGCTTCGGCAGTGGTGAGTCCCTTCACGAACGGCGCGGCAAATACACTCTCGTTGCGCTCCATGGCCGTACGCGTAGCGCTCACAATCACCCGGTTTGGCGCCGCAAGTACCTGGAGAAAATCTCCGCCACCGCTGCCCGCAACCACGAACACAATGTTCTGCTTCGTGAATCCGCTAAGCCACGTGTTATAGTCAGCCGCCGTTGGATCGGCGCCCGGCAGATTAACGCGTGACGCCGCGCCTTCGCCGCTGCCGTGTCCGTTCAAGAACACAAACAGAATGTCGCCTGGTTTGACTCGCAGCGATAACGCGAGAAACGCCTTGGCTACTTCTTCTTTGGTTGATTTAGCCTTGACGTGTGTGGGGTCGAGCGCAGGATCTTCGCCCAGTACAAACAAACTGGAATCGGCGACGCCCCATTTTTGACGTGCCGCGTCGGCTAAGGACGCGGTTGTTTCCTTGAAACTCTTTGCAAATTGCGGTTCGCCCGCGAGTCCAGAAATAATCAGCATGTGCGTTTGCTGCGCGCTTGCAACGTTTCCAGTTGCTCCAAAAGACACAACACCAACAGCCAACAGCACCGCTGTTGCAAGCTGACGTTTAAGCACAATTCCAAACGTGCGTTTGGGTTGCGTCACGCCAACCCTCTCCATCTGCGATATCCCCATTCCGCCCCCAGTAGCGTGGCCAGAAGTAAGAATACGATTGGCATGTCCCAAAGGTCCCGCGCATCTCGCACCGTGACACCCGCTTCGGTGAACACAACGTCATCAGGCAGTCGTTTGGCGTCAGCCATCGTGTAAAAGCGCCCGCCGGTTTCCTGTGCCACCCGCCGCAACAATGGCGCACGCATTTCGGCTTGCTCAACATCCGCGCCCTGATCGTCCGCGAGAAACGAACTGGCGTTTGAACGCGTCGTGTCACGTCCGCGACGAGCCTCGGCAACCATCGAGTATACGCCAGCTTCTTCTGCCACAAACTTTCCTGTGTACGATCCATCTTCACGTAGCGACCACTCCAGTGGCACATCGCTTATGTGACCCGTCGGCGACGTAATTTTTGCCGAGACCAGCGCGTTGTTCACGTCAACAAAGGACGAATCGTTTACGTGGGCACG
Organism: Gemmatimonas sp.; assembly: GCA_040004335.1. Classification (GTDB taxonomy): domain Bacteria; phylum Gemmatimonadota; class Gemmatimonadetes; order Gemmatimonadales; family Gemmatimonadaceae; genus Gemmatimonas. Next base: position 4,758 of record JBDUBA010000109.1, read on the forward strand.
GAGCGTAACCGACTCTCCGGGACCAACGCGCGCGGGAACGGCCGCGAGATCGATTTGATCGGGCGCACTTTCAATTAACCAGCGCAACATCTGACGCCAGAACGTCGCGAACGTTGGATCGTCGACGCTGATGCTCGCATCCATCCTCCACAACCACGAATCCTGCACGCTCAGAATGGCGCTCGTACCGCGACCATATCGTTCAAACGTCAGGACCGGCACTTCCACATTGTCTGGACCACGACCGGTCAACAGAACTGTCGCGCCGCTGCGCGGACTACCGAGATGGTTAACCGTTGTCAACGGCGGAAGTGAATCCCAACGTGCTGCAGACGCTGCTTCAGTGCCACGCAATTGCAGCGCCGCGTGTGACAATCCCGCTTGTGTTGGACGAACCTTGAGCAACACAGCCGGTGCACCGGTGTCGCTCTTCGTGCGATCAAGATTTAGTGGCAACACATCCGCAATCGGCGTGCCCGGAAAATCCCCCTCGGCAAATGCGGAACGTCCACCAAGTGCCAGCAATCCACCCCCGCGCAGATTCACGAATTCCGCAATCATGCGCATCTGATCGCCGGTAAAGAACGATGCTTCAATGCTGCCTAGAATGATGCCGCGATATTTGAACAGTTCTTCGCGTGTGGAGGGGAAACCCGCCACGAGTTCGAGACTATCTTTCACGCCCAGTCGCAGATATTTCTTTTCCGCACTGCGCATCAATCCGACAACTTGCAGCGAACTGTCGGCCGCCACCGCACGACGCAGAAATGCGAATTCGGGGCGTGGTTCCCCTTCGACATACAAGATGCGCGCGGGGCCCGGGCGTACTTCGAGCACCGTGTGAAACTCATTGTTCTCGGTAACGGTTTCCTTGTCGAGTGGCTTTGCTTTCACTGCCAGGCGATACGTACCCGGTTCCATCGACGGAATGCGGAGACGCACGCGCGCAACGTCACCGCGATCGGGCAACGTTGTTTCTTCCGTCGCCACAATACGTCCGTTCGCTTCGACGGAGATTGTCGTTTTCTCGCCCTTCACGCCGCGCAAGCTGATCACGGCTTCGAGAATCGTGCTGGCACCGGCCAGAATGGTTGGCGGCGCCGAGACACGTTCTACGGCTATGTCGCGCGCGAATCGTTCCTGCCCGACACCAATGGTGTAGACCGGAACGCGTCGCGCACGAAGCGCGAGTAACGCGGCCGCAAGATCACCACCGCCGTTGTCTGCACCATCGGTCATCACGATGACACCAGACAGCGGGAGTCCTGCCAACTCTTCGCGCGCGGTATTGAGCGCGCTGGCCAGATCGGAGCGTGTGCCATTGCCGGTCAGCGCTCCTGTTCCCGTGACCGGGTGCGCATCGGCGCCGAAGCGAAAGAACCGAAGCGCAAACCGCTCCGACAAGCGATGCACAATATCGCTCGAGTCGGCCAGCAATTTCTGTTCGGCGGCCAGACGCGAGTCGTTGTCGACATCCTTGAGCCGCATACTGCGCGAGTCGTCCAGTACAACGGCGAGCAGGTTGCGTTGCGGAACGGCGCTGGACAGCACCACGGTGGGTCGCAGCAAGCAGCCGATCAGTAACAACAGCGCGACGAGGCGAAGGCTGCCCAGGATAAGGCGATCCCGCAGCGGGACACCTTTTACCTGCCGGTACATCACTACCACCACGCCGACGCCCGCCAGCGCAACTAGTCCCAATATCAGCGGCGGAATTACCGGGGACAGTACAAAATCCCCCCGCTCGAACACGCGGGAGGGATATTTGAACAGGAATTGGACTACGGATTCGAAAACGGCTGCCACTAACTCTCCAGGCGCTGAAAGAGCGATCCTGCTGTCCGGACACCGATCTCGCAATGCCCGTGCGCTGAGAGGCGTCGCATCGGGGATGTACGCAACATCCCGATTACATGTTGTAGGATAGGACCCGTTCCCCCATTACCCGTGACGTTCATGCTGATGCTGAAAAAGAATCCGAGGAATTTTGAGCTGCACCCAGCGCTGACTGCGGCAGCGCGACACACCGGGCCCGCCAAAATCCCGTGCGCGGTTAGACGTTCACAACATCCATTTCGCACAGCAAACCGGAAGATTCTTTCAGCGCATTTTTTCATGATTCCTCTGATTTTTTCGACGATCGTCGTGCAAGCAGCGATGGCCCAGAACACGCCGCGGTTGGGGCCTCCTCTGCCACGCACAAATCAGCCGCAACCCACCGAGGCCGCGATCACCGTCCGGGACATCATGACCCGCACCTACATCGTGGCCGATGACAGCATGCAGGGCCGGGATACGGGCAAGAACGGGGGCCTCAAGTCCGCAATGTACATCGCTGGCGAGCTCAAGCGCATGGGGTTGGAACCGGCCGGCGCCAATGGCACGTTCCTGCAGCAAATCGCCTGGCTCAACTTGCGGTCAAATCCTGAAAACGAGCTCATCCTTGGCAACGCTAAGTTCAATGTTGGAAGTGACTTCCTTCTCATTCCGCGTGTGGGCCTCCAGGTATTTCTGAACGGCCAACCTTACGGCGCCACGTTCAAGGGTACCCGCATCCCCACAATTTACGGGGGCCGCATCGGCGACTCCGCCATTGCGCCGGCGGCCGTTGCGGGCAAGGTCGTGGTCTTCGCCATGCCTCGAGACCGACCGGCGTTTGCGTTCTGGCAACGTGACAACCTGCGCCGCTACAAGGATGCGGCTGCAATCCTGGTGGCGACACTCGACCTTGGGGCACCGAATCAGTACCGCGCGCCGCGCGACACGTACTGGGACTCAACTGGAAGTGCGGAAGCCAAGCCGATGACCGTCATCTCCATTTCAAACGCGATGGCCGATCGCGTGTTTGGCCGGAGGCTTGGTTCGGTCGAAGTTGGTGCAACCGGGGAGTCCCTCAGCGGACAAGTGGACTACATCATTGGGCCCACCGAGGCTCCCGCGTACAACGTGGTCGGAATTGTTCGTGGCACCGACGCGAAACTCCGCAACAGTTATGTCGGTGTTGGAATGCATCACGATCACATTGGCCTGAGTCGCCCAGTCGATCACGATTCCATTCGCGCATTCAATTCGGTGGTGCGCGTGCGGGGCGCGGATGATCCGCAACCAAACAACATCACCGAAGCGCAGTGGGCCGTCATCCGCACGCGCATCGACAGCTTGCATAAGGAACACGGCGGTCCGCGTCTCGATTCGATCAACAACGGTGCCGACGACGATGGAAGCGGCACGGTGTTGGGTTTGGAAATTGCCGAAGAACTCGTGTCAAAGGGCAAACGCCCCAAACGCAGCGTGCTGTTTGTGTTTCACACCGCCGAAGAGAAAGGACTCTACGGCGCGCAATACTACAGCGATCACCCAACCGTGCCGCGTGATTCAATCGTCGCGATGATCAACATGGATCAGATGGCACGCGGTGATGTGGAAGACGAACCTGCAGGCGGCGCCAATGCGCTGGTGCTGATTGGTTCGCGTAGACGTTCCACCGAGTTGGGCGATCTTGCCGAGCAGGTAAACAGTCGCGCGCCGTACAATTTCAAATTTGACTATCAGTTTGATCGCAACGGCGATCCCACAAATGCGTATTGCCGAAGCGATCACTACATGTATGCGCGGTACGGCATCCCGATCACGTTTTTCAGCGCCGATGCGTGGTACCGCGACTATCACATGGTATCAGACGAGCCGCAGTACGTCGCGTACAATCGCATGACGAAAATTGGCCAGTACCTTCGCGATTACATCAGCGAAATCGCGAACCTCGATCATCGTCCGCTTATCGACAAACCGAAGCCCGATCCCTATGCGACGTGTAAGCAGTAGGTCGAGCAGAGGAACTGTACCGCGACACCAGTCGCCAACAACAATCACGCCTTTGGGGAGTAGTGGCGTTCCGATCCTTGGCTTCGCCGTGTACGCCGAGAGAACTATTGGAGCTGCCAACGGCCGGGCACCGTCCACACCGTCAACAGGTTTCGCTCGGAGGCGCGGAGAACGGCAAACTGCTTTTTACAACGTCAAAAGCTGTTGCCGTTCTTCGCGCCTCGCTTTTCCACTCCGCGCCTCCGCGTCAAACACCTACGCCTTCGCGAAAATCCCTGCCGTCGTCGCGTTAGGTCGCGTGAGGTTGTAATTATTTATTCGCGTCCAACACCTTCTTGCGATCAACCCACGTCTGTCCATCGGTGATCCACTTCGCCGCCGGTTCGCCTTTGAGGTAATGACCGAACCACTGCAGAATACGCCGCTCGTAGTCGACCGCGTTCTCTTTCTTCGCGAGTGAATGTCCCTCACCCGGGTACAACAACATCACTACATTTTTTCCGGCGCGACGCGCGTAGTTGTACATCTCGACGCCCTGACGCATGTCCACGGTCGGATCGTCGCCGCCAATCTCGATCAACATGCTCCGGGCCGGCATCTCGTTGATCTTCGCGAGCGGCGAGTTGGCCACCATGGCGGGCATATCTTCCCAGGGTGGCACTTCCATGCGGAACTGACCGGTTTCCCAATGATCAAATTCCGGCACCGAACTCCAGTGCATCTGACCCGCGAAACTGATCATGTCAGAAATGCCCGAGCCCATCACCGTTGTTGTAAACAGTTTGCTGTGGGTCGCTAAAAATGCGGCTTCGTATCCACCTTGCGAATGTCCAGCGTGACCAACCCTGGCTGGGTCAACCAGGCCGCGCGCAATCACGCTCTTGACTGCCGGCTCAACTGATTGCAGCACGGCCAACCCAGGCTCGCGCGGACGAAACACAATGTCCGGCATCATCACGAAGTAGCCGTTCTGCGTAAATACCTGCGTGTTGTAGTAATCATTCTCGCGCGGCGCAATGTACCGATGAAAATCCTGTGACAGCAATTCGTACGTGTACACAATCATCGGATACTTCTTTTTTGGATCGTAGTTGGCCGGGTAGTACAGAATCGCCTGTAACGGCACACCGATCGTACTCTTGTAACTCATCAACTCGGCTTTGCCCCACGCGTAATCTTTCTGAAAAGCGTTGGTGGCCACAATCGTTTTTGGATTCGACAAGTCGGCGCCCGACGTAAACAGCGTTGGCGACTCATCAAACTTCTGGCGGGTAAAACTAAAGACATCGGCACTGTCCGCTTTGGTCAAACCCGCAATGCGGGCATCGACGTACATCAGTTGGGTGACCGTCCCGTTTTGCAAACGCGCGAAGCCGCTTTTCTTGCTGCGTGTGCCCGTAAGCGTGAGATACACGGGCTTCGAAAAATCGACGCCGCGTTCCGCGTCGGCTCCGCCCCCGCCACCCCGCCCGCCGCCGCCGCCCCGCCCGCCACCACCTCCGCCCAAATTGGTGAGACGGTATTCGATTCCATCTTTTGCACCGTCCGTCAACCGTTTGCCGCCCGAGCCGTCAATCGCAAGTTGCCAGACGTCGTATTCGCTGTTCACGAGCAGCGAATTCCCGTCACGGGTCCAATCGGGACGACCGATAGCCGGCAGCACGTTGTTCGGATGGTCATCGCCTCGATCCACCCAATCAACTCTCGGCGTTACCCTTGCCGTGACATTCGTGCGGGTACCGCTCGCCACATCCATCACCCAGTAGTCTTTGCCGTCAAACCATGAAACGCGTTTGCCGGTTGGATCGGACCCGTAGAAGTAGCGCACTTTCTCCAGCAATTTCTTGCGTGTACCACTCATCAAATCGGTGACCCAGATGTCCGAATCTGGTCGACCAAACATCTGGCCAAACGCGTAACCCTTGGTGTCCGTCTCGGTCGCGAATTTCTCGCCTTCAAGCACGACCGTGTTTTCAGATGCGTCCGTACCAATCTGAGTCAACTTCGAATCACCAGGATGCCACGATGCCAGCACCGTCGCGCGTAAATCACGCTGCTCGGACGAACGCTGATCAGGAATCACATGCACATCTTTCGGATGCCAGATCTCAACGTCTGATACCTTTTCCTCACCCTTCTTGATTGCGTCGGCCGACAGTTCACGCTTTCGGAGGCCAACGTAAATGATGCTGCCGTCCTTCGACCAGCTCGGCCGGCGATAATCAGTGATGCGATATCCGGCGGGAACACCTTTCGTGGCATCCTGAACTTTTGCAACAGACGTGGGCGCCGACACGCCGGTCCAGGCCAATAGCGCAAAACTTGTATCCGTAAACTCGCGTTCACGGCCGTTTGCGCGAAGCACGGTCAGGTCTTCCGATCGCGGTCGCCATGTCAGGCTGCGGTACAGCGACGTCGACGACTCCAGCACACGCACCGATCCGGAACGCGTGTCGTACAATTGCACGCCGTTGCCGTTGCCGCCGTCGGCAGTAACAGTGAACGCAAAGAGTGGTTTGGAATCCGACCAGCCCTGCTCACTGACGTTGCTGAAGACAAGTCGTGTGCCGGTCGCGAGTTCCTGAACGAGGACGTCCTGCACGCGTTTGCCTTCGGCTGCGTATCGGGTCATCGCAACAAAGTGTCCGTCGGCGCTTAAACTGAATGACGTGATGTCCGAAACGCCGATCGTGTCGCCAGTGGCCAGGTTGCGCGCAACAAAATTGTTGTGAACCGGTTTCTTGGCCGTTGTCAGTCGCTCGCGTTCCTTGGGCGAGACTCCAACGAGGTAGGCCACCCAACGAGAGTCAGCTGAGAACGTGGGTTGTAATCCAAACGGAATTACCTGGGCCGCCTCATTGGGCCCACGCAATCGCAGCTCGTTTTCTTCGTTTCCCCGAGTGATGCTGTACGCGAGCCAGGTACCGTTGGGCGAGAATCGGGCGGCGCCGAGCGTCTCCCATTTGCCGTAGTCTTTAGGCGTTACGAGGGGCTTGTCCTGAGCCGCCATGACTGACGACGTGGTCAACAAAACGGTGCAGAGCGCGAAAGGCGCGGCGGACAGTAGGCGACGGTTCATGGGAATCTGGAAGACGGACAACCGCTGGAGGAACAGCTGTATACGCGAATCTACGGAAACCCGCAATAATGCGCTGCACCGGTAGGGACACGGGACAGACTCTCCGTCGTATGAAAACAAAACGCCCGGCCATGCATTCGCATAGCCGAGCGTTTTGTACAACGGATTGCAGCGTTAGAACCGGAACGCTTCGAGGCCCACGCGGAACGTACGCGGCAACCCAACCGAAATGAGGTACGGATTCGTTGCGGAGCCGGCACCGGCTTTGTTGACCTCGTACAGCTCGTCACCCACGTTCTCGACCGAAACGAAACCACGCACACCGCGCACGATTTCACGCTGATAGTTGAGGTCTACGACGGTGAACGGTTGCAGTGCGAGGCCGCCCAAGGTGGTGGTCTGTCCTTCATGGCGCCACATCACAGTGAGTTCGCCCAGCAGCGCGGATGAGTACGTACCACGCAACGTCTGGCGCGGTGAAGGAACACGATTGATGTGCGGCTTCCGGTCGGAAGGCAACGTATCCGGAATGCCCGATTGCACGCGCGCATCGTCGTAACTGACTGCGCCGCTGAGGAACAGCTGCTGCACCGGACGAACCGCCACATACCCTTCTATTCCCTCGCTGCGCGATTTGCCAACGTTCAGTCGCTGACGGCACGTTGCAATCGTCCCACACGCGGCGGGTTTTGCAGAGCCAGTTATCGTCTGCGGTGAGTTGAAGTCGTTGTAGTCCGCTACGTAGTACGTGCCCTTTGCCTGCAACCAGCTCGTGGGCTGAAAATCAAAGCCAACCTCGCGACCAACCGCGGTTTCGGGCTTGAGATCGGGATTTGGCGCGGTGATCTGCGTCGCACTGATCTGCTTGCGATACAACTCGGCGAGATTCGGCGCGCGGAATGCCTTGTACACTGCGCCACGCAATGCGAATGCGGACACTACCTGATACACCGCACCGAACCGTGGTGAGAACGACGTCTTGCTCTTGTTCGGATAAATTGTCGGACCCGCGGCCGCGTCGTCGCTATGCCCGTTGTTGTTTGACCACTGATCAACACGCGCGCTCAGTTCCAGCGTGAGTGGTGTCATCGGTGCAGCAATGGCCTGCACGAACGCACCGCTCAAACTCTGATCGCCACCCGACGTCACGGTGCGTGCAACCGTGCCGCAGCTTGCACCCGGACACGTGGTGTTGAAATCGACTTCGTTGAAGTCGCCTTGGTAGTGACGAAAATCGGCGCCCACACTGAACGACTGCAACGCTGGTAAACTGGTGCGCGTCCACTGCGCGGATGCACCCCAATCATGACTTGGAATTTCCGCAGTCAGACTGGAGTCTTCGAAATTCCGCAACACGGCGGACCGGATGGCCGATGAACGCTGATTTTCAATCTGTCGACCATCCCACGCACGGACGGAAACTTGTCCCGACGAAAGCGCACCATAGTTGAAGCCGAAATCGACGTTACGCTGATCGCGGTTTGCAAACGTGAGTGGTGTGCCAAGGTTGCGCGAATCGCCGAACAGATGGCCCGTCAGGAACGCAGACATCTTGGCGGACGGTTCGTAGCTGAGGCGCCCGTACGCGTTGCGCTGGATGACATTCGATGCAACATCAACCGGGCCACGAAAGCCAAAATTATTGTTCGTGACCACGGGGTGCTCGGTTGAATCGATCAGGATGTAACCGCCGTGTTCCTGGTAGTCGCCGCTGAAACTGGCCGTCAATCCGCGAAACAAAGGGATGCCAACTTCCGCGTAGCCGTGACGCGCATCGCGATTGCCACCGTCCAGCTGAATGCGCGCCGAGCCTGGTGCGACGGGACGCGAGAAGAAAGAGATGACGCCACCCATTGCGCCATTACCGTAAATGCTGGAGGTGCCGCCTTCCAACACTTCGACGCGATCGATCATGCCCTTCGGCATTCTGCCCCAGTCAATCCACTCGCCCCACGCGTCGTTAACGGGAATGCCGTCGAACAACACGGCGGTGCGACCTTCATCGACGCCGCGAATCGAAACGATTTGCGCCGTTCCACCAACAAGACTGCTGGTGCGCGGCAGTTCGACTGCCGGAATTTCGCGAAGCATGTCCTGTGATTCACGCGCCGGACTTTGACGCACCTGCTCGGATGTCAGCACGTTCACCGTCGACGCAACCTTGCTCGCTTCGGTTGGCGTACGCGTGGCCGAAACAACCATGCTGGAGAGGAGGAGCGAACCTTCTTTCACGGCGATATCGAGCGTTGCAGCCGCACCATTCGCGACAGTGACCGAAGTGCTGTCTGGCTTATGGCCAAGCGACGTTGTAGTCACCACATACGATCCGGCAGGCAACCCGCGCAGCACGTACCGCCCTCGTCCGTCGGTTGACGCCGCACGTTCGGGCGACGCGATGTACACGCGCGCTCCCATCACCGGAGTCTTGGTGCGCGCGTCAGTGACGGTCCCGCGCACGTCGCCGGACTGTTGGGCCGGAAGAGTTACTGCGCCCAGCACGACTAACGCTGTTGACGCACACACGTGTTTCAGGAAGTGTCCAATACTGGATCTGCTTAGCCGCATCATGACGCTGCATCTCGCGCTTAGGTGGGGTCGTACGGCCGGCCGTATTGCCGACAGCTCGATGTGGTTCCCCCATTCGGCGACGCCCGCGTTATTATCTCTCGCGTGCACGAGATCACGTTGCGAGTCGACAACCTCTCCAGGCGACACGGCGCTTTCTGGGCGCTGCGTGACGCGAGTTTTGCCACGTCACCTGGAGAAATCCTCGGGCTAATCGGGCCAAATGGATCGGGGAAAACTACTCTGGTTGAGTGCGTTGCCGGAATACAATCGCCAACTTCGGGCAAAATTTTCGTTGGCGAAAAGGAAATTCCCCCCGAGCGGCGCAAGGAATTCCTCTATCTCGTCCCAGACGGAATCCGCCCCTGGCCCGATCAGACGGTGATGACGGTGCTGCGGTTCATTGCAGCGCTCCATCGCAATTCTGCCAACGCACTGGAACGAATCGTTCAGGAACTCGCGCTCACACCACTCATGCACTCGCGACTTGTCGAACTGTCCAAGGGCGAGCATCGACGCGTCATGCTCGGCATCGGTCTGTTAACACCGCAACCAATCCTGGTGCTCGATGAGCCATTTGACGGATTGGACTTTCGTCAAACCCGCGATGTGATCGCAGTGCTAAGGCGGCATGCGCAGGGCGGGCGTACGCTCTTTCTCTCGATCCACCAGCTACCTGACGCCGAACGCATCTGCGACCGACTGCTGCTGTTGAACGCTGGTCGCATTGTCGGGGACGGAACGCTTCCGCAACTGCAGCAAACGACCGGTCTTGGTAGCGGCATGCTCGAAGACATTTTCATGGCGCTTACGTAATGGCGCGGTTCTTCCGCGAGCTGCGACTGCTGATAGTCATGGACGTCCGTGAGCTGCTCGCGACGCGCGCGTACTGGTTGATGCTGCTCGCCGTGAGTGCCTTGGTGGGACAGGCCTTCCTGTCCGCGGTGGAGTTTTACGCTGAAGCGAGCGGTGCCGGCGGTGGGCCGGCCGCACTGTCGCAGGGACTCAGCCCGCTCGAGGGAATCCTCGTACCGACGTTTGGCGCGTACGATCTCGCGGCAACATTGTTGTTTCCGTTTGTCGTGATTCGACTGATCGCGCACGAGCGGCAAAACGGAGCGTTATGGTTGCAACTACAGGCCCCGCCAATATTTGGCGTGACGATGGCGTCAAAGGGATTGGCGCTGTTGCTCGCATGGTTTGTTGCGATGCTCCCCGGGTGTTCGGCATTGCTGTTGTGGCACAATATCGGCGGCCATCTGTATCCGCCGGAAACGCTCGGGTTGTTGTTGGGTTATGTGTTGCGCGGTGTTTCGGCCATTGGCTTCTGCGCGGCCGCGGCCGCGTTTTCAACGAGTGCTGCCAGTGCGGCTGTCATTGCGCTCACGTTCACTATTGGTACCTGGGCCCTCGACTACTTCGCGGCAGCGCGCGGAGGTGTGCTCGCGGTCATCGCGACTTATACGCCGCTCGCCGCGCTCCGCACCTTTGAACGTGGCGAAATTCAGCTCGCCACCATTGGCATCCTGGCTGTTGTCGGAATGTCGGGGCTTGCCTTGGCAACAACGGCGGCGCCCTCAGGACGCACCCTGAACATTCGCATGCTTCGATCAACTGCGGCGCTCGGCGCAGCCATTCTACTGTGTGTGTTGGCGGCGCGCATTCGCACCAGCGCCGATGTGAGCGAAAACCGGCGCAACTCGTTTTCGCGCACGGACGAAGTGACGCTTGCAAACATCGGCGCACCCCTCAGCGTTGACGTGTTTCTCGCTGCCGAGGATCCACGACTGAACGATCTTGAACGCGGTATCCTGGCGAAGCTGCGACGCGTCGTTCCGCATTTGACAATTCGCTATCCCGCAGCGGGACGTTCTGGGCTCTTTCAGAGTGCCGGTGATCACTATGGCGAAGTCTGGTACGAGTCAGGAGGCCGACGGTTGATGTCGCGCTCCACTATCGAAGAGGTCGTCCTGGAAACGGTGTATCAAGTGACCGGTGCCACACCGCCACCGCCGGACAACGCTCCCACATACCCCGGCTACCCGCTTCGCGCGCACTCGACGTTCGCGCCTTGGCTGTTTTTTCTCGCTTGGCCATTGTTGATTGCAGGTGCCTGGATCGGGTCCCGACGTCAACGCGTTCAGAGAGTTGGATGAAAACCGTGAATCAAATTCGAATACTTGCCGCGTGTGTCGGCAGCGTAGTTGCACTGTCAGTCGGAGGTGCGCAGAGTGCACCAGCGCCACCCAAACATGCGACCTTTGCCAGCGAAGTGGCGGGCCGCGAACCCAAAACCTTCGCGCCCGTGGTTGGTAGCTGGGTCGTCGCCAAAGAAGCAGGGCGCAATGTCCTCTTCATCGATGGGCGCGTGTGGAAGCGCGGTCAACCCGCCGGTGGACTCGCCGACAAGGCGCGTGAACTCTACGGCGCACGCAACGAGGAATTCATCGAAAGCGTAAAAGCGTTCGCGTATTATCCGATCGCGGTCTACAAGGGTGTAGACAACTTTGAGAATGGCGAAATCTCCGTGCGCTTTCAAATGGTCGGCGGAACGCTCGATCGGTGTGCGGGCATTCTTTTCAACGTCAAGCCGAACGGCGATTATCTCACCGTACGCTTCAATGGTACCGAAGACAACGTGGTGCTGTGGACGTTCAACAAAGGTGTTCGCAAGTTCGTGAAACGTGCGCCCGATCTGGTTCCGCTCGAACTGGGAACATGGCACACGCTCAAGATCACGGTGCACGGTACCGCACTGCAGGCGTTTCTCGACAACAAATTCATGACCGATTTCGTGCTCACCGAGCCGGTTTCCGGCA
>JBDUBA010000460.1:0-5021 GCA_040004335.1 Gemmatimonas sp.
ATTCGCCCGCGCTCGAATGAACTTTGGTGAAGCTATTTTTGCGCGGAGAACGCGGAGAACGCGGAGAACGCGGAGAACGCGGAGAACGCGGGGAACGCGGGGAACGCGGCGAACGCGGCGAACGCGGCGAACGCGGCGAACGCGGCGAACGCGGGGACCTGCGTGATCAAGCCGGTGTTATTGCTTAAGAACACACGAAGACTGACTGTCAGTGAATAGAATGCGGCGCGTTCTCCGCGAAGAGAATGCTTCACTAATTTCGTATGCGGTCGCGGTCGTTGTTCGTGGCAGTTAGTCGTGGGCGCGGGCGTGGGCGTGGTAGGTGTCACGGTCGTGCTCATCGTGGCTGTCGCGAAAAACGTCTACGAAGAAAAAACATCGTGCGGATTTCGCTGTGTGCATGGGTGAGTCAGTTGCACCAACACAACTTCTGCCGCACCTCCGGCGACGGCCCTTTGAACTCCCGCAGCGCGGCATTGTTGATGTAACTGTGACCGTTGTGTTGCCAAGCGACTGCGTCATTAATAAACTCTTTGAGCCCGGTTGGGCCCGGCACGGTGAAGTGACACATTGCCGGAACCCAAACGGCTACTGCCTTACACCAATCCCAACTGCCGCAACACCTCCAGCGGCGGCCCCTTGAACTCCGGCAACGCAACATTGCCGATATAACCAACATCTTTCCAACCTTCGGGCGTTGTGTAATACGCACCGGCGGTGAGATCGCGCACGCGGTCGAAGAAGAGTGCACCCACGCCGTAGCCCGGTTTCGCCTTTGGCACAAAACAAATATCATCACAAATTGCGGTGCGATCCGTTTCGCTCAGCTCGTGAAACGGCTTGCTGAAACGTGCTGTGGATTCACCGTTGATCCACGCAATGCCACCACGAATTTGTACCAGCAAATTTCCGCGTGAAGGCTCGCTCGCAATTTCGTTGATGTAATCGGGCGCACCCACTTTGCTGGCTGCGGGACCTTTGTCGTCGGCTGGAATGATCGTGTCGCACAACACCGTCAACGTTCCTAACTCGGCCGACGTCAACAGCTTCGTCCACGGCACTTTCGGTTTCGGATCGATCAACACCGGATCGCTGGGCGTACCACGCGGGCCTTTTCCGGGAACAACTTTTCCGCCGCCTGCAGCAGTCGCACCGGTTGAATTGCTGGGCGAGCTGTCGGGAACTGCACAGGCATCAACCAACATCGGGAGCGCGGCGCTTGCGGCCAACACCTTGAACAGGTCGCGACGGTTTACACCGTTCATCACGGTGTCTGACGCACGACTTTCAACTGCGCGTCCGTCGGTTGGCGTGGCAGAATCATCAGCGGTCGCTGCGGCGTCGTGTTCCGCAAGTGCTCGCGCTGTGCGACGCGTGAGTTGCACGAGTCCCTGAATTGAAATGGACATCAGAGCGCCCCCTTCTTCGATTCTGCGATGATGTGATCACACGTGCGCCACGCCAGCGCAAGAATGGTGAGTGTTGGATTCTTGTCGGCGTTGGAGACAAACGGCGCCCCGTCCGTGATGAACAGATTGCTCACATCCCACGCCTGACAATTGGCGTTGAGTACACTGTTCTTTGCGCTATCACCCATACGCGTGGTGCCTACTTCGTGTATGATTTGCCCACCTTTGGCGATGGCTTTCGATCCATCAGTCTGCACCGTTCCCTGCACAGTGCCACCCATCGACTCAATCAACTCGGCAAATGTTTTCTGCATGTGTACGGCCTGATTCAACTCGTGATCGCTCCACTTCCAGCTGAAGCGCAACACGGGAATGCCCCATTGATCGACCACATCCGGATCGAGTTCGCAGAAGGAATTTTCGTTGGGAATCATCTCGCCGCGCCCATCATACGAAATGAACGAACCGTAATAGCGGCGCATGTCTTCCTTGTACTTCCGGCCGTACGAACCGTTGGAGAACTTCTCAATGTTGCCTTGAAATCCACCGCCGGGCATCCCTTTTCCACCGCCTAATTCCACATGATAGCCGCGCGCAAACCCCATCTTGCCCTTCTTCTGCTCGGCGTATTTCCACCACGGAATGTAGAGATGATCACCCGCCGCACCGTCGTCGTTCATGGGCGGCAAGTTTTCGAGCTTTGGCACTTGTCCGCCAAGACTCGCTCCCACGGTGTCCATGAGATATTTGCCAACAAGTCCGCTGCTGTTCGCAAGCCCGTTGGGAAATTGCGCGCTCCTGGAATTGAGTAGAATGCGCGACGTTTCCGCCGCGCTCGCAGCCAGCACAATTACTTTGCCTTTCACGTGATGATCGGTGCGCGTCATCTTGTCGATGTAGTGAACACCGCTCGCTTTTCCTTGTGCATCAACGGACACCGCGCGTACCATCGCGTCGGTAATTAGCGTGACGTTGCCCGTGGCCATTGCTGGCGGTAATAACACCGTGGTGCTTTGGAAATTCGCCTTGATGCCACAGCCCCAGCCGCAGGGCGTTGCAAAGAAACAGGCCTGACGCGAATCCATCGATTCCTTCAAAACCTTCTGCGCGAGCGTGTTGCCCGGATGCAACTTTGCCGGAAGCACCGCGGAATCCTGTCGTCGAGTGAGCACGGCGCGGTGCGCGGGGATAACGGGGATTTGCATGGTGCCGGCGTGTTTCCTGGTCATCAACTCATACACGCGCGGCGCGGGCGGCGGCTGCAACACGCCGGGGGATGAGTTTGGTGTATTCTCGAGCGGCTGATCACCACCGTACACACCAATCAGCATCTCCGTCAGGTCGTAGTAGGGCGCGAGTTCCTGATACGTGATCGGCCAGTCTGCGCCCAATCCGTCGCGCGACTTTGGTTTGAAGTCATATTCGCCCATGCGGAGCGCAATACGTCCCCAGTGATTTGTGCGTCCGCCCAACATGCGCGAACGCCACCACTGAAATTCGCTGCCTGGCGCTGTGGTATAGGGCTCACCCGGAACGCGCCATCCGCCATCAACCGTGGCGTCGTAAAATCCAAACGGTTTGTCGGCGTTTCCCGCGCCGCGCAATGGTGCGTCTTTCGGCGTCTTGAACATTGGTGTCTCGGACACTGGATCGTAGTCACGCCCAGCTTCGACCAGGAGCACTTTCATCCCCTGAATTGACAGCTGATACGCGGCCATACCACCGCCGGCACCCGAACCCACAATGATTGCGTCGTACAGTGTGTCGGTTTTCGATTGACGAAGCGCCACCCTTTGACTCCTGGCAAGAAGAAAGCAGTCTGGATGAGATCCAAACTGCTCTTCGTGCAATGCTGCCGAAAGGTGTTGACGGAAACGATTCCGCTGGAGCGGATCGCCGCTCGCTGCGCCTCGGCGCTACCTCGCGAAACGTCCTGGTGAATGCAAGGTCGTTGTGGGTTTAGGCGCCGCAAACGGCAAGCGATGTTCGAAACCGTGCGAACGCAGGCCGGCTTCCCCATCCTCGTCGTTGGCCTGGCCATACACATCGTCATCGCTGAGCGTGAAAGGTTCGACCGGAGACAAACGTGAACCCGCATTCGCGAGTTTGGCTTCGCTTTGCGCGATCAATCCGTCGAGCGCCGCAGAACTCGAATCCGCAACACTCTCGGCATCCTTGACGGCCGATTCCAGCTGAACAATCATGGATGAAAGGCCTTCGAACACAACGGACAGACCAAGCCCAAGTGGTGGATTGGTCACTTCGTAGTCGTTCCACAAACGCGAACGCTGTCCGTCGGTCAATACTGTGCAGATGCGTAACCGTCCGTCCGAGCTGACCACCAGCAGCCGCATGCGATCGGGCGAATCCAGCTGATCATGTTTGAGCACATAGTGCCGAAGCGCGGATGCACCAGTACCTGCAACCGGGCGCACGGCCGGAATTGCATTCGGCATATGCTGCAGAAGGCGGGCTGTATGTCGGGCCAACCGGCTGGCGTACGCCGCCGCGCGACGATCAATCTGCTGCGCCCTACGGCGATTGAGCCGCATCCGGGTTCCTAGTTGCTGCACCTCTTCCAGGAGGCGTCGCGCCTCTTCGGGTGATCCGGCCACGAACCCCGCACCCTCCATTGATTCCTCATGCGAAATCGAATGCTTCGTCGCGAACGGATTTGCGTCGGCCGGACCCGGGTGGGCAGGGGCGGCGGTGGCCGAAGCAGGGTTTGCGTCGCGGCTGAATCTGTTCACTGGAAAGGGAGGGCGAGAAGCAACAACGTCCGGAAAACTGAACGCATCGGTGTAAAAAACAGTTCGGAAAGCGGCACTACCCGATTGGACGCGCCGTAGGGGCACACGTCAACGAATCGTTCCCAAACCGGTCCCGACTATTTCACCCCGGGCCTTCTTAGCGTTTCGGGAACTGTCATCGCTCTCACATTCGCATCATACCATTCATGTCCTGCCTATCCAAAGTCGGCTGCCTGACCGTGGTTGTTGTCGCTGGCGCGGGAGTGTGGTGGCTGTACGGCGGCACCATTCCTTCGGTTTTTTCGCGCGCGGGCCAATCTACAATCGGTGCCCGGGTTCAGGACGCGGCAGCGGGGAAGCCAGTTGCCTGGGCAACGCTCAAGGACGCCCGGGTTCCGTCCGCGGACGCCATCGCCTTACTGGAAAGCAAAAGCGGCCCTGCCTACATCACGCTGGGCGCCGGTGATCTGGCGGGATTTCTGGCGGAGGGGTTGGGCCGAGTGTTGCCGCAGGCAGCGTCCGAAGTGCAAGTGGCGATTGTAGACGATGTGCTGCGAATTCGGTCGCAAATTCCGCTCAGGGAGTTGGGAGGAAAAACGTTACCCGAGTTTGTGTCGGACATGTTGTCCGGGCGGGACACGGTCGAGCTGGCGGGCGTGCTTGAGATGGTTCATCCTGGATTGGCGCAATTCCGTGTGCGGGAAGTGATGGTACGGGGTATTTCCCTTCCGCCTCGCGTGATTCCGCCGTTGATCAGCGCGATTCGCAAGTCAACACCGATGCGTGATTCCATTGCAACCGACGCGCTGGCGTTCAACCTTCCGAAGTCCGTGGCCGATGTACGAGTTACGCGCGGCCGAGT
>JBDUBA010000422.1:0-16976 GCA_040004335.1 Gemmatimonas sp.
CGCCACCGCTCCCGGGACAACGTGCGCCAGACCGTGTTACGGTGCCGCTCATGGTCGAAAACAATCGTCCGTACGTCCTCGTCACGTTCAAACGCCCCGATGGGTCCGTCCGCAAGGCGCGCTTTCTGCTCGATACGGGGGGCGGTGGCTTTCTCATTACGGAACCGCTTGCCCGCGAGCTCGGCCTGACGATGGGATCGGTGGTCCGCGAAGAAGGCCAGGCGTTTGCGCCAGTCACGTCACCCGTCCAGTCGTGGATTGGTGACCTTCCGCTCTCACTGAACCCACAGCGCGTGTCCGTGATGATCGGCAAGGACAATGTGCTCCCGACGGCGGCAGCCGGGCACGCGGAAGGCATGGTGCCAGGTCATGTGCTCGCCCGCTATCACGTCGTGTTTGACTATCCGGGAGCAAGTTTCACACTCGCGGCCCCCGGGGTCCTCACCCCGCAGGGGACGCCAATGCCGATGCCGGTGTCGACACCGCAGGGGTTTCCGCGCACCGAAATGGAGGTCGACGGCAAGCGATACGGCATGCTGCTCGACACGGGCGCGTCGTTCACGATGGTGTCGGAGGTCCTGCTGAAAGCGTGGGGCCAACACCACCCCGAATGGCCGCGGCATCTCGGGGCGTTCGGCGACGCAGCGACGCTCGGCGGCCAAACCCTGGAAACGATGTTTGTACCGCAGGGCACGTGGGGTGCGTTCCCACTCAGCGAGTTCGGCGTAACGTCGCAGCGGGAAGGAACGTTTGAACGGTTCATGAGCGGCATGATGCGCGGATCGATCGTCGGCTCCTTGGCCGGCAACGTGCTCAAAGGCTTCCGGGTCGAGTTGGACTACGCTCATGAGACGTTGTATCTGTCGTCGCGCTAAGAATGCGTTGGGGCTCCAACGACAAGCCGCTCTCCGTGAGCGCGCGTGAACGCAGAAATTGAGAGCGTCGCGGCCGCCAATGCCGCGCTGCCAAACCGCGCAAAGGAATGAGCTGGCGCGCAATAGTCTAGCTTGTATCGGGACAGCATCAGCCGAAAACGGAGGCACCGAACGCCAATGACAATCGACGAAACACCTGCGGCTCCGGAGGTCATTGACAGCCTCTTTGACCGCTTCTTTGATCTTTCCGTCGACATGTTGTGCTTTCTGGATTTCCGCGGCCATTTCAAACGGTTGAATCCGGCATGGGAGCGAACGCTGGGCTTTACCACCGACGAGCTTCGCTCGAAGCCCTTCATCGAATTCGTCCACCCGGACGATCGCGAACGCACGCTCAACCAGAACAAGGAAGTCAAAAACGGCGGCAAAGCGTTGCTGTTCGAGAACCGCTACCTGTGCAAGGACGGCTCGTACCGTTGGCTGCTGTGGAACGCAACGGCCGACCTTGGTCATGAGACCATTTACTCGGTAGCGCGCGACATTACGGTGCAGAAACAAATCGTGGCCGAGCGCGAGGTTTTGGTGCGCGAATTACAGGCGGCGTTGGCCGAAGTGCGCACGTTGCAGGCGATTCTACCCATATGCTCGCACTGTCGAAAGATTCGCGACGACGAACGGTACTGGCACACCGTGGAGAGTTACATCTCCAGGTTCACGAACTCGCAATTCAGCCACAGCATTTGCCCTGCGTGTTACGCGCGGGAGTACGAGTCGACGCTTGGGCCGCTGACAGAGTGACCCTATTCGTTCGCGTGACGAACGGAGACAGGGCTCGAGATGTAAGAGGTATGCTCGAGTGCGGGTTGTCCGCCCGCCCACTCGTACAGTGTCGGAATATTGTGGTGGTCAGTCATGCACGAAGAGTCCGGGTTTCGGTTATCGACATCAATTCGCCGTTTAGCCGACTGCAATTTACTTGGGAGCGCAGGGTCTCCCGCGAGAAACACACCCTCACGGTCCGGTTACAGACAAAGTAGGTTGGGGCCTATGAACTCTAAGTGCTACACCAGACCAATGCGCTGCCTGTGTGCCGTTGCAGGTTTTGCTCTCCTGGCGCCAACGGCCCTGCGCGCGCAAACAAAATCAAAACCACCGCTGTCAGCGACTGACGTGAACGATATTGCCACGTTGGTGATGCTTGAAGATCAGCGCCACTACGATGCTGACGAGCTGTCGCGCATGCTCAAGTCTTCACATCCCGAAGTGCGCGAACGCGCGGCGGTGAGCGTTGGTCGCATCAACGACAAACGCGGTATTGTTTTGCTACGTGCGCGCCCGCTCGACTCAGATACTGCCGTCGCTGCGTCAACGGTGTTTGCGGTAGGACAACTACGCGATACGACAACAATCGCGTGGTTCGATTCGCTGCTGTCGTCGCCGACCACACCGCCAACTGTGTTGAGCGAAGCGGCCACAGCACTCGGTAAAATTAAAACGGTGGACGCGAGAAACGTGCTCGGGCGGTTTCTTGCGGGAACCAGTGAAAGCACGCGCACCAACGCGGCAATTGGTGAAGCGTTGTTGTCCATTGGACGGGCTTCGGTGCGCGGCGAACCAACACCCATCATCAAGTTCGCGCGATCCGCAAATGCGGAACTACGATGGCGTGCAACGTGGGCGCTCTTTCGTCAGCGCGATCCTGTTGCACTTGAGGTTCTGCTTGAGTTGAGCGACGACCCGGTGGCAAACGTGCGCGTTTGGGCGGTACGCGGTCTCACCAAATCACAGGCTGATACCGCAGGACTCATCGAAAAGGCGCATGCGCGATTGATGACCGCCCTTGGCGATCACGATCGCGCCGTTCGCACCGAAGCCGTACGGACCATTGCGACCTTCACCGACCCGGCGTCCGTCAGCGCGCTGGTGGTGGCGCTCAAATCAGCCGACAGCTGGATATCCGTAAGCGCGGCCGAGGGGCTGGGTCGCGCACGCGATGTGAAAACAATTCGTGATCTGGTTGCGGCGACCGGCGCAAAAAACCCGTGTGCGCTGCGCATCACTGCGATGCAAGCGTTAGCAATGTTTTCGCCAGCGACTGCCATTACCGCAGCGATTGATATCGCACGCGATCCAACCCCGTATTGCCAGCAAATTGCGATGCAGACAATTGCGCGCGACACAACTGGCACTGCGGCGAACAGCAGCGCGGCAGCGGCCGCAATCGGCGCGCTCAAGTCAAGTGGTTCAATAACAATCCGTACACAGGCGTGGCAAGCGCATTATGCACTCACCGACGCATCGCTGGACGTAGCAGCAAAACGTGCGGCGCGCCGCGTTGATGTGCAAAACGCAGACGATGTCGCTCGGGCCGCAGCGATTCGCACGATGACGTCGTGGGCCGACACATCGGACATTGCGGTGCTGCTCGACCTCTACGACAAATCGCAGAACATACCGTCAGCGTTAGCCGCACCCGCTGCCGTTTCAGTGCTTGCTGCAATTCAACGCCGGCAAACAGCCGGCGCGTCGGAATTCTTTGCACGATTTTCGCCGCCATCCGCACCGTTGTTGCGTCGTGACATCGATCGCGCGTTCGGTGCGCTTGCACGGCAGTCATGGCCAGAAGCTCCGCGCAGCGTGCGACCGCTGGCCGACTACGTGCGGGTGGTTGAGCGATGGGTTGTGCCCGATTACAACGGACTGTCAAAGCCGCAAGCGCGTTGGCAAACCGCGCGCGGTGCAATTGATATCGAACTCTATCCGGGTGATGCGCCACTGGCTGTTGATGATTTTGTGCGCACGATGAATTCCGGTGCCATTATCGGTACGGAATTCACGCGCGTGGTTCCAGATTTTGTCGACCAGCAGCGGACCATCAAGGATGCAAATACACTGCGCGACGAAGTGAACCGTCGCGGCCTCACGCGCGGCAATCTTGCATGGGCCACCGCGGGTCTTGATACCGGGGCTCCCGGCTACACGCTCGGCCACACGCCGCAGCCGCACAACGAAGGCGATTTTACCTCAATGGGTCGCGTCATTCGTGGTATGGATGCGGTTGATCGGATCGAGCTCGGCGACCGCATAACTGGAGGGCGGATGTTGCAGGTGCGAATGAAGTGATAAATCGCGTGCGAAGGAGATGCGTTGGGCATCGGCTGAACGTGATCACCGCGACGCGTTGACGTCCTTCCAGTGCAGATAGGTCTTCACCACGCCGCCTTCGATGCGTACCAATCCGCCAAATCGCTCTTTGCGGTCACCATTCACGAAACTGATATTCCCAGTTGCACCGCGAACTCCCGCGTTTGCGCTGGACGCGAGGGCAGCGCGCACACGCGCACGGTCGGGGCCCGCCACGCGAATTGCTGAAATAATCGCAAGCGTGGCATCATAACCCAATGCAGCGTACATGTCGGCTTCGTAACCGAAGCGTGCCTTGAAACGATCGCGGAAGTCATTGGCTACCGAATCACTTTCGTCAGCCACGAACGTCGACGGAAAATAGACGCCTTGTGCTGACGGCTCGGTGGCGAGACGCTGCGGTGAAAGACCGTCGCTGCCAACAATTGGAATGTGAAGATTGCGGGCCGCCGCCTGTCGCAGAAACCTCAGGCCGACCGTGTTATTGCTCCCGATAAACATCAGAACATCGGGCTGACTCTTGGCAACAGTTCTGAGGTATACGCCGAGATCAAGCGTGTTCGGATCCAGCAGTCGTGTCGAAACGGGATCGGCCGAAATCGTTTGACCGCCCGCGCTGAGTTGTGCTGTTTGAAACGCATTCGACAGCGCACGGCCCCATGAGTCGTTCTCGTACAGAATGGCTACGCGCGCCCAATGTTTGCTGGCGACAAACTGCGCCAGGTTCGCAGCAAGGGTGACGTCGCTTGCGGTAACGCGAAACACCCACGGTGAAATGTTGGTGAGCTGCGGCGACGTTGCCATCGTTGCTACGGCCGCGAGCTGACCGTCGTATAGTTGCGCAGTGGGGATCATGGCGCCCGACGTCATGTGCCCGGCAACCGCAACGATTGATGGATCCTTGATAAAACCGTCAGCAATACGCACCGCTTTTTCGCCGTTCGCACTGTCATTGCCTACTACCAGTTCGAGCTGGCGGCCGTTAATGCCACCGTGCGCGTTGGCCTCGGCTACTGCCATCTGCACACCGCGCAGATTGTCGGCACCCGTTGTCGACAGGTACGGACCAACGGTCCCGATTCGTATCGGACGGGTATCGTCCTGACAACGAACAGTGGCGAACACAGCGAACGACAGTGTCGAAATGATTCGCACACACTGCTGCGTAGTGCGTAGATGCCGATTGCTCATGACGCACAAACCGTTAGCTGATTGACTCGGGCAGTCGCCGCAATCCGAAGTACTTCCGCCATATCGAGCGGCTTCTCCAGCACTCGGCACGCGGTCCGGTGCATGAACGACACGATATCCGGCGAGGACAGATCGCCCGACGTGATGATCATCCGTTTGAGCGCTGCCGGATGTTGTTGCACCATGAGGTCGTGCAGCGCCATGCCGGACATCCGCGGCATTCGCAAGTCACAGAGAATCAGATCGTACATATCAAATGCCTGCTCGGCCACACCGATCAACTCTAACGCTATCGCGCCATCGCTTGCCTCGTCGAAGCGCCAGCCAGCGCGCGCGAGAATTCGGCTCAATACCACCCGAACGGTCGGCTCATCATCGACAATCAGCACGCGCGGTTCGGACGTTTCATTGATAGCAGGACGGGAAGACAAGATGCGAAGCGTACTCATTGGTGTGACTCTCCGGCGTGCAAGCACGACGGCTGAGAGTTCTGCTTTGTGCGGAATGCTGACAACGAATCGCGCACCCGATCGATCCGTGCGATTCTCCGCGACAATGGCCCCACCGTGACTCTCCGCAATGCCAAGTGCAACAGGCAGTCCGAGACCTGAGCCTTCGCCTACAGGTTTCGTTGTAAAGAATGGTTCGAACAGTCGACGCAATGTATCGTCATCGAGTCCCGGGCCTTCATCCTCAACGATAAAGCGACAGAAACCATTCACATCGTCCGCACTGATGGTTACGGATCCTTCGGATTTCATGATATACGCGGCGTTGGAAACCAGAATGCCCAACAAACGCGTCAGATCATCGCGATCGGCTTCGATGTTGGCCAATGAATGCGCCGGCAATGCGATAACGAGACGGGCGTTGTGCATTCCCGCCAGGCGCGTCAGTTCATCCTGTGCGCGTCGAACGATTGAGTCGGCGGGCACGCATTCACGCGTACCATTCCCGGGTCGGGCCGTGGCCATCAGATCACGCACGATCTCTCGGGCACGCGCCGCTTGTGCGCGCACGACATCAAGTTCGCGACGCAGCGTCGGGTCGGATGCATCTTCGAGCAAGAGGCCGACCGTGAGCAGGATGGTGTGCAATGGGTTGTTCAATTCATGCGCGACGCCCGATGCGAGCTGGCCCGCGAGCGCCAACCGTTGATTCTTGTTGGCAATTGCTTCCGCATTGGCAACACGTACTAACGATTGGCTGGCGGCGTTCATCGCAATCGCCAGTGCGCGGAATTCGCCGGGAACGCTGTCTTCGGCCGTGTGGGCGCGATTGTCCTGTTCGGCAATGGCGCTCGCGTGCGCCGCCAATCGCGTCAACGGCGTCGCCACCGTTTGTAACAACCATCGCGTTACGAACGTTGCCGCCAGCGCGGCAATTGCAAAAACGACGAAAAACACCACTCCCTGATACCGTGCGGAGCGTTGCACCGCTTCAACGGCCGTCGTGAGTTGATTGGATTCGGCGGTGGCAAGTTCACTGACCACTCGCAGCATTTCAGCATGAAACGGCACTGAAGCCTCGAGCTCCAGACGCGCCGCCGTTTGTTCTGACAGGTCAACATACAGGTGTGCTCGCACGAGATGACTTTCCAGTTCGGAAAGTTGGAGGTCGAGACGGGCGACCGCACGCGCCACCTCACTCGAACGCGTCGCGTCGCGACCGAGCGTTTGTGCAATGTCGTGTGCTTCTTGACCTTCTCTTCGAAATTTGTCTCTGGTTGCGCTGGATGGAGTCAATACATAGCTCTGTCCCGAGTGCGCAACCTGCATGGCCGCTTCAACAAAACGTGCAGACCGTTGCTGCGCGACCACCGCGTTTCGAACGGCTTTGTCGGCACGATCGGCCAATGCATTTGTCGACCACCATCCCCCGGCTGCGGGAATGAGCAAAGCCAGAGCCAGCGCGGTCGCAGCAAGCTGGAACCGTCGGCGAATGGTCTGAGAAGAGGAGGTTGTGTTAGACATGAATTGCCTCATGGTCGGAGTTGCTGTTCATGCAACTCCAACATGCAATGTCGGGCAACTTCGCCCGGACATGAGCGTTCCGGTCACTCCAGACATCTTGTAACCCCTGCGTAACGCAGCGGCTCGGACCTTCTGCCGTTGGTTTCAACGCTCCGGTGTACTGAACGCGTCAAGCGGATTCGATTACCGAGAGCTTACAACTTCCTCCGGCGCGGCTGTGTACTCGCGAAGAGGCCGACATTAGTTGGCACTGGTTATTGCCGTCGTCGCGCACCCGAAGGGGCTATCGTGTCAACACTGCGTGCGCTGGTCTTCGCGTTCGCGTTGACGGCGCCGATTGGATCCATCGCTGCACAACACCCGATCACTGCGGGCAACGACGCGCGCTTGCCAACCGGAGCCCGACTCGTCGATCTGGCTGTTCGCGTATTCGGCAAATCCGATGGCCTGCAGTCGCCAACGGTTTATGCGGTCGCAGTCGATCTGAATGCGCGTTTGTGGATTGGAACCGAAATCGGCCCAATGCGATTTGACGGAAACCGGTGGCTACTGCAGAACCTGCCCGCAGAAATCACCGCGCGACAGACGCGCGCTATCCTGCAATCGGCCGATAGCAGTATGTGGTTTGCCACGCGGTCGGGTGTGGTCCGAAGCCGTGGCGTCACGCAAACGGTGTTCGACGTCAGAAACGGATTACCAGGCGCAGTTGTGTATTCCATCATCGAGACGCGAGCGCTCAACGGACAAGCGCAGGTCTTGGTAGGCACGGGCGCCGGCGTCGCAGTCTTTGACGGCAAACAATTTCACGCACTGGCGCTGCCGGAGAGTCTCAAGCCCGAAGGGTTAATGCTTGGAGAAACGCGTGCACCCGACGGCACGCTTGAACTTTGGTTGGCATCAAGTCTGGGAAGAGTTGGGCGTTATGCGAAAGGACAGTGGACAGTGTTCGGCGTTGCAGAAGGGTTGACGAGTCGGTCGGCCGAGGCAGTTACACCGATATACGGTGATCCGCGCATGCGATTGGTTGTGCCCGGCGAGGGTGGCGTCTTTGCCTTTCGGGATGACGGACCCCGCGGCGCGCGTTTTGAGCTCATCGCCGGTTCGCCGCGCCGTTCATATCGCGTTGTTGAATTGGCGCGCGCGGATGGTGCGCGGGAACTGTGGGTGGGAACCCTCGACGGTGTTGTGCAGCGCTACGTGAATGCCGGTTGGGAGACGGTGGATGTTGCATCGATGCCGCAAGGCGGACGCGTAACAGCGCTCACTGCGGTACCTGGACACGCGGGCGGTACTGCGGTGTACGTTGGAACATACGGTGGTCGATTGGCGCGTATCGCGGTGGGAAGTGTGGGGACGCTTGAAGTGCGCGGCGGAACGCGGCGCGACGTACTGATATCGATTGCAGCAGAACGAGCAGCAAACGGACGAACCACGCTCTGGATGGGAACGCGTGACCTCGGCTTGTTTCATCTCGATGAATTCGGCCGCACTATCGAATACTCGCGCACAACTGGTCAGACGTTCAATTCCGTGCCCGCACTCGCGTTGCTCTCCAGTCTTTCCCGGGTTGCGAATTATCGGGACACCACTGGAGACCGTGCCGATTTATGGATTGCCACCGACCGCGGCCCGTATCGTCGCGAAGGCGCACGATTGGTGCCGAAGGTTGATGGCATTGAAGGGCGCATTGTGAGATCGTTCGCGCGAGGTCCGTTATCTGATGGAACGATTGCTTTGGTTGCGGCGACCGACAGCGGGTTGTTTCGTTGGACGAACCGGAAATGGAAGCGTGTTCCGGCCTTTGGCGCGGAACCGATTGTCGCGCTAGCGTCAGCAACGGTCGCAAATGAACCGCTGTTGTGGGTTGCGACACCGCAACGCTTTGCACGTGTAACTGAGCATGAGGTAGTCTTCGACTCGCCAAGTGCGGTCGCTTCATCTTCTACCGCTACACCGAGCGATACTCGCTTGCCGCCCAAGCCGGGCGCGATCACCGCGCTGTGCGGATTTAACGGCGCGACTTCCACGGGCCGAGTGTTTGCCGGCAACGTGTATGGCGACTTGTGGTGGCGCGATCCGCACACGCAATGGATGCCGGTTCCTGTTGAGTTGCTGCGAGCCATCGCCCGTGACCAGGTGCGTCGACTGGCGTGTCTTGAAGACGGCCGGCTCGTGATAGGTACCGCGCTGGGGTTGATCATTGTGAATGTGCGCGACGTTGCACCATCCCGGTGGTCAGTGTTATCGGTAACAAGTCAAGAGGATGGCTTACCCGCCACCGAAATTGATGCGATCGCGCCTATGCCAGTCGATGGGAACGTATGGGTAGGCACCACGCGCGGAGTGGGTGCGCTTCAATTGAACCGCATTGCACTACCACCAACTCCTGTGCTCGACGTCCGTCTCAGTTCCGAATCGCCAACCGGACCGGTGCAAGATGGCGACGAGCTACGCGCTGGCGATCTGCGTGTGTCCATCAAACCGGTGCTGGTCACGAATCATCGCGAATATGACACGCGTTATCGGGTGCATCTGTATCGGGAGGGCGACGCCCAAACAGAAATGGATACCACCACAGACGGAATTGCCGATACGTCAGCCTGGACCGCCGATCCCGAAGCGCGCTACCAATCACTATCCACCGGCAACTACACGCTGCATGTGTGGGCACGCGATTATGCGGGGCGTGTGGCTGAATCTCCCGCCACTCATTTTCGCGTCGTGCCCCCGTTATGGCGCAGCTGGTGGGCGATCCTGTCGTACGCACTGTTTCTCGCGGGCGCCATATATGTGGCGCACCGGCAGCGCCTGCGCACGCTGGAACGCACAAACAAGCGGCTCGCCAACAGCGAACGCCGAATGCGGGCCAGTGAGCGAAAATTCCGCGCCCTCTTTGATGAAGCCTCCGACGCGCATCTGTTGATTGACGGTTCGACCGTTTCCACCATCAATCTCGCGGCGCGGTCGCTGTTGCAACTGAACACGACAACGGTTGATGCGGGTGCAACCTCTCACGAACTGCAACACATCCTGCCACAAATTCCATGGCGCGAACTGAAAGAGCTGGCGTCGAGCGGCGCGGCCGGCACGTTCGAGTTTGAACTGCACGGCGGCGCCTCCATTCCAGTGTCGGCCCAGATCACGCAGGTCCCGTTGGATGATCGCACCCTCTGGCACCTGGTCCTGCGTGATCTGCGCTCTACGCGGGACGCCGAAGAAGTGCGGCTCCGCCTTGAGGACCAGGTGCGAGATGCGCAAAAACTTGAATCACTGGGCACACTTGCCGGCGGCGTTGCGCACGATTTCAACAACCTGCTCGGCGTCATTCAGGGGAACGTCGAACTGGCGCGCGACATGCTGCACGACACCGATGCCGTCGCGGTTCATTTGGATACCGTATTTGACGCCAGTGAACGGGCGCGCGACCTCGTGCGTCAGATTCTCACGTTCAGTCGCCGTTCAAGCAGCCGGGAAGAAATTGTGGACGTCGCGCAGCTGCTGCGTCACCTGCAACCAATGTTGCGATCGATGATTCCGAGTTCAGTGGAAATCGTGATTGCCGGTGCGGAATCGCCCACTCTCGTGCAGGGTGATCCGACGCAATTGCAACAGGTGTTGCTCAATCTGGCCAGCAATGCAGAATACGCGATGCGGCCGAAGTGTGGTGGACGGTTGTCGATCAGCCTGGAAAGTGCGCGCACCGCTCACGGCGTTCGACCATCGAACGGTTTCATGGTGTGCTTGCGCGTCACTGATACCGGCATTGGCATGTCGCCCGAGGTGCTCGAGCGGGTGTTCGAACCGTTCTACACTACCAAGCCAACGGGCGATGGCACTGGTCTCGGAATGGCCGTACTCCATGGCATCGTGGCATCGCATGGTGGCTGCGTGAATGCTTCGAGTGTTTTGGGGGAAAGCACAACGTTTGAAGTATTGCTGCCTTCGGCTGCAGAGATGTCGATTGCGAGTCTGTCGCAAGTGCATCCGACCACCGCGTCCGTTGAGCATTCAGTTGTTGTCGCGCCAGTCCCTGCCCCGTTATCGCGAGCGTTCGACGAGATTGCCGCTGTAACCAGCCGCATTGTATTGGTCGACGATGAACCAAGCGTGGCGCGCGTCAGTGAAACCGCATTGACTCGCATGGGCTTTCACGTCACCGTATTTGCCGAGCCAGGTGCCGCACTGGAATTTGTGCGCACGAATCCCGATGACGTCGATCTGGTTATTACGGACCAAACAATGCCCGGCTTTACTGGTGACGTGCTCGCATTGGAATTGCATCGCATACGTGCGGAATTGCCGGTGATCATCGTATCCGGGTTCAGCTACGTACTGACCGCAGAACGCCTTGAGGAAGTTGGCGCGCTTGCGGTGTTGCAGAAACCGGTTTCGCTGGCGACGCTGCGCACTGCGGTCGAGTCGGCGTTACGCGCGCCTGTCGCTGGTTTGGTCGCGTGAGACTACCGCGATGGTGGTGGTACTGACGTTCAACTGCGTGACCGAAAGAGGCAATGAGGTGACTAGCGGTTGAAATTGGTGCTACTGACGTTCAACTGCGTGACCGAGAGACAATGAGGTGACTAGCGGTTGAAATTGGACGGAGGGTGGTCGACGGGATGCGGGACCATGGCGTATCATCCATCGTATTGATTGTGCGTGCACCCAAAGCGTGGCTGATCACCCTTCAACATACCGACCGTGAAGAGAATTCAAGTGCAGGGGCTCCATCATATCACGCTCGTTGGTTCAACCAAACAGGTCTCGATCGATTTCTGGCACGGTTTGTTGGGAATGCCATTCATTTTCGAACAACCCAATCTCGGGAAACCCGAAGAGAATCACTTGTACTTTGACCCGGGTGACGGACGGCTGCTCACGGTATTCACCGATGAGTCGAGAGTCGCAACCGGTCGTCATGCGCCCCGCGACATTGGTTGCGTGGAACACATTGCCTTCAACGTCTCGCGCGCCACTTTTCAACAGATTCCGCAACGACTTCGCGAGCGCGGCGTGGAGTTTCTCGAGCGCGATCGCGGGTTCATGGATTCCATCTACCTGCATGATCCGAACGGTCAGAAAATTGAATTTGCCTGCTACAAGTTCGAACCCCCTGAAGGCATCCGCGCCGTTGATGTCCTCGTGAAAGCGTTTCAATTGCGAGTGGAACGCGGTGATCCTCACATTGTTGCAGAACATCTCGCCGATGCAATCGAACTGCTCATTCACGAACGATATACGGCGTGAGTATCGAACTATGCGTCTGGCGCGACTGCGTGCCGAATTCGCCTCCCCATGGTAGGCCGCTGCTTGCAATTGTTAAGGTTCGCGCTCCTGGAGCAAGGTTCGTGCTGTGGCTGCTGCGCTGAGTTCCACGGTCACCGTCGACTCCATCTGGGTGATCTCAGAAAGTTCGTGCAGGCCCCGCGTGCCGAGCTGGAACAGGAAGGAGTCGCGACAGTTGATGTACCCGCAGTTGTTGCGCGGAATGGTCCCAAGTGGGGACCCGGCACCCCGTGTCGATCATCGGACCGCATGCCATCGTGTCTGCGAAGCAACACGTATCAACACGAGCTTTCTTTCGCGATGTATTGAAACTGTCGTCCATCGATGCGGCAGTGGCGGGTTGGTCATCGCAGCGCCGCTGGCGAAAGCGCGGTGCAACCCAGCGAACACGGTTCGGAACATGCATTGTGTCTCATGTGCGATGAGTTTGCTGCCACAATTGCGGAATTGAACGCGAAAGGCACTGATCGTTCGTCCGCCCGACTGCGCCGCGCTGACATTGCCGGTCGCATGGCATCGCCCAATGTTCTCTGAGCTGCATGTTCACGCTCCCAATCGGCGAAAGCCTCAGGTCGATAATTGGCCGCGAAAGCCGGCGGCCGACGATCTCGACCCGTGCGTTCACCGCATCACCAAACCTCTTCGGCAGTTCGATCTCGGCATTGATGACATACCAAGCTCGGTGCGGAGAAGATCGTCCACGGCCTCAAGCTCGGATTGGACGTCGAACAAACCCGCTTGCGCAACGGCGACAACATCTCCTACGCCGTGGGCGCTTAACCCGCTTGAAAGCGCGACGGGAATCGCTGATGAACCACCGCCACCGCCAGACTTGCTGATCAAGTTGTTTGACAATGCTGTTGACGCTGGCGCCGATGGAATTCTTGGCGGCGGAACCCAGTCGTTGCGCGGCGTTGAATTTCACAAGGGCAATCCAATTCGCTCAAGATCAGTTACGACCTCCGTCGGGTGCGCCGCAAGTGCGTCTTGCGATTACGACCGCAGACGTCCATTGTAGCGCACGACATCTGCAGGACATCTGCAGGACATCTGCGCGACATTCGCACGACACCCGCACGACGTCCGCACGACATCCGTACGCTGAGTCCGCGCAGAACCGCGTAATCCTTACGCGGCGCGGGAAACTTGGTACTCTCACCTCATCAGGAGGCCTCGATGTTTAACGTCCACCGCTCCAGCCGGCGCTCGGCAGTGCCCAAGATGCTGCTGATCGCAAGCGCGCTCATCCTCCAGCCGCTGGCGACCTCTGCCTCGGCACAAGCAATCCGCAGTCTTGCGGGCTTCCGGAGCAACACGCTCCAGGCCAACGATGACGGATCCGCCGCCGCCTTCCCGATATTTGAGGTCAACTTCTTCGGGATCAAGTTTTCGTCGGTGTACGTAAACAACAATGGCAATGTGACGTTCGGCGCGCCGCTGGCGACGTTCACACCGTTTGGCCTCACGACCGCTATCGGCCGGCCAATCATTGCACCATGGTTCGCTGACGTGGATACGCGCGGAACAACCGGGCTCGGTAGCGGCAGTGGTGGTGGGAATGCGGGTAATTTGGCACAGCTTTACGCGGGCAGCGGGCTTGTCACTTATGGGTTGGACACATTCAGCGGACACAGCGCGTTCGGCGTCAACTGGTTCAGTGAGTGCGGCTTCTGGACGGGAGCAGGGGCAGGACCGACCTGCACCGGTAACACCGGGGTCGGATACTTTGCCGACCATGTGGACAAGCTCAACGCGTTCCAACTCATCCTCATCGAGCGGAGCGACGTCGCCGCCGGCGATTTCGACTTCGAGATGAATTACGCCTGCAAAGAGAATTGGGAGACCGGCGACGCGAGCGGCGGCACTGGCGGTTTAGGGGGTAGTTCGGTTCGTATCGGATACTCGAACGGCACAGGTGTCGCGGGCACGAACTACGAAAAGCCCGGATCGGGTGTCAATGGTGCGTTTCTCGGCACACGGACGGACGGTTGCCGCGACACATATTCCGTGCGTGGCGGTGTGGTCACTCCCCCATCGGTGGTGAGTCCGGAGCCTGCCTCGCTTGCGTTGATTGCCACTGGACTGGTGCTCATCGGGATCGTCCGGCGGCGGCGCGCTTAGTGGGAGTGTCCCAACGCCGCTATTCAGTGGCGCGCTTTCGATCGGCAAGTTCTACGCGGATGCGGTCCAGCCGAAGTTGTACAAACTCCGGCTGGACCACAGACGCCGCGCTTACGTCGTCAGTCACATAGCTTCGTGCGACGTTGCTTGTGTTGCGTGTTCACGTGCCCAAACTTCCAAACTCGTAAGCGTCACCGGAAATCGCTGCAGAAACGCGACTGGGTTGAACGTCATGTCCTGAGTTGGTGCTACTCCCGCTGCGTGCAACAACCGACCAATGCCTTCATGCACGGGACTGATGCACGCTGACAACAACCGTGGCAGGGCGATCGGCACACGCACAACTCGCGCCTTCCGTCCATACAATTTCTCGAAGACCGCGACCACCTGATTGCCAGAAAGGTTTTCAGGGCCGCCAATCTCAATGGTCTCTCCGTCCAACGCGTTGGTACCGATCGCACTGATCAGCAGCTTCGCCACATCACGCTCGGCCACATAGTTGGTGAGGTGCGTCCCCGGCCCGAACAGTATGACAGGTTTGCTATTGAGCACCGCTTTTCCGATTAACTCATAGGCGTGTAGCCGCATATACGCGCCCGGACGAACGATCGTGTATCGCATAGCTCTACTGCGCAGGAATTGTTCGATGCGTGCTTTCGTGCGCCAGAAATCAACAGGATGGTGTGGAGACGCGCCTAGCGCCGACACGTACAAGAACTGCTCGGCGCCCGCGTCCTCGGCCGCATGAATCAGTTGGTGCTGTCCGGCGTCGTCTACCAACAAGCTTGAACTTGCGCGAGCGCCAAGCAAGGAATGCGATGACGAAATGACAACACGCACATCTTGTGTTGCAGCGCGCAACGATTGCTCGTCGCGCAAATCCCCTTTCACAACCTGAACGCCAGCGTCTTTCAGCATACGTGCGCGCGACGGATCACGCGTCATCACGCGCACGCGTTCGCCCTTGGACAGCAGTTGCTCAACAACGTGCCCGCCCAGGTTGCCAGTGCCGCCGACGATCAGAATCATGGCTGTAATCTGGACTTAGTCACGCCCTCGCGCATCGTCAATGGCGCGCCGAGGGTTCAAGCGCCAGTAGGCGCCCTGGCCGGGATGTCGACGGTTCGAGACGCGCGACATATTGAAGACACACGCGTTACCTTCACGAAAGATCGCGGTATTGAATTCTCCCCCGAAAAACCGCCATGCAAACGCCCGATAGTTTCCTGGGACCCTCGACGTTATTCATGATGCTACCTATCGTGCTGTTTTATCTGGGTATGCTGACAACACCCGTAGTCGTGATTGTGCTGATTGTTCGCTTTCTCCGTGCGTACGAACGGCGCACAAAAGTGCTTGGCGAGGAACGCGGCGGGCACGCCCGCGTGGAGGTGCTTGAATCGAACATCGAGCAATTACGTGCAGAGCTTGCGCGGGTGCAGGATGGGCAGCAATTCACGAACCAGTTGCTCGCGGAGCAACCTGGACGCACACCACCTCGCCCATAAACATTCTCGCAGCGCGCCTGCCGTAACATTCAATTCACAACCACCCGTTTCACTCATGCAACTCAGCAACTTTTCCGTCATTCTCGCTGTGAGTTCTTCAGGCATCCAAGAATTTCTACCAGAAATTCGGCTTCACGTTTGCGATAGGGAATTCCAAAAGCTGGGCAATCATGAAAAACGGTGATTGGGCGATCGGCGGCAATCGGCTGCTCTTCGATCAACACGGGTAAGTGCGTTCGGCGATGAACTCATTCTTGGCTGACGTTTGAGCGCGGCGCTCCACGTGGTGCTCGTTCACCCCGAAATTCACTGGAATACCGGAAACGCGGGACGAACGTGTCTCGCCGCTGGTGCGACGTTGCACTTGATCGAACCGCTGGGGTTTTCCCTTGATGAGCGTGAGGTAAAACGCGCCGGGCTCGATTATTGGGAACATGTGGATGTGCGCGTGTGGCCCAATTGGGAAACGTTCGAACAAGTGCTGCCAACTCTAGGCGCTCCGTATTTTTTGTCGACGAAAACAACGCAGCTCTTGTGGGACGCGAATCTGGGTACGGGCACCGGTGTTGTACTAATTTTCGGCCGCGAAACCGGCGGACTACCGCCCGAATTACATCAAAAGTATCGCGACCGATTTGTGACGCTTCCAATTCATTCGTCGCGTGTGCGGTCACTCAACCTGTCAACGAGTGTTGCAATCGCGGTGTATGAAACGCTTCGTCAGCGCCAGGTTGCTTCTGCGCCGCCAGGCATGTCAAACCTGCCCGGCCCCTGAGACGGGTCGTTTGCAGCGTCTCGTGTGGCGTCGTGCATCGTTTGCGGCGTGCACCCGGTCCGTTGACCCGGTCCGTTCACCCGGTCCGTTCACCCGGTCCGTTGAC
>JBDUBA010000430.1:0-5004 GCA_040004335.1 Gemmatimonas sp.
CGAAGGCCTCGAATATACGGAGATGTCTGCGATGACCGGGGTAGGAGAATCAGCGCTGAAAATGCGAGTCAAGCGCGGCAGCGAACGTTTGCGAAGCCTGTTGGGCCAGGAGCCCTCCGATGACTGACGAAGACATCCTTCCGCTTGACGGCGGCGATTTTCAGGACGACCCAGCGCTCAAGTCGCGCCTGGCGAAGGCCTATCATGCCACGCCACCCACCGACGAAAGCACCATTACCCGCTGCGTGCGGTTGGTGCTCGAACGCGCCGCGCATGAGCATGGGCTTCCGGCCGTAGCGCGTCAGACCACCCGCCGGTGGACAATAATCGGTGCGGCCGCGGTCGCGGCCGGTCTGCTCGCAGCCGTAACGCTCCGCTCGCGAGGACCCAGCGATCCGAACTCCGAGTCCTTGAGTTCCGCACCAGTTGCCACGACCACTGCAATCGAGGGCGGCATTCGGTTTGAATTGCGCTTGCCTAAAAACCTGGCCGCCAATGTCTCGGTAATCGGCGACTTCAATGGATGGGACGGCAAAGCCACCCCCATGGTGAAGGATGCCAAAAGCGGTGACTGGTCTGCGAAAATTGCGCTCTTACCAGGCCGCCACATCTACGCGTATCTTGTGAATGGTGAGAAGTGGATCGTCGATCCGCTCAAACCGCAAATTCCCGACGCGGGTTATGGACCGGCCAACGCATTGGTCGTGGAGGAAGCTTCGAAGTGACGTGTACGTCGCTGGCCCTTGCTGTCCTGATCAACTGCACCTCAGCCACTGCCCTCCCGGTAGGGGCTGCCAGCGACGCTATTCCCGATTCCACGCCTCCCGCCTGGTCGTCTGCGTTCGATCAGACATTCGTGCAACCACAGCCCGGCCGTTGGGACCCGTCACGATTTGACAGCGCGACAGCAGTTGGCGTAAAGGCGCTGCTCGATAGCGCCACGGTGCACGGCATCCCGTATGGCGCGGTCTACAATTACGCGTTGCAAGGTGCGGCAAACCGAAGGTCCGGCCAGGACATCATCAAGAAGACGCGCATTTATTTCATTGCCATGGTCGATGCGCGCGCTGCCTTGGGGGACTACTCCACTGAAAGCGAGCTAGCGGCCGGTGCCGATCTCATCCGGGCCGGAATGGATGGAAAAGCGCTGCAGGGAATTCGCTCAGCGCGACCAAGCACAGGGTCTGCCGTGACGGCACTGATGGTCGCGGGCGATCTCATCATAAAGACCATTCCGGTTAATCAGGCGCGTGATGCAGTCACGGCATTGGCTCGCGCCTCAAAATCGGACGAGGGGCTGAACGCTGCCCAGGCGCTCGTGGCTCGAAATGCGCAACGTGGCCCGGGGATGGCAAGAGACGCCCTCGACCGCTATGTTAAATCGAATGCAGGGGGTGCGCAGAAGAATGCACCCGGTAAGCAGGTCACCCGTCCGCCTGGTCCTCCCGACGCATAGTGACTACACCCCGCCGACCGCCCGCTAGTACTTCGCCGCGATTGATTCGAATCGTCGCCCGGGCTGGATCCTGGTTTAGCTCCTGCGTGCTGGCATCACTTGCCGCGCACCCCGTGGTAGCGCGTGCGCAGGACACGGGTGCTCGCCCGTCAGTTACACCGGCAGCTCCGTCGGCCGCCGTTGGCGCCATTACAAACCTGTCCACCGTTTCCCTGATGGGAACCACGGCGCTGCCAAGCGGCGATGAAAGCGGCATGCCGCCGCGTCAGCAGCTGTTCATGGGGCTGACCCAACCGCTTGGACGCATAGGCGAAGTGAAGTTCACCGCTATCGGCAAGGGTTATTGGCAGATGCGTGACGCCGTCGCCTCGTCATCATCGGCCGAAGGTGCGATCGCACTGCGTGCAACCGGCCGTGTGAACGGCGTTCGCTCATGGGGCGCCATCGCCTACGGGCGCGCTGGGGCACTGGGCGCGTTAACCAGTGGTTCGCTTGCACCAACGTCGCCGCTCATTGGCCTCGATGGCGGGCACGTCGACACCACGGTTTCGCGCCGCGTCGACATCGGATCGGTTGCGCATGCCGAAAGCGGGATATTGGGCTCCAGTCACGGCTTTGATATGACACTGGGGTTGTCGGTCGAACGCGCCACTCGCACGACGACTCAAACCGTCAGCATTCAACCTGTTAACGAAACGCCGCTCGGACCACTGTACAAACAGGACCCAATTGTTCGGACGCTTCGAGGCGTACAGCGCCGTGAGATCGCGACCGGACTCGCTTCATTGGGCTGGCGCACGGGTCACACAGCCTGGCTCACATCCCTTTCAGCGCCAGTGTATTCCTGGATTTCGAAAGACGTGTTGACGCCGAAGCCAAACGTCGCGCCAGTGATTGTTTCACTGGCGGTTGCACAACCAGTGACCGCTTGGTTGTCCGCTGTTGGATCTGCCAGCACCAACCCGACATCGGTTGGAGGTACGACGTTAAGCGACAATGGCGTCGTCACTCGACACGGCACCATGTCGCCGGTCTTTGCGCTCGGCGTGAGTGTGGCGCGAGTGCCGTTCCGCAATCGTCATGGCGAATCGACATTGAACGGTATTCTTGGCTTCGAAAGCCGAGTAATTGAAGCGCTCGACTCGGTGATTGTGATGGCCGATTCGTCGGTAATTCGGGTCGTTGGCGACTCATCGTACCGTGTGCTGCTCATGATCGATGCTCCAGCCGCTGGCTACGTTGAGATGATGGGTGACGCAACGGCGTGGACCATATCCAACATGAGTCGCGGCGGAGACGGTCGCTGGCGCGCAGAGCTCAAGCTGACGGTTGGTGCACATCGCCTCGCGGTGCGCGTTGATGGCGGTGATTGGATTGCTCCACCTGGTTTGCCGCTGGCTCGCAATGATTTCGGCAATCCGGTTGGCCTGCTGGTCATGGAACCGCGAACCAAACGGTAACGCACGCGACGCAATCAACGCAACGCAACGAATTTCAACGCAGCGATTTATAAAAGACAAAGCCGGACGTTCACCTGAACGCCGGCTTTGTTTCTTGCGGTGAAAGCTGTGTCAATTGCTCCACTTCAGCGGGAAGTGGTGAAGTGCAAACCGGTCAATTGCTGCAACTCAACGGGAAATGTTGCAGCGTAATCCGTGCGAGGCAGTGCGCCCAAACGTGCGTTGCTGTGCGATCCTATTTTCTGTCTCGCACCCGCATCAACACGGAGGTGCTGTCCTTTCCGGATGCGTTCTGCACAATCAGCGTTAGCAGATAGTCGCCGTCGGGCACTTGCGGCCATGACAACGAAATGCTTCGGCCAGGCTGACCATCCGGACGACCCGGGTCGGAGATGCGCTGCGACACTGGCTGCACGGCTTTCGACAGTTTCAGTACACTGCCCAGTCGTTGCATGAAACTCGCGCCAACACGCGTTGCACGAATGAGCGTTTGCGCCGGCGCTGACGGCGTCACGTCGAGGTAGTTCTCCCAGTAAAGCCCAATCGTGGTCCCGGCGTCAATATCAGCGCCGCCAAACGCCGTGGCCGCCGCGGTTTCGAGACTGGGCTTCGCGGACGGATCACCTTTGGTTGTCAGCAGAATATCCGAAACCTTTCGCGTAGCCGCTAGCGGTGTTACGGCTTCGCGCACACGCGCTGCACGGTGCCCGTTTGGTGCAACAATTTCCAGACTCGCAATGAACGGAGTTGCTCCAATTTTTGTAAGGATTGCAGCGTTGGCTGGCGCATTGTCGCGCCGGGAAATCATGGGTTCCTTTCCATCCAATGCATCGAGAACCAACGCTGCATTGTACGGAGGACGGCCCATTTCCAACTCGCGAATGAGTCGGTACGCACCAGCAACTACCGTGCTGTCGCCACGCCGGAATCGCGCGAACTGGAACGGCGGAATACCAAACCCACTCGCGTAACGCGGCGCATAACGCATGCGCGCTTTTTTGAAGTTGAGATTCCAATCGTCAGAGCTCGCGACAAACGGATTCGCGAGCACTTTGGCGTCGGCGAGAAAGTAGTAGCTCGGTGTTGGTTCGTGACCGATTACGCTGGGTGGTCGCGGGTCGGCAATTCCACCGTTCTGCACAGACCAGTTCACTGGCCAGCCGTAACGGATTTGCGATTCCAACAAGTCGCCGCCCCAGCCAATGTCATATGGAATACGGCCGAGGCTGTGCACGGCAGACATGGTGTGTCGCGCGAGCAACTCGTTGTACAGATCGTTGGTCGGAATACTCCACAGTGGCTGCGCGAGCCTGAACAACTTGAGGTCGCTCGCCATACGTTCTTCGCACGGACGCGCGCGATATGCGCGTTGCGCCGTCGAGTCGGAGGACAGCCACAATCCAATTTCCGTCCACTGACAGCGCAGGTGTTCCGGCATCTCTTTCAGGGCGCGTTGAAACGCCGCGGTTGCCGCGACGTGTTCATTGACCGTGTGCAATGCGAGTCCTTGCAACGCTGAACACCACCACGTGGTTCCAGCGCATACGCGCGCGGCCTTGAGCGCTGAATCCGGCCGGTCGGCTTCGATGTCATATCGGACCAGCATGCCAATAACCCAGTCGTCGGCGGGCGACACTTTGGCTGCGCGCTCGAGAATCGTGATCAGTTGTGTGCGCTCAACTTTTGCATCGCTGCGTTCGGCCGGCGGTGGTACGTCGCCGTTGTTGTTCCAGTAACAGATCTGTCCGATTTGTTCTTCGCAGGTAGCGTCGGCGCCGCCGTTGTAGAAGCGCAGTCCCTGGCGATGCGTTTGTTCAAACGCGTCCTGTGCCTGATGCGCTTGCTGCGTTTCCGAGTTCACGATCTTTTTGGGGAATCCCTCGGCGTCCACCACTCCGCCGCGCGCGGCAGCTTGCGCAGCGAGTGGAGACGCAGTGCCGACCACCAGAGCCGTGGCGGAGAAGATTGCGAATTGGCGGGCGAGCGCGCGAATATGCGTGCGCCGAAGTAAACGCTGGACCTGTTGCAAAGTGCGCACCAAACAAAACCTCCGATTAGAAAGTCGTCGCGCCGCTACAGGCCGATAAG
>JBDUBA010000425.1:0-16915 GCA_040004335.1 Gemmatimonas sp.
GCATCGTGGCCGCCGATGCACCAAACGACGCTGATTTCTCGGGCGAAGATGCGTCGGTTGCGATGGTCCGTTGGTTGCCAAGTCCGGTCGCGAACGCTGTTGGGCCAAGCACCGTCGATCCACGCACGGGCGAAATCATCGACGCCGACGTGCAGATGTATTACAACGTGCAAGACCTGCAGCGCACGTGGTATTTCTCCCAGGTCGGACATCTTGATCCGCGCGCACAGAAATTCCCGATGCCCGACTCGTTGATGGGTCGGTTGATTCAGTTTGTCGCCGCACACGAAGTTGGCCACACGTTAGGCTTCCCCCACAACTTCAAAGCCAGCTCGATGTACCCGGTCGACTCGATTCGATCAAAGACGTGGGTCGCGAAGATGGGACACGCGCCGTCCATCATGGATTACGCGCGTTTCAACTACATCGCGCAACCCGAAGACAAAATCCCCCTGGCGAACCTCGTTCCAACCGTTGGGCCGTACGACCGATTCGCGGTGAAGTGGGGCTATTCGCCGATCGCGGGCGCGAAACGTCCGGAAGATGAAGTCGCGACACTCGACAGCTGGGCGCGCATGCAGGACAGCTTGCCCTGGTTGCGGTTTGCTGGTGATGCTGGAGCCTCGGGTGCTGATCCCGGCGAACAGAGTGAAGCCATTGGTGACGCCGACGCAGTCAAAGCCACTACGCTGGGATTCAAAAACATCGCGCGTATCATGAAGCTGGTTGAACCAGCGGCGAGCACGGACAAAACGGCCGACTTCTCGTTATTGCGCACCACATACAACGGCGTCATCGGCCAATGGGCCACCGAAGCCGGCCACGTTACGAAGATTGTTGGTGGCATGAACAAGCAGGAAAAAATTGTTGGGCAGAAGGGCGAAGTGTGGACACCGGTGTCTCGCCAGCGTCAGGCAGAAGCCGTACGGTTCCTCAACGACAAAGTGTTTACCACACCCGACTACCTCATTATTCCGTCCATTCTCCGCAAGCTTGAATCCGACGGCAACATCAGCCGAGTGTCAAACGCGCAGTCACGCGCGCTCAGTAGTTTGATGAGCAACGCGAAGTTGCAGCGCTTGGTGGAATACGAAGCATTGGCCGAACGGAAATCGGAGGTGTATACGATTTCTGAGATGCTGACGGATTTGCGCAAAGGCCTCTGGTCAGAGATGTACGCCGGCAAACCAATTGACGCCTATCGTCGTCATTTGCAGAACACGTACATCGAGGCGTTTGCTTCCAAGATTAATCCGCCAGCGGCGCCCGCTGCCCTCGCCGCCGCGTTGGGCGGAGCGGCCGGTGCCAACACTGACGACATCCGTCCAATTCTCAAAGACGAGATGCGCGTGTTGGATCGCGACATTGCCGCCGCCATGGGCAAGGCGACCGATCGCATGACGCGCGCGCATTTGCAGGACACGCGCGACCAGATCAAGCAGATGTTGGATCCGAAGTAATTGCGAGCGCAGTGATGGAAAAAAAACGGGGCGCTTCGGCGCTCCGCTTTTTATTTGTCGAACATCCGGTCGGAGATGTGGCCGATCTCATCGGCCTCTTTCCATGCCAGCTCGAGCGCGCCAAGTTCGCCCGCGAGCGCCTCACGCTCGGCATCTTCGTGCATCGCCATTTCGACTGCCAGCCGCTCGCCGTAGTGCAACCCGAACGCGTCCAACGATGCGTCGTGCATCAGCATTCCCTTGCGCCGTCGCTTATCGCGCAACGCAATCGCATTTCGAATGAATTGTTGCGCGTCCCCTGCGTCGGAAATTTGCAGGGCCGCCTGCTGCACGACCGACCTGGACGCGCCTTTCGCATTCATATGCGCCAGCACCTGGCCCGCTGTCATCGTGGCCTGAAGCCCTG
The DNA here is from genome assembly GCA_040004335.1 of Gemmatimonas sp. GTDB lineage: Bacteria > Gemmatimonadota > Gemmatimonadetes > Gemmatimonadales > Gemmatimonadaceae > Gemmatimonas. Next base: position 1,867 of record JBDUBA010000425.1, read on the forward strand.
TGAGATTCAACAAACCGCCGTCGTGATGCAATGACAATCGCCAGCCGCTCGAACCGCCGTCCGGCTCCAGTGATACGAGACGCAGGTGTTTCTTCCGGAGCGCGTAGTGACGCCCGAATTCGCCCGTGACGGTGGTAACAAGGCGTTCATAGTCACGGCGATCCGTAAATTGCTCGAGAAACTCGCCCCCTGCTTCGCCCAGCCCCATATCGCGGGATACCGCTGCCTCCAACACAACAGCGCCCGCTGCCACGCCAATTGCGAACAGAGTCGAAATACCACTCACAACGAAACCGCCGGCCGCAAACAACGCAGCTTTCTTTCTACGTGCCACAATGCGCGGGCCATATCGCCACGCCGATAACTCCGGCCTCAATGGTTTGCCAATACGAATCAAGTCCAGCCCTTCGCGGAGCGTAGTCAGTCCAATGTTGTCGGTTGATGCTTTGATGCGAGCTTCGCGATACAATCGCTCGCACATCTCGATGGCTTCCCATCGTTCTTCGATGGGCGACAGGTTCCAGTGGCCGCATGACTTACACACGACCCACAGGCGACCAGTTGTTTCGTCAAACGCCAGCCGGCGGCCAACCGGAAACGTTTCAAGAACGTCGTTGGCGCCGAGGCCGCGGTGACAGATCAAACATGTCGAGAACATTGTGTCGCGAACGTTAACGCGCTGCGGTGGCGGCATTCAAGTAGTGGTGCGCGGCAAGTCCGTCCGTGCGGTTCCGCGCTGCGTATGGTTTACGGAACCTCTGCGTGGCGACACCGTACAAAACGAATGCTTCTCCGGGTGACCGACCGTGGCCTCTACTGCGAGGCGGCCGACTGCTTCATCGACCCATGGTCACCGGTAGACCGGGCCATTGTCACGCATGCACACGGTGATCATCTCGCGTGGGGTTGCGGATCGTATCTGGTGTCGAATGACGGATTGGGTGTGACACGTGAACGGCTAGGCCAGGATGCTGCTAAGGTTGAAGCTATTGCGTACGGCGAATCGCGATCCATTAACGGTGTCACGTTTTCACTGCATCCCGCCGGTCACATACTGGGATCGGCGCAAGTTCGCGTTGAATACCATGGTGAAGTGTGGGTGGTGTCGGGCGACTACAAAACCGATGCGGACGCAACGTGCGCACTCTGGGAGCCCGTGCGCTGTCACTCGTTCGTCACCGAAAGCACGTTTGGTTTGCCACTGTATCGCTGGCCAACGCAGCAGTCCGTGTTTGACGACATCAACACATGGTGGCGCAGCAATGCGACGAACGGGCGGGCATCGCTGCTGTTCGGATATGCGTTGGGAAAAGCGCAGCGATTGCTGTCCGGACTCGATGCCTCAATTGGTCCGGTCTTGACGCACGGCTCCGTTGAACGAATGACGGCGTGTTATCGGGCCGCCGGAATTGCGTTGCCACCCACATCCAACGCAACGTCGTCAACACGAAACGAAAGTTGGTCACGCTCCATGATTATCGCACCGCCAAGCGCCGCTGGTTCAACCTGGACGCGTCGATTCGGCAACGCGTCGACAGCGTTTGCCAGTGGATGGATGCATGTGCGCGGCGCGCGGCGTCGCCGCAGTGTCGATCGTGGCTTCACGTTGTCCGATCACGTCGATTGGCCGCAACTGTTATCGGCAATCGATGCAACGGGCGCCGAACGTGTATTTGTTACGCACGGCTTCAGCGAGATAGTTGTGCGTTGGCTGCTCGAACGCGGCCTTGAAGCACACGTGCTCAAGACGCGCTACGAAGGCGAGCGCGACGATGCGACCAGCGACACAGTCGAGCAGAATGCGAGCGCCGTCGATGAAGATTCTGCAACACGTTCGTCGGCCCGGAATTCAACAGTCGAGCAGAACGACAGCACCGTCGAGACAGACGTTGCAGCACGCGCATCGGTCCAGGAGACAAAGGACATCAAGGATGCTGTCGCACCGAAGGACGGCGAGCTGTGAAACGTTTCGCCGAATTGTACGACGCAATTGACGCGACCACGGCGACGTCCGGAAAAGTTGCGGCATTGGTCGATTATTTTCGCGGTGCAGCTCCGGCAGATGCCGCCTGGGCAGTTGCGTTTCTCATTGGTCGACGGCCAAAGCGCCTTGTCAAAGCGCCAGACTTGCGACGCTGGGGCGCCGAGGCCGCCAACATTCCTGATTGGCTCTTTGACGCCTCGTACGCACAGGCGGGTGATCTCGCCGAAACACTCGCCTTGATTGTGCCCGAAGTTGGTGCTGCCGATGAAGGGTCACTGACCGAGTGGGTAGAACAGCGCTTGTTACCGTTGCGTGAGATGACGCCGGAGCAGCAGCGTGCAACATTGGTGCTTGCGTGGAGTCAGCTCACGGGAAGCACACGATTCGTGTACAACAAACTGCTGACCGGCGCCTTTCGGGTTGGCGTCTCTGACGGACTGGTTGTGCGCGCATTGAGTGAAACGAGCGGTGTTGACGCCGACGTCATCGCACACCGCATGATGGGACAGTGGGAAGTATCGCCCGGCTGGTATTCGCGACTTGTTCAATCCGAAACGACCGACGCCAATTGGAGCCAACCGTATCCGTTCTTCCTTGCACACGCGCTAATGGATGACGTCGCAACACTGGGCGACACTGTTGAATGGCAGGCCGAGTGGAAGTGGGATGGCATTCGTGCACAGTTGGTGCGACGTCGCGGCCGAACGTTTTTATGGAGTCGCGGCGAAGAGTTGCTTGCCGGGCGTTTTCCGGAAGTTGAAACATGGGCCGAGTTTCTGCCGGATGGAACCGTTCTCGATGGTGAGTTGCTTGCGTGGCGCGATGAGCATCCGCTTCCATTCAGCGCGCTGCAGCGCCGCATTGCGCGAAAGACCGTTGGCAAAACTTTGCTCGCCGAAGTGCCGTGTCATTTGCTGGTGTACGATTGCCTTGAGGTTGGCGGCAACGACTTGCGTGCAGAACCGCTATCAGTGCGCAGAGCAGCGGCGCAGGGCGTTGTGAATGCGCTGCCAACGGGATCGGCCGCCGGTATCTCGCCGGCGCTGCCCATTGAGTCGTGGGAAGCGCTCACTCGCATTCGCGAACGCTCGCGCGAGGAAGGTGCGGAAGGATTGATGCTCAAGAAACTCGCATCACCGTATGGCGTAGGCCGGCGTGGCAACGATTGGTGGAAGTGGAAGGTCTCACCACTCACGGTTGATGCCGTGTTGGTGTACGCGCAATCCGGATCGGGGCGGCGTGCAGGGTTGTACACCGATTACACGTTTGGCGTGTGGGACAACGCCGCACTTGTACCATTCGCGAAAGCGTATTCAGGATTGACCGACACGGAAATTCGCGAGGTTGATCGCTTCATTCGCGCCAATACGCTGGAACAGTTTGGGCCAGTGCGCACCGTCAAGCCGGAGTTGGTTTTTGAACTGGCGTTTGAAGGAATCAATTTGAGCAAGCGGCACAAGAGTGGTGTTGCGGTGCGTTTCCCGCGCATTCTGCGTTGGCGGAAGGACAAACCCGCCGGCGAAGCGGACACTCTGGAAATTGTGCGCGCGCTACTCACGTGAATGTCTCCGGCACATCGCCGCAGCCCCCGCACGAGTTGGCACCATTGGACAAACGCATTGCGCGTTGGTTCGCTGGCCAGAAATGGAAACCATTCGCGTTTCAACGCGAAGTGTGGGACGCATACGCGCGCGGCGAATCGGGATTGATTCACGCGGCCACAGGAACGGGCAAAACGTATGCAGCGTGGTTGGCACCGGTGCTTGCGGCGTTGGCCACAACAATTCCGAAACCAGGACGCACATCGAATCCGAAACCCGACTCTGCGAAGGAAGTTGCAGATACTCTAAAGAAAGTTGCGCGCGCGCAAACCGAACCACTCCGCGTGTTGTGGATAACGCCGTTACGAGCACTCGCGTCCGATACGGAACAGGCGTTGCGCGCACCCATTGAAGCGCTCGAACTGCCGTGGTCCGTCGAGTCACGCACCGGTGACACTCCCGCCTCCTTACGCAACAAACAGCGGCACCGACTGCCAACTGCACTCATCACAACGCCGGAGTCACTCTCGCTGCTATTGTGTCGCAGCGACCACGAAGCGCTGTTCGCGCACTTGCAATGTGTAGTGGTCGACGAATGGCATGAACTCATGTCCACCAAACGTGGCGTGCAAGTTGAATTGGGACTCGCTCGACTGCGACGCATTTGTCCGGGGCTCCGCACGTGGGGACTGTCGGCCACGCTGGGCAATCTTGCAGAGTCGGCCGCAACGTTGCTCGGTATGAACGAGCAGGGACAACCCAATGCAGCACGCCTTGTGCGCGGATTTGTTCCCAAGTCCGTTGAAGTAGAAGCGCTGCTTCCGCCAACGATGGACCGCTTTCCATGGGCCGGACATCTCAATACCAAACTGCTGCCCGAAGTAATGAAACGACTGCGCGCGGCCGAAAGCGCAATCGTGTTCACCAACACGCGGTCGCAGTGTGAAATCTGGTTTCAATCCATCATCGCGGCCGACCCGTCGTGGTTTGAGTTCACCGCCATTCATCACGGCTCACTCGATCGCGCGCGGCGACAGGATGTCGAAGACGGGCTCAAGACCGGCCGATACCGCGTAGTCGTCGCCACGTCGTCGCTCGATCTGGGCGTCGACTTCGCCCCCGTCGACCTCGTAATGCAAATCGGCAGTCCGAAAGGGGTCGCCCGTCTGTTGCAACGCGCGGGTCGTTCCGGTCACTCACCAGGGCGCGTCTCGCGCATTGTCTGCGTGCCCACGCACGCGTTCGAGCTTGTCGAAATCGCGGCCGCCCGTGACGCCATCAGAGATCGAAAAATTGAGTCGCGCGAACCGGTGGATCGACCGCTCGACCTACTCACGCAACACCTGCTCACGCTGGCCGTTGGTGGCGGATTCACGCGCGATGGCGTACTGAGCGAACTGCGATCAACGCGCGCGTATTCAGAGCTAACCGATCACGAACTCGATTGGGCGCTGGACTTCCTCACCCGCGGTGGCGACGCGCTCAAAGCCTATCCCGAATATGCACGCGTGCAGGTGGTCGACGGTCGCTACGTTGTCAGCAACAGTCAGATCGCACGCCGACACGTGATGAACATCGGTACAATTGTGAGCGACGCCGCAATTTCTGTGCGGTATCTGAAGGGTAAACGTATCGGAACGGTCGAAGAAAGTTTCATCGCACGACTTTCACCCGGCGACAAATTCATTTTCTCGGGCACACCGCTCGAATTCGTTCGCGTGCGCGACCTCACCGCTTGGGTACGTCGCTCCAAAACACTTGCGGGAGCGATTCCACGCTGGATGGGCGCACGAATGCCGCTCTCTACCGAACTCTCGCTCGCAGTCCGTGCTCGCCTCGAATGCGCACGACTCGGCGATTTTTCTGGCGCCGACATGGAGGCCGTGCGGCCAGTACTTGAACTTCAGGCTGCTCGTTCGGCGATTCCAAAAATTGACGAACTCTTGATTGAGCGATGCGAAACACGCGACGGGCATCATCTCTGGATTTATCCATTCGAAGGTCGTCTCGTACACGAGGGACTTTCTGCATTGCTCGCGTATCGCATGGCGCAAATCGCGCCGATCTCATTCACATTCTCCAGCAATGACTATGGGTTCGAACTGTTGTCGCCAACACCCGCACCATTGCTCGAAGCGTTAGAGAATGGTCTGTTGTCATCCGCGCACCTGTTGGCCGATGTCGTGCAAAGCTTGAATGCCACAGAACTGGCGCGACGACAATTCCGCGAGATCGCACGCGTAGCAGGATTAGTATTCAGCGGTTATCCGGGCCAATCGAAATCACTGAAACAGGTGCAGGCTTCAAGCGGCTTGTTGTACGATGTGTTTGTGCGATATGATCCAGGCAACCTGCTGATTGCGCAGGCAAAACGCGAAGTCCTCGAACGACAACTCGAAGTCAGCCGGCTCGGACGCGTGCTCAGGCGACTCGCACAGAGCACCGTTCGCATCGTGCACGTCGATCGCCCTACACCGCTGGCCTTCCCGCTCCTGGTAGATTCAACCCGCGCGAAAGTAAGCAGCGAAAAACTCGCCGATCGCGTGCGCCGCATGACCACCCAGGCCGAACGCGCAACCGTTCCTGGCGCGGCAACCATACTGCGACCGTTTGAATCCTGAACCCACCCATGTTCAAACTCGAAGTCGCGGGCGACACGGTTGAACTCTCCGCACATCGCGCGCTCTACCTGCCGCGGCATCGCACACTGGTGGTAGCGGACCTGCATTGGGGAAAAGCCGCGACCTTTCGCGCGAAGGGAGTTCCGGTGCCACCGGGCGTTACTGCCAGTGACCTCGAACGCCTCTCAGCGGTGCTCGAAGAAACATCGCCAGCGAAACTGGTGATTGTTGGAGACCTGTCGCATGCGCGCGCGGGACGCCATGAACGCACGCTGCACGCGATCGCCAATTGGAGGGCAACGCATGAAGACCTTGAAATCGTTTTGGTCCGAGGCAATCACGATACACATGCGGGCGATCCGCCTGCCTCTCTCCACATCAAGTGTATTGACGGTCCATTAGAAGTTGGCCCATTCGCCTGCCAACATCACCCAACAGCACACGCGTCAAAATATGTGCTGGCCGGGCATCTGCATCCGCACGTCAACTTGCGTGGATTGGGACGTCAATCGTTGCGATTGCCCTGTTTCGCATTTTGCGAACGTGGTGCCATTTTGCCGGCCTTCACATCGTTCACGGGCGGCGGCGCCTACACACCAGGCGACGGCGACCGCGTTTACGCCATTGTTGACAATGAAATTATTCCGGCGCCATTTGCGGACGCACGTACGCGCAGTCCCGCCAATCGCCGCTAGCGTCTACTCGGGTTGCGGATCGGTGGTTTGTACACGCAACAACATCGTGTCACTGATCGACGCAATCTCCTCGGCGTCGCGCCAAGCCGCTTCAAGCGACACCAATTCAGTCTGAATCATCTGGCGTTCGGCATCCTCATGCACCGCGATTTCCAGCGCGAGCCGTTCCGTATGCGTCAGGCCCAACACGCCAACTTCGTCGTTCCAGAAAATGGATCGGGAATAACGCCGGATTTCACGCAGTTCACTGGTGTGGCGGATGTACCGCTGCGGATCGCCCAACGCCGTGATGCGACGCGCCGCGTCAGTCAATTGCGCGGAAGTGCCACCAGCTCGATTCACGTGAGCCAGAATGTGACCTGCAATGCGTGTGGCTTCGGCACCTTCCAGCTCGAGCATGCCTGATTCGTGCGCCACACGAAACTTCCAACCCGCCTCGTTGTTGGTCATTGCAACTTCCAGGCGCGCAAAATGTCGCAACTTGAGTGAGCGCTGCACACCGTTTTCGTCGCGCACGCGTGTGAGCACTCGTTCGTGAGTGTACTGCTCATCAAGCCACGCCAGCCCACCGAACGCAGCCGGCACGATGGCCAACCCCACAGCGGCCACAGCGGCAGCAAGAACGACCGTGCCACCAATCATAGCGGCGCCGGTTACAGCGCCGCCGGCAATTGACAATCCCGCTGCACGCCAACGTCGACTCTTGATGCGCGACCCGTAACGCCACGCCGCAAATTCAGGCAACAGCGGTTTTCCAACACGCACCAAATCGAGGCCTTCGCCAAGTGTCGCGAGCCCGATGTTTTCGGTGGAGACACGAACGCGTGTTCCTCGATAAATGCGCTCACATGCTTCTACCGCTTCCCAGCGATGTTCAATGGGCGACAAATTCCAGTTGTGGCACTTCTTGCACACCACCCACAGCCGTCCCCGTTCGGAATCGAACGCAATGCGCCTACCGACTGGAAACTCTTCAACAATTTCATTCTTGCCGAGCGTCGCGTGACAGAAAAGGCAGGTTGAATACATGTTGGCGGCTGTAGTGTTGCGAATGCGAAATCGGCTCAGCAGAACTGCGCAGTGTCATCATTCTGCCGGGGCGAAGGGCTGTCGAGACCAATCATCACGGTTTAATCGTCGCTTAATAATTGCGACTGGGTCGAACAGCGGCCTGCCACACCAGCCAGATCAGCAACGGCTGCAATGGCAGGCGCATCCAGAGGATCAGTTGATAGGCCGCCGACGAATCGGCGTCGCGCGCCATCTGCAACATGTGGATGTTGGCGGGAAACACTGCAACGAGCAACGCAATCAATCCCAAACCGGCGTACCTGCGCGAACGTGACCAGAGCAGACCGATCGCACCCGCCAACTCGGCAACGCCACTGATGTACACCATGAGGCGCGGCGCGGGTACCCAGCTCGGAACGATTCGCTCGAATGAGTCGGGTACAACAAAGTGTGCAACCCCAGCGATCAGGAAAACCGCCACCAGCAACGATAATCGACGCGACAGGCCGCGTGTTGCGCCCGCCGCTTCAGGCATATCGCATTACGAGGCTTGCCAAAATCAGATACGGTGCGTCAATTTGCCCGGCCGCAATCCGATACCCTGTATCACGGAACTCGCAATCTCATCGGCGAGCGGGATGTGCATCAGAAGCGGGGCGGTAGTAGGCACGAATATGTCGTACACGTATGTTTCCGGCGCGTTCAAACTCGACGAGGAGCTGATACCCATGCATACAAAACGTTTTGTCAGAATTGCCGGCATTCTGTCCCTGTTCGCCCTTACGTCCGCGTCGCTCCATGCACAACGCTTCGGGATAGTTGCCGGAGCCACGTATTCAAAGCTTCGCGGTGTGGAAGATCTCGACTACCGCAGGCGCAAAGGCTCCGTTTTTGGAGCGTCCCTGCAACTTCCGTTCGGACGGGACTACGCCATCCAGCCCGAATTTCTGTTCCTGAACAAGGGCTCGAATTTCAAGGAGGGCGCCTACGTCACCAATTCGACCATTCAACTCGACTATTTCGAAATTCCGGTCTTGTTTCGGTACAATCTCTCCCGCGGTGCCGTAGTCCCGCACGTCTACGGCGGACCGTCCGTTGGTTTCAACGTGGGGTGCAAGCTGACACTCACTGGCGCTCGAACGCTGCCGGAAACCGATTGCAAGGACGACAACTTCGAACCGAAAAAGCTGGACTATGGGGTGATTATCGGCGGCGGTCTGGATTTCAATATGGGCGCACTGGCGCTTACCGGTGGAGCGCGGTACGGGCTCGGGCTCGCGGACATTCGCGACGACACCAACGCAGAATTCAAGAAACGGGTGAACAATGGAGTGGTGTCCCTGTACGTCGGTGTGGTCGTCGGTCGACGGACGAAGAAATAGCGCTCATTGCTGATCAAACACCAATCCGGCCACCCGTAGAACGGTGGCCGGATTTTATGCAATGGCTACTGTGATGCCATCATCAGCAACGCCGCGGCGTGTCGCGCGCCAGTGCATCACGCATATCGCAATACAGCCACGAAATGACAAGCGCTTCCGCCCAGCACGAACAAATGCCACACCGCATGATGGAACCGACGATGATCACGCACATAAAACACAACGCCGCCGGTGTAACAGAGACCGCCGGCCGCAATCAACCACAGTCCCGCACTCTCCATGTGCAGCATCATCGGTCTCGCCGCAACAACGATCAACCAACCCATCGCCAGATAGAAAACCGTTGACGCGTTCTGGTAGCGAGAACCCAGCAACACTTTGCACAGGATCCCGCACGCTGCCAGCGTCCACACAATACCAAAGAGTGTCCAGCCCCACGCCCCGCGCAACACACCAAATGTGAACGGGGTCTACGTGCCCGCAATGAGCAGGAAGATTGCAATGTGATCGAGCTTGCGCAGCACGTTCTTGACGCGTGTTGGTGGGGCAGCGTGATACAACGTGGACGCCGTGTAGAGCGCTACCAGTGTTCCCCCGAATATGCTTGCCCCCACAACATTCATGACGTCGCCGCGTTTGATGGTTGCCAGAATGAGCACGGGCAAACCAATCAAACTCAGGAGAAGTCCAATACCATGTGTGACCGAGTTCGCTATTTCATCGGCTAGTCGGACCTTCAACGGGAACTCGGCTGTAGTAGGCACAGTTAGTTGCTACACGTTTGATCAGGCTGCGTTCAACTCTGCTCAGGATATTATTCTATGCACGCACCAAAACGCTTTGTCCGTTTCGCAGGCGGTTTGTCCCTGCTCGCCCTCGTTGGCGCGCCGCTTCACGCACAACGGTTCGGGATTATTGCGGGAGGCACTTTCTCAAACCTGCGCAGCTCGGACGACATCGATTTCAAGCGCCGGACGGGCACGATCTTTGGTGGATCTGTACAGCTTCCCCTCGGTTCGGCCATCACGCTGCAACCCGAGTTCCTGTTCCTGAACAAGGGGACCAAGTTCAATAAGGGCGGACCTTCGGGGGAATCGAATGTTCGTCTCGATTACCTCGAGCTGCCGCTGTTGTTGCGCTATGACTTCTCTCGCGGAACGATTGGGCCGCACATTTATGCCGGACCATCCGTCGGTTTCAACGTAGGGTGCAAAATTGACGCCAACGGAAACAACTCGTTGCCCTCAACGGATTGCACCGACGACAACTTCAAACCAAAGAAATTGGACTACGGTTTGACCGTCGGTACCGGCGTCGACTTCAATCTGGGCAGTCTCGCGGCGACGGGCGGTTTGCGTTACGGTATCGGGCTCGCTGACATTCGGAACGACAACAGTGACGAATTCAAGAGTCGAGTGAACAACGGCGTGCTTTCCCTCTATGTGGGATTGTTGTTCGGCTCACTCAAGTAACGAAGCGCGTGCGAACATCCACACGCATTCGCACAAGCGCAGACGCACAAACGCATTTCCGCCAACCGGAGTGTCCGGTTGGCGGAATGAACGATCAACTGACAAGAGCAGAGCCGGTTAACGACCGCCTCGATCCTTCCGCACATTCACTCGACGACCCTTGATGGTCGTGTTGCGCAGCGCCTCGATAATGTCATCGGCAATCTCCTCCGGCACTTCAACCGTGGAGTAACCGTCGGCAATCTGAATTGAGCCAATAACACCGGCATCAATTCCGACTTCGTTCGCGATGGCGCCGACTAAATCGCCCGGACGCAACTTCGCCTTCCGACCCGCGCCAACCCAAAGACGCGTCACGGGCCATTCAGGCGCACCGCCACGATTTTTCTTTGACACGCTGCCGCGCGACGTAGCCGGTTCGCCACGACGGGGCGCACGTTCTTCGGTGCCGCCACTTTCGCGACGCACTTCACCACGACCGTCGGTACGCGATGAACGCGTGCGTTCGCTCTTGGGCGCCGCTGAAGGAATGTCTTCCGGTTCTTCCGTTTCGTCGCGTGCTTCGACCAACTTCACGGCCGCGGCGGCGATGTCCATGATATGGAATTCTTCCGACAGCGACTCCACAACGCTGCGATACGAGTCCAATTCGCCGGCCAATACAGCTTCTCGAAGTGACGCCCGCGTGAGCTCGAGCTTGCGTGCGCGCAAATCGGCCACGGTGGGTACCGTCAGGATTTCAATTGTCTGCTTGGTGGCAAATTCGATATTGCGCAGCAAGCGATGTTCGCGCGGCTCGGCCAGCGTAATTGCAACGCCCACACGACCGGCGCGCCCGGTACGACCAATACGATGTACGTACGATTCCGAATCGGCCGGCACGTCGTAATTCACCACGTGCGAAACATGCTGCACGTCCAGTCCACGCGCGGCCACGTCGGTGGCGATCAGCAAGTCCGTTTTCTTCGCGCGAAACTTCTTCATGACGCGATCGCGCTGATCCTGCGACATACCGCCGTGTAATGATTCAGAGCGGTAACCGCGTGCGCCGAGTGTTTCGTTCAGCTGATCGACTTCGCCGCGCGTGCGACAAAAGACTATTGCTGAAGTGGGATGTTCAATGTCGAGCACGCGGCCCAACGCGGCCATTTTGTGCGCGCGTGGTACGATGTACGCAACCTGGCGCACCCGTGCGGCTTCGCCGTCGGGTACGACTTCGCGATCAATCTTGACCGTGACCGGATCGCGCAGCTGCTTGCGCGCAATCGCTTGAATTTTTGCAGGCAGCGTTGCGCTGAACAGCGCGGTTTGACGTTCTTTGGGTGTTGCCGCAAGAATGGCTTCGAGATCTTCCGCGAAACCCATGTCGAGCATTTCGTCGGCTTCGTCAAGCACCACCACGCGTACACTCTTGAGGTTGAGCGTGCCCCGATTGATGTGATCGAGTGCGCGACCAGGCGTGGCCACGACCACGTCGACGCCGCGCTTCATTGCTCGGATTTGTGTTTCCATGCTGGCGCCGCCGTACACCGGCAAAACGCTGACGCCCAGCGCCTTTCCGTATTTATGCACGGCCTCGGCCACCTGCATGGCGAGTTCGCGCGTTGGACACAGAATGAGACCAGTTGTGCGGTCGCGCGCGGCGGCGCCGGTGGTGACGCGGTGCAGCATCGGCAGCGCGAACGCCGCTGTTTTTCCGGTACCGGTTGCGGCTTGAGCCAATACGTCCCGTTCGGCCAGAAGTGGCGGAATGGCAGCGCGTTGAATGGGAGTTGGCTCTTCGTAGCCAAGAGAGGTCAGCGCAGCCATCAGGCGCGCATCAAGACCTAAACCGGCAAAGCCGGCGTTTGTTTGAGTTTCTTCAGTTTGTGGGTTCACCGGAGAAACATAAACTATTAAGGCGTTGCGCGACTACCGGTGGGCGTCGGGCGCCCAACCCATTTCAAATAGGAACCCCGCAACAAGGCTGCAAAAGCGCAGTTGCTGCGGGGTCTCTATCGGACTGCTGTTACTGAACTTTATCCAGGAGATCGTTCATCAACTTGAAGATCGCGTCGCGCGACGACGGGTTCTTCATCGCGCTGAATCCGATACGCAATTTGTCGTCGCCTTCGAGCACTTCGCGTGAGAGTGCGTTGAGCGCTTCGCGGGCCTCGCCACGATGTTCTGGGCTTAGAATGCTCGTGGCGCGCGGGAGCAGTTCAATTTGCGGACAATCGCTCCGCATAGGGCGAACACTCCAGAACACAACGTTTGAACCCACGCGCAGGAAGCTGAGCACGCCCCGGGCCGATTCATCCGAGCGAAAAGCGAGCTGCTCGGGACGAGCCAAACTCCAATCGATCAGCGCATCCAGTACGGCCATATAGCGGGGCCGGTCGCTTCCACCTGTGTCGCGATTCATTGCAGTGATGAATGCTTCGCGGGCCACGGGTAACGTTGTGCTCATGGTCTACTCCTTTTCCTAAAACTAATCACCTGCAGGCTATATTCACCCTCTTGTACCTGAATCAAATTACCAGAGCCAGCATCGCGACACCATGGCCCCGAAGATACTTCCATTCGAAATACGGCCGTCTCCAATGCAGGGATTGGGTGCCTTCGCGATTTACCCGATTCCCGAAGGGATGCGCTTGATCGAATATGCGGGCGAGCGCCTCAGCCCTGAGCAAGCGGAAGCGCGATACCCCGATGTACCGGGCGAGGTGCACCACACAATGTTGTTCGCGATTGACGACACCGTCGTGGTCGATGCCGCGGTTGATGGCAACGACGCACGATTCATCAATCATGCGTGCGAGCCGAACTGTGACGCCGTGATTGAAGACGGTCGCATTTGGATTGAGGCGCTGCGCGACATTGAGGTCGGCGAAGAACTTGCATATGACTATGCATACCAGCTAAAAGAACGGCACACGCCGGCACGCAAACGTCTGTACCCATGCAATTGTGGAGCAGCGCGTTGTCGAGGCTCCATTCTTAAGCCAAAGCGTTCGTAAATCGCTTTTGCTTCGGCAATACCAACAGCAAGGACAACAGCAACCGCAATGAGGCGGATTCGGCGGATTGAGCGGATCACTCGGATACTTCGCATTGGCGAATACGGCGACTGTTAGCGCAATATTGAGTCAGCGCGGGAATCCCCCCAAAGAAAACGCGACCTCGGCAACCTGCACCGAAATCGCGTTCTGCTTAAAGTTCAAAGCTGTTCAGTCCGTCAAATCAGCCGAGTTCGCGTGGTGCCGTAAACTTTGGGCTGGAGTTGGCAGCACATCTGTCGCTACGCGGCAACTTCCAGCTCACTGAACCGGATCAACCGCTTCGAATCCTCGTCATACAACGCGAGCCGCAGCGCCCGAAAGCCCATACCGAACGTCATGATCGGTGCTTTCTCGAAGATCGCGTTCTCATCATGCGCCTTCTGCAACCGATAGTTCGGAATTTTCGGGCCGAGATGATGCACGTGATGCAGGCCAATGCTGCCGGTGAACCAGCGCAAAAATGGATTGAGTCGCAAGTGTGAACTACCGGTGATCGCCGCGGTAGCGTAGTCCCACTCATCGTGCGTTTCCCAATACGCATCTTCAAACTGGTGCTGCACATAGAACAACCAGATACCAATCGCTGCAGCGAGGTACATCGACGGCAGGTACACCAACCAGAACGCTTTGTAGCTCCAGAAATACGTCGTGAGCGCAACGATTAAAACGATTGCCAAATTCGTGTACCACACACTGTACAACTGCTTGGTTTTCGTCGCTTTGCTGCGGGTGCGAAAACGCTGGTTCACCATCAAATGAATGGGCCCAACAATCATCAGCGACAGCGGATGGCGAATTAGCCGATACTTGAGCTGCCCCCATTTGTCGCGTGCCAGATATTCCGCTTTCGTGATTGTTGGAACGTCGCCATGTCCGCGTCTGTCCAGATCACCCGATGACGCGTGATGCAACGCATGATCGCGACGCCACTGCTGAAACGGCGTAAATGTCAGCACGCCCGTAATAAACCCCAGCGTATCGTTGACTTTGGGCCAGGGAAGAAACGACGCGTGCGCGCAGTCATGCATGATGATGAAGGTGCGCACCAGAAACCCGGACGCAAGAAGCGCCAGAGGAATCGTCAACCACGGCATTGATCCGGTCGCCCAATACATCAACCAGAACACAAAACTCAGCGGGATGATGGTGTTGACGACCTGCCAGATAGCGCGACCTAACGTGACGTTCGCGTATCGCGACACGATGGATGTCCACTCACTCCGGGACAATTCCAGCACGCGGGACTGTGTGGATTCAGCCATTCCGATTTTGACCTTTCGCACTGGGTTTCGCCGGTCCACG
>JBDUBA010000450.1:0-16851 GCA_040004335.1 Gemmatimonas sp.
TCAGAGTCAACGGCCAAGCGAGGTGAGAGCCGACAACTTCAGCGCATCCGTTGCTGCGGCGCCGCTCGCTGTGTTGTCAAAAACGCACCACGCATCGATGTTGTGCTCGGATGCGGCCATCAATACGGAAGCGGTAGCTGCAAGTATGCCCTCGTCGTAAGCGGAGTAGTAGAGACGCGGCGAACCATGCAACCGCATGTAGACAAATCCAGGGTATCCCCCCGGCACCGCCGCTTGAGGCACAACAGCCGGGTCGGCGGCTACCCGCGAGATTCGGTAGTCGGAAAGCAGTCGCTCGACGTCGTTTGCAAACCAGCTCGTGTGGCGGGGTTCGAATGCAACCGCACCTTCAAAGTATTTGCGAAGGGCTTCGAAGAATCTGCGCGCGATCTGGTAATCGTGGACTAGACTGGGAGGCAACTGCACCAGTACGCAGCCGAGCTTTGATTCAAGCGCAGTCACCTGCAAGAGGAAGATTTCGACCAGCGCTTCTACATCGACCAAGCGTTGTTCGTGTGTAATTGCTTTCGGAATTTTGACGGAGAATTTGAATCCCTCGGGCACACTGTCGGCCCAGCGTTCGAACGTTGATGTCTGATGAGAACGATAGAACGTCGAGTTGATTTCCACACCGGTGAACCGCGCGGCGTATCGCTGCAGGTGCGGTCCAACGAGTGGGAATTCGAAATTTGCGTTGGTTGGAATGGACCATCCCGCGGTACCGATGTAGATCAATGGCCAACAGTCCGGTACTCGGCGATCAATTCGCGCGGGCCAGTGGCAGAGTGTTTCATCGTGTCCGATGATAACACGGACGTGGGAATAGGAAATGGTCAAATGACACAATCAATCACGGTATGGTGGAACACTCAATGCGAAGAGGCGTAGCGAAGAAAATGTTGTTCCATCCAAACCCGGGTATGGAGGGCGTTCACCATGGTTGCGAAAAAGTCTGCGAAGAAGATCGGACGAAAAACCGCTAAGAAGAGCACGCGTAAAACCACCGCCAAACGGCGCGTGCGTAAGTCGGCGACGAAGAAGGCAACGCCAAAGAGGGCCGCGAAAAAAGGCGGCCGGAAATACGGCGCGAAGGCGGGCAAGAAAATCGGCAGGGTGATGAAGGAGTTCGAAGCCGGCACGCTCAAGAGCGGCAAGGGCGGCGCGGGCGGCAAGGTCAAGAGTCGCCAGCAGGCGATTGCCATCGGCATTTCGGAAGCGCGCGCGGAGGGCGACAAGGTGCCCAAGAAGCGCGCGAGCAAGAAAAGCACCTCGTAGGCGACAGCTCGCGCTCCTCTTGACCTTCTACAACAGTGGCGGTACGTTCTCATCTCGACCTCCTACAACGGATTCGCGATGGATACCCCGGTTGCGTTGCGACAAGGCACGCTTGACATGCTCATCCTCAAGGCGCTCTCGCTTGAGCCCATGCATGGCTGGCTGATCACCGAACGCATTAAACAGTTTTCAAAAGACGCGCTGGATGTTCCGCAAGGTTCGCTGTATCCCGCGCTCCACCGGCTCGAGGGGCGCGGGTTACTCATGTCCGAATGGCGCGCCAGCGACGACAATCGTCGCGCGAAATATTACAAGTTGACGGCGGCGGGCAAACGCGACCTCGCGACAGAGCTTGCGGAATGGCAGCGGTTCATGACGGCGGTGCAATTGGTTGTGAAGGCGGGGTAGATCGCATGCGCCTGCTCCGAGCCATCTGGTTTCGTCTGCGCGCGGCGCTGCAACCCGCGCAGATCAATGCCGAATTTGATGATGAGTTGCGGTATCACATCGAGCGAGAAACGGCCGAGAACATCAAGCGCGGCCTGAGCGCGAGTGAGGCGCGTCGAATGGCCATGGCGCAGTTTGGCGGCGTTGAGAAGTTCAAGGAAGAGTTGCGCGACGAACGGGCGATGCGATGGATGTCAGACATCTCGTTGGATGTACGACACGGGTTTCGGTTGCTGCGAAAGGAATCATTGTTCAGCGCCGCTGTGATTGGGACTTTGGCATTGGGCATTGGCGCGACCAGCACAATTTTTACTATCGTGAACGCTGTGTTGCTGCAGTCGTTGCCCTACCCTGAAGCGAATCGCATCGTATCACTTTCGGAATCGCGCAAAGGTGAAGATCGAGGCCGTGCAGGTCAGAAGGCCTATCGCATCTGGAATGAATCGACGCGTTCGTTCAGCGCGATGGCGTTGTACGGTTACACGTCTGCCACGCTGACTGGCACCGGTGAGCCAACCGACATCAACGGTGCAACAACGAGTGCATCGTTCTTTTCGGTGTTGGGCGCGCGAGTGGCATTCGGTCGGGTGTACACTGCGGAAGAGAATCTTCCGGGTTCGGCGCCGGTCATCGTAATCAGCAACGGAATGTGGAAGAGTCAGTTCGGCGGTGATTCGACGATTCTGAATCGCGCCATCATGCTGAATGGAACGGCGATGACAGTGATTGGTGTGATGCCTCCCGGATTTGGCACGCCGTGGCAGGCGAAATACTGGACACCGCTACGCGTCGTCGAGACGCCAAACTTCGAGCGCGCTTTTGACGTGATCGGGCGACTGCGTTCGGGAGTCGATCCCACGTCGGCCGTGCGCGAGCTCGCGTCGTTGCAACCTCGGCTGGATTCGTTGCGCTCGGCGTTCAGTCGTGGCCAGCAACCAGTGCTCATGACGCTGCACCAACGCATGTTCGGGTCGGTGCAGAGGCCGCTGTCCATTCTGTTGGCCGCGGTAGTGATCCTGTTGCTGATCGCTTGCGCAAACGTCGCGAATCTTACACTCGCGCGGGCCGCGTCGCGGCAGCGCGAATTTGCAGTGCGTCTCGCGCTGGGTGCTGCGCGCTGGCGAGTGGTGCGTCAGCTTCTGGTGGAGAGTTCGCTGCTCGCTGGCATTGGTGGTCTCATTGGCGCACTGATGCCACCCGTTCTGGTGAAGGGGTTTGTCTTGATGAGTCCACGGAGCGTAGCGGGGGTTACGGACATTGGTGTTGACGGCACCGTGCTGCTGTTTACTGCGGTAACAACTATCTTGGTCGCGCTAGCGTTTGGATTGATCCCCGCCCTCACTGGTACCCGCGGCACCAACGCTCCATCGCTAGCCACGAGTAGTAGTGCGCATGCTGCCCATGGGCGGTCGCAGTCCGTGCTTCGAGCGTCGTTGATTGTTTTTGAAGTATCGGCAGCGCTGGTGCTCTTGACGGGCGCAGGCCTCATTACCAAAAGTTTTGTGCAGGCGTTGGCCGTAAGTCCCGGATTCACTGCGCAGAACGTGTACGCAGCAAACATGGCCCTGCCGCGAACACGTTATCCCAAATCGCCTGACGTGATGGCATTTTTCGAAGCGGCCGCGCAACGCGCCCGTGCGCTTCCTGGCGTTGAAGCAGTTTCTGTAAGTGCTATGAAACCACTGGGTGGCTTCTCCATGACCGCCGAACTGCCGAGGTCTCCAGGTGACTCGACCAAGTTGAATGTGGGTTTTGCGGAAGTGGATGGTCAGTACGGCACGGCAGCACGACTGCAACTCATTGCCGGTCGCTTTCTTGACGACACTGACGTGAAAGGGGCGCCGTCGGTCGCCATGATTTCGGTTGCCGCAGCGCATCACTTCTTTCCGGGCCGGGACGCCGTTGGTCTTCGATTGCCAACGATGGGTGCGTACGGTGACAACGCGCCGCCGATGTTGGTGGTGGGTGTTGTCGCCGACGTGGCGCAAACAGCGTTGGATGTTGCGCCAGTTGCGCAGGTTTTTGTGTCGGGCGCGCAAGTATCCATGCGGCCACAGTATCTGATCATCCGCACGTCCATGGGGAGTGACGTACTTCGCAGTGCCATCAAGCGGATTGTGACCGACATCGATGCGCAACAGCCGCTCACTGAGTTCACGAGCGTGCTTGAGGATGTGAAGAAGTCAGTTGCCCCACGACGATTCAATTCGGTGCTGATCAACGTGTTTGCCGGGGTCGCGCTCCTGCTCGCCATCATCGGACTCTATGGATTGATGGCGAACGCGGTCGCATCACGCAGGCGTGAATTGGCGATTCGCATGGCGCTGGGCGCAGAAGCGTCACGAGTGATGCGTCTGATATTACGTCAGGGAATGTCGCTGGTCGCGCTTGGTGTTCTTGCTGGCACCGCGTTATCACTTGCGTTGTCGCGCACCGTTTCATCGTTGTTGTTCAATGTACCGGCAAACGACCCAACCATTTTCGTACTTGCAGCGGTCTCACTGATTGTCGTCGCGCTGTTGGCGTGCTACATCCCGGCGCGCCGCGCGACGCTGGTCAGTCCCACTACCGCACTGCGTCAGGAATAGGCGCGCGGTCCACTCGAAGTCATCATGCAAATTCTTCGCGCCATCTGGTTTCGTCTGCGTTCGATGTTGCAACCCACGGCCATCAACGCCGAGTTTGCCGAAGAGTTGCGCTTCCACATCGAACGCGAAACGCAAGAGAATATCAAGCGCGGCATGAACCCCGACGACGCGCGGCGCACTGCCCACGCGCAGTTTGGCGGTGTTGAACGATTCAAGGAAAATGTGCGCGACGAACACGGGGTACGGTGGTTGGACGATCTCTCGGCCGATGTGCGGCACGGACTTCGATTACTTCGCAAAGACGCAGTCTTCAGCACGGCGGTAATTGGCACGTTGGCTTTGGGAATCGGTGCGACGAGTACGATTTTCGCGATCGTGAGTGGCGTGTTGTTGCAATCGCTGCCGTATCCCGATGCCGACCGAATCATGTCGCTCTCGGAATTGCACTCCGACAGCGGCGAAGATATGGAACAAGTTGGGGAACACGCATACCGCGTGTGGAGTGCGTCGTCACGTTCTTTCAGCGCGACGGCGATCTACGGTCGCTCCACCGCCAATGTTACTGGTGTTGGCGAACCGTTTGAAATGCAGGGGTCAGTCACCACCGCATCGTTCTTTTCCGTGTTGAACGCGCGTCCGGCATTCGGTCGCACGTATACGAGCGAGGAAAGCCGGCTTGGTTCGGAGCCGGTGATACTCATCAGTCATCGCATCTGGAAAAGCGCATTCGGTGGTGACTCAACCGTCTTGCAGCGTTCAATCACGTTAAACGGAATTTCCACGCGCATCATCGGCGTGATGCCGCCGGAGTTTGGCACACCATGGCGCGGCAACTACTGGCTACCGCTTCGCGCCGTCGAGTCGCACACCTCCGACCGTCCGTTCAACATGATCGGGCGTTTGCGGACAGGTGTGCGGCCGGTGGACGCCGTGCGCGAACTCACCGCACTCGTTCCACGCCTGGATGCGGAGCGCTCTCCTGGCCGTCGCGGCGATCGGCCGATGATGATGTCGCTGCACGATCGGCTCTTCGGGCCGGTCAAGAAGCCGCTGGCCATCTTGTTTTCGTCGGTTGTGGTGCTCTTGTTGATCGCGTGTGCGAACGTAGCCAACCTGACGCTGGCACGTTCGGCGTTGCGTCAACGCGAATTCGCCGTTCGTCTTGCACTTGGCGCAGGTCGGTGGCGATTGGTTCGCCAACTGCTGGTGGAGAACTCTTTGCTCGCCGGGATTGGCGGCTTGTGTGGCGCGATCGTGCCGTTTGTGCTTGTGGACGCGTTCATCAGCCTGAGTCCAGCTAGCGTTGCACGAGTAGCCGACATTCAAGTCGATTCCACAGTGTTGCTGTTCACCACGGCTACAACTGTCCTCGTCGCGCTTGCGTTTGGATTGATGCCGGCGCTTGTGGGTGCGCGTGGCGCCAACTCGTCATCACTGGCTGCGAGCAGCACACGAAACGCGCACGCGCGCGCACAGAACACTTTCCGTGCTTCACTGATCGTTCTGGAAGTATCAGGAGCTTTGGTGTTGTTGACGGCCGCAGGATTGCTGACAAGCAGTTTCGTTCGCGCAACGTCAGTGAATCCAGGATTCGATACACAAGATGTATATGTCGCGCGATTCAACTTGCCGCGTTCCCGCTACCCAAATACACCTGGCGCTGCGGCATTTTTCGAAAGTGCGGCGCAACGCGTGCGCGCGTTGCCCGGCGTAGCGGCTGTGTCGGCCAGTGCGATGAAACCCCTCGGTGGGCTCTCGATCACGCTGGAGCTCCCAAAGCTTGCTGACGATTCGGTTGCGATGAATATCGGTTTGGTGGAAGTCGATGGACAATACGGAAACGCGGCCCGTCTGCATTTAGTCGATGGCAGATTCATCGACGATGGCGATGTCAAAGGCAGTCCGTTGGTCGCGATGATTTCATCGTCAACTGCGCTACACTTCTTTCCTGGACAAAAGGCCGTTGGCCAATTGCTTCCGAAGGTGGTGGCGTATCGGGAGGGTGCACCGCCTGTGCTCGTAGTTGGTGTCGTGGAAGATATGCTGCAGGTTGCACTGGATGTCGCTCCAATGGCGCAGATTTTCGTGGCGGGTGCGCAAGGGTCCATGCAACCTCAGTTTCTGATCATTCGTACATCGATGAATCGCGACGTGCTTTACGCGTCGCTGAAACGCATCATAGCGGAAGTCGATCCGTCGCAACCCGTGACCGAGTTTACGAGTGTTCGGGAGGACGTAGCAAAATCGGTGGCGCCCAGACGTTTCAATTCCGTCCTGATCAACGTGTTCGCGGGGCTCGCGCTTTTGTTGGCGGCAATTGGGTTGTACGGATTGCTGGCCAACACCGTAGCAGCGCGAACGCGCGAAATCGGTATTCGCATTGCACTCGGCGCACAATCACAACGTGTGATGAGGTTGGTACTCGCTCAGGGCATGTCGCTGGTCGCGCTTGGTGTTCTTGCTGGCACCGCGTTATCACTTGCGTTGTCGCGCACCGTTTCATCGTTGTTGTTCAATGTACCGGCAAACGACCCAACCATTTTCGTACTTGCAGCGGTCTCACTGATTGTCGTCGCGCTGTTGGCGTGCTACATCCCGGCGCGCCGCGCGACGCTGGTCAGTCCCACTACCGCACTGCGTCAGGAATAGGCGCGCGGTCCACTCGAAGTCATCATGCAAATTCTTCGCGCCATCTGGTTTCGTCTGCGTTCGATGTTGCAACCCACGGCCATCAACGCCGAGTTTGCCGAAGAGTTGCGCTTCCACATCGAACGCGAAACGCAAGAGAATATCAAGCGCGGCATGAACCCCGACGACGCGCGGCGCACTGCCCACGCGCAGTTTGGCGGTGTTGAACGATTCAAGGAAAATGTGCGCGACGAACACGGAGTACGGTGGTTGGACGATCTCTCGGCCGATGTGCGGCACGGCGTGCGACTGTTACGCAAGAACACGCTCTTCAGCTTCACCGTGATTGTCACACTCATGCTCGGCATCGGGGCAACGAGTACCATTTTTGCGATCGTCAACGGAGTGTTGCTGCGTCCGTTGCCGTATCCGAATGCCGACCGGATTGTGTCGCTGTCGGAATCAAACAAAGGTGTCGATCAGGACGGCGCCGGGCAGTTGGCCGTTGATCTGTGGATGCAGGGTGCGCGCTCGTTTAGCGCGATCGCTCAGCACACCCTCTCGACAACGGTCTTCACCGGACAAGGCGATCCCATTGAGATCAACGGCGCTGCAGCAACGGGGGCATTCTTTTCGGTGATGGGGATGCGTGCGGTGATTGGTCGAACGTTCAACGCCGACGATGCGGCCGAGGGAGCACCGCGCGTTGTCGTGCTGAGTTATCCGCTGTGGCAAAATATGTTTGGCGGCGATTCCACCATCATCAATCGCGTTGTGTCCATGAGTGGTCGCCAACGCACGGTGATCGGCGTGATGCCGCGCCGTTTCGCGTTTCCGGCGCAGGCCCAATATTGGATTCCGTTCAAAGTGCCAAATCAGCCTGGTTCAGAATTCAACTTCAGCGTGCTGGCGCGGTTGCGTGACGGCGTGGGAATTGAAACAGCACAGCGAGATCTGCGAGGGTTTGTGCTCCGCGTCGACTCGGTTCGCAAGACATACAACATTGGTGCGACGCCGTCGGTAATGACATTACACGACCGGTTGTTTGGTTCCGTGCGCAAACCGTTGTCAATTTTGCTGGCCGCGGTTGTAGTGTTGCTTCTGATTGCGTGTGCGAACGTGGCGAACCTCGTGCTCGCCCGCTCCGCCTCCCGCCAGCGCGAGTTTGCGGTGCGCCTTGCGCTCGGCGCGGGTCGTTGGCGGCTCGTTCGTCAGTTACTCGTTGAGAGTTCAATACTCGCGTTTATCGGTGGTGCGTTAGGGGCGATTATTCCAGTCGTGCTGGTGGGCGGTTTTGTAAGACTCAGTCCGGCCAGTGTTGCCGGGGTGAGCGACATCAAGGTGGACGGAATGGTGTTGTTGTTTACCGCATTTATCTCGATTGTGGCGGCCTTGTTATTCGGGTTGGCGCCCGCGCTAACCGGTGCACGTTCTGGTCCGTCGGCGGTGTTGGGCGCAAGCACGAGTAAGGCGAGCAGCTCTCGCGCAGAGCGCACCGTGCGCGCATCGCTTGTTGTGTTTGAAGTTGCGGCCGCGCTCACGTTGCTAACGGGTGCTGCACTGCTTGCCACCAGTTTCTCGCGCGCAATTTCGGTGAATCCCGGTTTTACGGCGAACAACGTGTATTCAGCGTATTTCTCTCTGCCGTCCACGCGTTATCCCGAGGATCAACAACAGAGCGCTTTTTATGCGCGTGTGGCCGACGAACTGCGTGGCGTACCGGGAATTGATGCGGTGTCGTTAAGCGGCGCACGTCCACTTGGGGGATGGGTGTTCAGCAAACAGATTCCGCGCGTTCCCAACTCGCCCGAAAAAGTGGATGTGGCATTTAGCGGTGTTGATGCGAACTATGCACGCGCAGCCGGACTGCATCTCGTTGCCGGTCGTTTCATTGATGCCACCGACGTGATTGGTGCACCGCGCACGATCATGATTACGAAAGGCGCCGCCCATCTGCTGTTTCCTGGCCAGACTGCCGTTGGAAAGTCTGCCATGATAACTGTCGACTCGGTTGATATGACAACACCCCCGACGATTGTTGGGGTGGTTGAGGACGTAGCGCAGACGTCGCTTGATGTAAAACCGATGCCGCAGATTTTTCTGCCCATGGCGCAACGCAATATCGATCCCCGAGTGATCGTGATGCGAACTGGCCTTTCCGAAACCGTCGTTCGCGGAATGCTCAAGAACATTGTGTTGCGAATTGATCCACTTCAGCCTGTCAGCAAGTTCTATGCGATCAGCAAGGAAGTTGAGCGTTCGGTGGCGCCCCGTCGCTTCAACTCAATTCTCGTTAACGCGTTTGCGGGGCTTGCACTCGTGCTGGCGGTTATTGGACTATACGGACTGATGGCCAATGCGGTCAACGCACGCACACGCGAACTTGGCATACGCATGGCGTTGGGTGCACAGAGTTCGAATGTGTTGCGGCTGGTGATGAAGCAGGGCGCGTGGTTGGTATTCACCGGCATTGTCCTGGGCGCAATGTTGTCACTGACGATGTCGCGCTCGCTTTCTTCAATGTTGTACGACGTGCCGGCGCAGGATCCGACCATTTTTGTTGGCGCTGCGTTATCACTCGCTGCTGTGGCGTTACTCGCGTGTTACATCCCCGCTCGGCGGGCGACACGAGTCAATCCGATGTCGGCACTTCGGCAGGATTAGTCGAGCGCACATCGGCTGCGAACTTGCAGGTGCTGACACGGCTCGTCACTTCGCCGGATTGCTGTCGGCGCAAACGTCACGTGGGCATACAAACACACCGGCCGCCACGAACTTCCGTGGCGGCCGGTGCAATAACCAACGAGCTGGCGATGCTCGACGAAATCAGTTGAAGGTGTAACGCACACCCAGCTGCATACGCCACACATCCGGGAGCCCGGCAGTGGACTGGTACGTGGTCTTCATCAGATCCGTGCCAAAGTTTCGGAGACGGTAGAGCAGCGCGCCGTTGGCGTCCGCGCCTTGCGGCAGGAGCGGAGAATTCGACACGAGACGGCGACCAGCGCCCCATTTCTTGTTCAGAAGGTTGTCGAGATTCAACACGTCCAGTCGGATGGACAGCGAGTTGCGTTTTCCGCCCAGGTTCTGGAAGACTTCCTGCGTGAGCCCCAAGTCGGTGCGGAAGTTGACCGGCAGAAAGACCGCATTGCGCTGGGTGTACTGGCCGCGCTTGTCCTTCAAGTACGGATCCTGATTGATGAACGCGTCCCACGCGTTCTGCTGGTCCGCCACAGTAAAGGTGCGGGCCGCCGTTGTGCAGTTGGTCACGACCGAGCCGGTCGCGCTCACGCAGTACTGCTGGAAGTTCATTTCCGAGACACTGCGCGGGACGTAAATCAAGTCGTTCTGTGCTGCTCCATCGCCGTTGGCGTCGGCACTGAAGATGTAGCTCGTGTTGCCGAGCGTACGACCTTCGGTGAAGAGTGAAACGCTTGTTGCACCGAACTTGAAGTATTCCTTGCGATAGGAGAGCGCGAGGAAGAAGCGCTTGCCCGGCGAGTTGGCCGAGTATTGCACACCCGGGTTATTCGGGTCGGCCGACATCGCGTTGGCCGTCCAGTTCGTGCCGGCAGTGGAGCCTGGGTCGAACGAGTTTTTCGTTACGCCGTACGAGTACGCCGCCTTGGCAAAGAAGCCGTTCGTAAACTCCTTCTGGAGCGAGGCCGAGCCATTGTACGAGTAACCCGTTGACACGTTGCTGATGACGTACGCCGCGCTGATGTTGCTGTTGATGCGATTGGCGTTGTTCGTCGTGATGTAGCGCGGACGCTGATCGGCACCCGTGAAGTTGAGCGTTGACGCCGGGAGGTTGGCGTTGATGTAGTACGGACCATTCATCTCTCGGCTGTACAGTCCTTCGGCTGTCGCGACGAGTCCCCACGGCAGCCGACGATCGACCGCCAGGTTGGTACGCCACACCTGCGTGAACGTGTACTTCGGATCAGTGACGTCGAGTTCATACGCCGCCGCGGGCGCACCCGTGACCGTCTTTGGCTTGTACGTGTTGGGATCCGGATTAAACGGATAGGCTTTGGTGGCGTCCGCCTGGAGAAAGCCGGTGAGCACTCCGGTGTTGCCGATCTGATTGGAGATCCATACGTACGGCGGCGTGCCGCTGAACACACCGGTTCCACCGCGTACCACGGTGCGACGATCGCCAGTAACGTCCCAGTTGAAGCCGAGGCGCGGCGAGAACTGAATGTTGGCATCGGGCAGCCTGCCGGTGTTGTATTGCACCGTGGCGCCAGTCTGGTCGCGGAAGTTGAGCAAGTTCGCCTGCGCGTTGTTGAACGCCGTATTCTCGAACACCGGCAGGTCAAAGCGCGCACCAGCGGTGACCTTCAGATTGGGAGTCACGCGCCACTCGTCCTGCAGATAGGCACCGTAGGTTTTTACCCTGAGCGGCTGGATGGGCGCGTCGAGGCCTGGGATGTTGTTGTACCGGACCTGGAACCGGTTGAGCGTCACGAGAGACGCCGTGTGGTTCTGGTTCGCGAGATAGTCGTTCGCGTCGGTGTAGAAGTCGGCGAGGGAGTTGTACACGTACGCGCTCTGGAAGCCGGGAGAGAAACCGTTGTCCGACTGGTAGCGTTGCGCCGTGACACCAAGCGTGATGTCGTGCTTGGCCAGGTAGATCGAGAAATTGTCCTGGAACTGGACCGTGTTGTATTTGAGAATGTTGTTCGGCGTGAACGGCTCGAACCCGAACGACAGATACGTGCTGCTGTTGTTGTTAATGTCGACGAGCGGAAACAGTGTGCCCTTGGAAACACGGCTTTCGTCGTTCTTCGTGTAGCCGGCGATAACCTGGTTTGACATGTTCGAACCAATCTGCGAATTGAGCTCGCCGATGTACGAATTGATGTTTTCCTTGATGGCGTATCCGGAGTTCTGGTAGCTCATCGAGTTGATGTTATCGCGACGGTTTCCGGTCGTCCCGAGCGAGTTGGAATTCGAGACCGGATTGTCGGACTGCGACGTCAGCTGGCTGTATCGGAAGCTGAATTTGTTGCGGTCGTTCACATTCCAGTCAATTTTGCCGATGTAACGGGCGGACGGCGTGGTCAGATTGTAGCCGTACGCGGGACCAGTCACGTAATTGAACTTGTCTTTCAGGAACGTACTGAGCTGGTCGATGTCCGACTGCAGCACGCGCGTTGTATTGCCACCGACCGTCTCGCCGCCCTTGTTCGGCAGGAAGCTTGTGGCCGGCAGGGCGTTCTCATCCTGATCGTAGTTGAAGAAGAAGAACAGCTTGTTCCGGATGATCGGGCCGCTGATGTACCCACCCGGCTGCGTGAATTTGAAGGTACCCTTATTGTAGAACACACCGGCCGAGCTGTCGCCGACGAGCCCCTCATTGCGCGTGCTGTAGTACAGGGAGCCCTTGAACTGGTTCGTGCCGGACTTGGTGACCGCATTTACGCCGGCGCCGGTGAATCCACCCTGGCGTACGTCGAACGGCGCGATGTTGACCTGCAACTGCTCGATGGCGTCGATCGGAATGGGCGACACGCCCGTGCGGCCGCCCGGCTGGCCTGATAGCCCGAACGAGTTGTTGAAGTACGAGCCGTCGAGCGTGAAGTTATTAAGGCGATTGTCCTGACCGGCAAACGACGAACCGGACGCTTGAGGAACAAGGCGCGTAAAGTCGGTAATGGTGCGGCCAATGGTCGGGAACGCGGCTAAGGCTTCTCTTGGAATCGTCGTGGACGCGCCTGTAATACTCGAACTGAGCGCGCCGCCCGTCGCCGTGACCTGCACGCCCGTTAAAATCACGGCCGATGTCTTTAAATCGAAGTTGATGTCAGTCGAGTTGCCGAGCGTGACTTCGATCCCTTCCTGTGCGTTGCGCTCGAAACCGATCGAAATTGCGGTAACCGTATACGGACCGCCCACGCGCATCGCAGGAATCAGAAAGCGTCCATCCGCGCGCGACACTGCCTGATATGTGGTTCCCGACGGCTGGTGCACGGCGGCGACTCGAACGCCGACCACGGGACCGTTGGGCCCCCGCACGGTGCCGGACATCGAGCCCGTGGTAACCTGCGCGGAAACGACTGAACCCGATGCCAGAAAACCCAAAACCCCAACCATCACGGTCAAGGTTACCGTTGCGTACCGTTGTAACCAGCGCTTCATCACGCGTCTCCAGAAAGGTGTTGTCCTCTCGGGAGCGAATCGTCCCGATCGACCGCGCAAAGCTATCGCGCCGCGGCGAACCGTAGCGCACCTATTTGTCGCAACTCTGCAACGATATAGCCCGAGCCATTCGGCGGTCGGGGTCGAACGCTGGATTATCGCCCATTGCGTGCGGGAATCAAGAGGCCAAGAATTGAAATTCACGACCGGGACCCCTTGTCAGGAGCGACCGAGGCGCCCTCGCCGCGATCGTAGTCGCTTTAACCGTTGGCCACTGCCGCAGGCAACGCCGCCGGATCGACAACCGGCGTACCTTCGGAATCGGTCACCGCCGTCCAGTCGTGCGCCCAAACGCCAATTGAATCAATGACCTGTGCAAGTGCGTGCCCTTTTTCGGTGAGCGCATATTCCACGCGCACCGGAGTTTCGGGAACAACAGTGCGGCTGCAAATGCCTTCACTTTCCAGTTCGTGCAGTCGCTCGCTCAACATGCGGTCGGTAATGCCCGGAATACCGGCGCGCAAATCCGCAAAACGCGCCGTCGACTTCAACAGCAAAAAGATGATGGCGCCCGACCACCGCCGCCCGATCAACTCCACGGCGCGATGAAACTGGGCGCACACTAATGGTCTGTGGTTCATGCTCATAAATATGCCTTTCCATCGGGTCTTGACGCTAGTAACTACAATAAATATAGTTATTACTTAAAATATATGCTTGTCCTGTTCGAGCGCACACTGCACTCCTTCTCCGTCGGCCGCCCGCTACGAATGGACGAGAAGGTCAAATCTATGATCGCCGCCACTTCAGTTCTATCCGGTACCGAGGGCCGCCGAGAGCCCGGGATGGGACCGGCATGTTCAACTAGTGGCCACGTGTTCACTGAAGCCGTGGCCACTTTTAATTAGCGGCCAAATGACGGAATGCGGTTGGGCGGGCCATTAACGTTGGTAAGATTCCCGCATCCAACGGGAAAGAGATAAGCGTCACCGACGAACCCTGTACAAAGTCGGCTGCGTAGGGCGTGAACGCTCCGGCTTCCTTCGGTGTCCTACTTCAGCCTGCCCCTCCCTTCCTGCTCTGGCCCATGCCTGCTACTGCCACACGTACCGCACGCCCGTTGTCCCGCCCCGCGAAGACCGCCCGCCGTCGCTCAGGTTTTACGCTGATCGAAATTCTGGTCGTGATTGTCGTGATCGCGATTCTGGCAACCCTCGTGGCACCCAACATCTTCAAAAACGTGGGCGAAGCCAAATCCACAACCGCGCGCGCGCAAATCGAGAATCTGAGTAGCGCGCTCGACGCGTATCGGTTGGACAACGGCACGTATCCCACCTCGCAACAGGGGCTGGACGCGCTGACGTCGCTTCCCACCATCGATCCGCCTGCGAACTGGAAGCAGCCGTATCTCCGGAAAGCAGTCCCCAATGATCCGTGGGGCAAACCCTACGTGTACATCTTCCCGGGCGAGTCGAATCCGTTGGGGTTCGATCTCATATCGTATGGGGCGGATGGAAAGCTGGGTGGTGAAGGCGAAGACGCCGACATCCTGAGCTGGAAGTAGGCTCGGCGGTCGCGCCATGCCGACGTACGCGTACGAAGCGGTTACCACCGCCGGCAAAAAAAGCAAAGGGCGCGAGGAGGCATCGAGCACGGGTGCATTAACGCAGTCGCTCGAATCGCGCGGCCTGTTTGTACTGAATATTGCCGAGTCAGAAGCCGAAACAACGCAACTGAAATTCCGTTTCGGGCGAAAACGCGAAGTGCTTGAAGCCACGCGTGCGCTCGCAACCTTGCTGCCAGTGGGCATGCCGTTGTCGCAAGCAATCAATGCGGCAACGGGCGTAACCACTGGCGATGTAAAAGCCGCGATGTTGGACGTGCGCACACACATTGAGCGCGGCGAAACATTGAGTACTGCGCTCTCGCGTCATCCCGGATTGTTTCCGCCCATCTACATTGGCCTGGTGCGCGCCGGCGAACGCAGCGGCGATGTTGACACAACATTTGCACGGCTCGCCGAACAACTCGACCGTGAAGAAGCGATTCGCGGCAAAGTGTTGTCGGCCGCGATCTATCCAATTCTGCTGGCCGTCGCAGGAACCGCCGCCGTGTGCGTGTTGATGCTGTTCGTGTTGCCACGGTTTGTGGGACTGTTGCAAGGCAGCGGCGCAAAACTCCCCGCCTCGACTACACTCCTGCTCAACGTTTCGGCATTCTTGCGCCGGGTTTGGCCGGTGTTCCTGTTGATTCCGGTGTTTTTTGGATCGATGTCGGCGTGGATAAATACCAGTGAGAAAGGCGCGCGCTTCTGGTCGCGTTTTCTGTTAGCCGTGCCATTGGTGAACACGCTTCGCCGGTATGCGCTGGCCGCGCGCCTCGCGCGATTGTTGTCGGTGTTGTTGGGCGGTGGTGCACCCCTACTGCTCGCGCTGGATGATACAATCGAGTCGGTGGACGATCCTATCGCACGTGATGACGTGAAACAGATTCGTGCGCGTGTGCGCGAGGGAACGTCGCTCAGGCAAGCCGTGGGCGAAAGCTCGCTGTATCCCCCGTTGTTGACGCAGCTGATTGGTGTTGGCGAAGACGCGGGACAGCTGCGCGCATTTCTGCACAAAGCCGCGGAAATTTTCGAAGAACGTACCGAGCGCGCCACGCAGCGATTGGCCACGTTGGCCGAACCTGTGATGATCGTGATTTTCGGTTTGATTGTCGCATTTGTGGCGATGTCGTTGTTGCAGGCAATTTACGGTATCAACGCCGGATCGTTCCGGTGAACAGGCTGCTCGCGTTCACCAGCTGGCACTGCGGACCGTTGCGCAGAACGAGCGCAAACATGTCGCGCGTCCGCCCGCGCGCGCGTCATGGGTTCACGCTCATGGAAATGGCGGTCTGCCTGGTTATCATGGCAGTCGCGGCATCGGTCGTAGCGCCCGCACTTTCCCGTCTGGGCGATGGCAAACCGGAAACCGCTGGTGCTCAGCTGCTCGCGTTGCTGAGACAAGCGCGAAACTTCGCCATTGAACGCAATTACGTCGTGACCGTGCGCATCGATCCCGTCGCCAGCCGCTATCGCGTTGACACCAGCAGCACCGGCGGCATGGGCGTGATGATCGACAGCACGTTTACACTAGGCGACGCCGAAACAATCGAAACCCCGCTGGATCGGTTGCAATTCACGTTCAAGCCAACCGGTGCGGTATTGGGAGATTCGATCATCGTGCGTGGGATTGGAACGACGAACGTGTTGTTCGTTGATGCGTGGACAGGGGAGGCGAAACTTGTCGCGCGATAACGCAAACACCGAGCAAAGCGCGGGCCCACCGACCGCGGTTGCCGGTCTAACTCGGCCTCACCTTTCGCGCGCATGCGTCACCCGTTCACGCAAGCGGTCCGCGCGACGCGCACGCAAAGGCATCACGCTGTTTGAAGCCGTTGCAGCAGTTGCAATCGTTGGCGCGGTATCCGCTGCAGCGTTGTCGGCGGTGGGGTCACAGTACCGCACGACTGCTCGCGCCCAGCGCGCGCTGGTGGTGGAAGCGCTTGCAACCTCGCGTCTCGATTTCCTGGACTTGCTGAGCAACGATCGTGATTTGCAGACGTTGCCCGACACGGTCGCGCAAGGAGAATTTCCGGCGCCGCTGGATGAATACAAGTGGAAGACCGCCGTGTCACCGGTCAGCGATGAAGCCGGGTTGTACAACGTGCTCATTACGGTACTCTGGAGCGATGGGCAGTATCAGCTCAAGTCGCGCGCGTATCGGCG
>JBDUBA010000502.1:0-4968 GCA_040004335.1 Gemmatimonas sp.
GTTGACCCGGTCCGTTGACCCGGTCCGTTGACCCGGTCCGTTGACCCGGTCCGTGCTGCGCGGCGGAAATATTGTCAGCCGAGATCCAAACGCCGCCGCTTTCCTGCCATCACCACCACTCCGGTCAATGCGATCACGAGACCAATAATCTGCGCGAGCGTAAGTCCCGCGATAAAGCGGTCGTCCTTTGCACGGAAAAATTCAATAATGAATCGTTCGGTGCCAGCGAGCGCGCACCACAAACCAAACAACCATCCCTCGGCGTTCTGATGCTTGCGATTGCGCCAGAGAATGAGAAAGATGACAAATCCCATAGCAGTTTCATACAACTGCGTGGGATGCACCGCTACGACGGTTAACGGATCGGCTCCATCAGGGAACTGCACACCGAACTGCTGCGACATGTTCATCACAGTTGACGGCGGCGCGCCTTCGGGAAACTTGACGCCCAGCAGACCGGAAAACGGACGACCGTAGTCATCACCAACAGCCCAGCATCCGGTACGCCCAATGGAATATCCCGCGGCAATTGCGAGGCCTGCAACGTCGGCAATGCGCAGAAACTTGAGTTTCTTCCACTGGATGGTAGCCCAGCACGCGACCACGGCGCCCATAAATCCACCCCAGAATACAAATCCACCACGACTCAGGATCGAATGCCAATCGTGCGTAAGTAGGGCATAATATCCCTTCGATCCACCCAGCGTACCAAGCAACGCAGCGATGATCAGATCAGGAACGTTGTCCGCTTCGAAGTCCTGCCCGCGACGCCACAATTCGCGCTGGGAAATGATTTGCGAAACTACAAACGCCAGCAGGACAGCTATCCCGAAACCAGTAACTTCGGGAAGCGGCCCAAATTTGAGAACAGTAGGATGGTGAATGATGCCTTGCGGATTCATGCCAACCGAGAGGAAGAGAAACGTCTTGAGACATGCACAAACCGGCCGCGAATCGGCAGGTTAGAACACACCGGGAATTGGAAGCGTTGCCTGAGCGGTGAGGCCGAGCGAAGCGCGATCACCCACGCTCATGCGAAACATACCAGCCGCCGCAATCATTGCGGCATTGTCGGTGGCCAGACGAGGTGACGGAGCATATACCGTTGCGCCTCGTGCGGTGAACCGCGCCCTCATCGCTGCCTGCAGCGCCGAATTGCAGGAAACGCCGCCACCAATCACAATACGCTTACGCTTGAAATTGCGCGCCGCCCGTTCGGTTTTTTCGACCAGCGTGTCGATCATGGAATCCTGAAACGCGAGCGCCAGCGCCGCACGCTCTTGCGCGACATCACCACCGTCCGCCTGTATCGCGCGTACAGCGGTCAACACGGCCGTCTTGAGTCCACTGAACGACAGATCGTAATAGTCGGCATCGCCTGGTACCGACGACGAACGCACCATGGGACGTGCAAACCGATAGGCGGAAGCACTGACCGTTTGCGCGAGTTCCTCCAACGGCCGGCCGCCCGGATACGGAAGTCCGAATAGTTTCGCAACTTTGTCAAACGCTTCACCCGCAGCATCATCGCGGGTTTGGCCCAGGAGTTGATATCGGCCCCATTCGGGCACATCCAGCAGCAGCGTGTGACCGCCACTCACAAGCAACGCCGTAAACGGCGGAGTAGCGTCGCTGTTTTCAAGCAGCGTCGCAAACAGATGGCCTTCAAGATGATGCACGGGAATGACTGGAATATTGCGGGCAAATCCCAGCGCCTTCGCGTAACTCACACCCACCAACAGCGCACCAACAAGTCCGGGTGCGTGCGTTACTGCAATTCCGTCAATGTCATCGAGCGACACGCCGGCGTCGCGCAACGCTGCATTCACGGTTGGAACAATTCCCGTTAAGTGTGCGCGACTGGCAATCTCCGGAACGACGCCACCAAACAGCGCGTGCACATCTTGCGACAGAATAACCAGCGAACGCAGTTGCGGTGCCGCAACTTCACCTTCGACGACCGCCGCGGACGTTTCGTCGCACGATGTTTCGATTCCGAGAATGCGCATGCGATTGGTTATAGCGGCGGCTTGCGCGTTTTCGGCGGCAACACTGAATCGCGCTTGAACGCGGCGGCGGCCGCGATGCTATCGGATATGAGTTTGGCGCGCGCGATGGAATCGAGAACGGTATCGGGCGGCACAACATACGTCGCGGAATCAGCACGGCGGCTGGATTGAGACGTATCGCCAGACTGCGATGTCGCGTCTCGACGCTTCAAGCGAAACGTCAACAGACGCGGACGCAGATCGCGCACGGAAATGTCAGTCCCCGCGGGCATGTCGAGGTCCTGCGCGCGTAACTCGACGCGTACGCTGTCCCGATCATCTTCCGTAATGGCGCGCTGAAACGTTGGTGGTGACGAAATAAGTTTGAACAGATCGCGACGGCGTCCCACAACGTACGCGCGCACAGTTGGCGGAGCTTCCGCCAACGCGATCGTTGCATCCAGATCGAGCGCCACGCGCACCGACACCCACTCAGCCGTTGTTTCCTCGGCACTCACAACGAGCCACAATGAACCCGCGAGAAAAAGTGCCACAGCGGCACGACCCACTTCGGGGCCGTATTTCACACGCCGGAAGGCAATTCGTTCGCCATCAGTGCGATTCAGCCAGCAACTGTTCGATCAGCTTTCGATTGTCCGCTGAATTCCAATCGTCAGGACCAACCCACTTCTTGTGGATAACGCCGTCGCGTGAAATGATGAACGAGTACGGATACCCGTAAATCTGATATTGCTGATTGATGGTAGCGACTGAGTCGTACAGTACGTCGAATGACAGTTTGTATTGTTTGACGAAATCCCGAATGTTCTGCGCCATCCCGGGTGGGTCGGTGCTAATGGCCACAACACGCAACCCTTTGCCTTTGTACTGTTGGTACAAACTGTCGATGCTGGGCATTTCTTGACGACATGGTGGGCAGGTCGTTGCCCAGATGTTGAGCAACACGACATCGCCCTTGTAATCCTTGAGCGTTTTCACCAACGGTGTTTCATCAACCGTCGCGGCTTTGAACACCGGCGCCTTGCTGCCGATGTTAACCGGCGCAAGTTCTTCGCCCATGAAGTGCGAAGCCGCCCACAGTCCGCCGCCCAG
This sequence comes from Gemmatimonas sp., assembly GCA_040004335.1. Classification (GTDB taxonomy): domain Bacteria; phylum Gemmatimonadota; class Gemmatimonadetes; order Gemmatimonadales; family Gemmatimonadaceae; genus Gemmatimonas. The sequence continues at coordinate 3,102 of JBDUBA010000502.1, forward strand.
GATTGCGACGACGATACCAACAATGGCCCACTGCTGTCTGGCGGTCATGTGCTCACAGAGCAAAGTCCGCGAAGCAGCGCAACTTCGACGGACGGGTTTTGTGCCGAGAAGATGGCGTTGCCCGCGACGAACGTGTCGGCGCCGGCGCGCCAGCACTTCGTGATCGTGTCGCGCGAGATACCACCATCAACTTCGAGCGCTGCGGTACTGCCACATGCGTGCAGCATTGCGCGCGCACGACTGATTTTGTCGAGACTGTAGTCGATGAATTGCTGTCCGCCGAAACCAGGATTCACCGACATGATAAGCAGAAGATCGAGTAAGTGTGCCACTTCGCGGAGCGTCTCAACCGGAGTACCCGGATTAATTGCTACCCCAGCTTGTGCACCCAGTTCACGAATGGCGTTTAGCTGGCGATCGAGATGTGGCGCCGCTTCTTGATGAATCGTGAGCACACTTGCACCAGCGCTCACGTAATCCTGAAAATATTTCTCAGGCTCGACTACCATGAGATGTACGTCAATTGGCAGCGGCGTGTAGCGCTTCACCGTTTCGATGATCTTGGCGCCGTAGGACAGATTTGGCACAAAGCGGCCGTCCATCACGTCAACATGAATCCAATCGGCGCCTGCGGCCTCACACATGGCAAGGTCTTCCGCGAGTTTGCCGAAATCGGCGCTGAGTATGGATGGAGCGATACGAACAGTCATGAAGCGTTCTGGAGTGTCTTAGGAATTATCGTCTTGCGGAGGCGGAACGGCGGCCGAGTCGGCTCTACCTTTTCCGTCACTGAGAATGAGGTTCACCATTGCAGGCAACACAACAGCCTCGCCCGGAACGGGAAACGATGCTACGACATTGCCCATTGGCGGTGGACCAGCTTTGAATGTGACGGATCCGATGGTGAACCCCGCGTGCACAATTGCCTGCCGCGCATCGCCCTCTTCCATACCAATCAACTGTGGTACAACGATGCCGTTTTTCGGCTTCTCTGGTTCGGCGGCAGGTTCTTCGTTCGCGACAACCGGACCACGCGGTTTGCGGGTACTGTCGGCGCCGGGGTCAACCGAAACGGTAACAGGTGGTTGCAGCACGCGTACCGCCACCGCACCCAAACCGAAACCGGCAACGATTCCAATCGCAATACTGATCGCGGCGCGAATGAGCCAAGTGCGAAGCGTTGTGTTTGTTGTGCGACGCTTCGCCATCACGATGCGCTCCTCCGAAGGCGAGCCGCAAACGCACCGTCAACACCATGGAGTTGCGGCAACACGCGCAAGCGACCGTTGTCGAGTACTTCGTCTACAACCGTCCGCGCAGGTGGCGCTTCGAGTGTGAAGTCCGGATGCGATAACAGAAACGCATCAACCTGCTGATCGTTTTCTTCGGGCTCGAGCGAACAGGTGCTGTACACGAGCAATCCACCGGGCTTCACGACCGCAGCGGCCGCACGCAGAATGCCTTTCTGCAGCGCACCCATCACGGCGAAATCAGAAATCTTGAGGCGCCACCGCGCATCGGGGTGACGACGAAAGGTGCCGGTGCCAGTGCAGGGGACGTCAACCAGCACCACATCCACGGGTTTGATTGCCGGCTTAATTGCGTCCGCGACCACAACCAGGACGTTGCTGGCATCAACGCGACCAATCCCCAACACCATGCGATCAACACGGAGCGCTTGTCGATCACACGCGATCACAACGTGCGCAGTACGTGACATTTCCAACGTCTTTCCGCCAGGCGCTGCGCACAGATCGGCGACCACAGCACCAATTGGAACGGCTGCGTAACGTGCCACCAAGGTTGCACCCGGATCCTGCACAAAAAACAATCCCTGTTTGAATGCGCCCAACTCAGTGAGCGCAAC
>JBDUBA010000287.1:0-4968 GCA_040004335.1 Gemmatimonas sp.
GCGGACTTCTTCGCAGCGGCCATGGATTCTCCTGATTTGGTTGACCCGAACGGATCGCGTCGGACGTTTTGATTTAAATGTTCCGCGCAACCGCGGACGCCGCACAAGCTACGTCACTATAGGCGCTGCGCAATAGGGGAATACGCAAATTTTCCCTATGAGCCCCGAATGAGAAAATGCATCCATGCCTCTTCAGGCGTTTTTTGCGCCCGTTGCGAGTGTTCGCAGCAGCTCCATCGACCGCACATCCCACGGATCCGGCGCGTCATCGTCGTCGGCAATTTCGAAATTTTCCTGAGGCGTTTCCATGATCACCGGCACGTTTTGCGTGCGCTTGTCGTGTAGCAACCACCCGAAAGCGGCGGCGCCAATCTTCCCTTCGCCAATGAGTGCGTGACGATCCTTGTTCGACGCGAGCGCACCTTCGCTGTCGTTGAAATGGAAAAATGCCGGCGGTTCGCCAGTCGCGTTCTCGAATGAATCGAGCACTTCGCGCACCTTGTCCTTCGACTCGGCCAGGTCGTAACCCGAGGCGTACAAGTGGCAGGTATCGAGTCCGTACCCCGTGCGCGCGCGCAATGCTTTCGGAATCACGGAAAGCATCGCGGCCACTTCGTCGGGAGTTCTACCAAGTGTGTTACCGGCACCCGCGGTGTTCTCGATCAGCAATCGCGTCCGGCCTTCAGGCACCGCTTCGAGCGCCTTCTGCATTGCCAGCCCCACGCGCGCTAACCCCGCTTCGCGATCACCATCCGTTGCCGCGCCCGGATGAAAACACACGCCGCGCACTCCCAACGCAGTGCTGCGCTCGAACTCTTTGGCCAGCCCCGCCGATGCACGCGCCCACTTTTCGGCTTCCGGCGTGCCGCAATTCAGCACGTAGGCCGCGTGCACAATCACATGATCGGGCAAGATCCCCGAAGCATTCAACGCCTCGAGAAACTTCTTGGCCTTCTCGGGCTTCATGCCCGCTTTGTCGTTGTAGAACTTCGGAATCGCGCTGAAAATCTGCAGCGCCTTCATTCCCGAGCGGCCCGCACGGAGCGCCGCCATGTGGATGCCGCCGTTGTCGATGCAGTGTGCGCCCAGAAAATGCATGGTTGTTTTAGTGAAGTGGGTTAGCGAATCGTTGCTCGCCGCAGGCGAAACGCCGCGGTCGCACTCACGGTGGAATCAACTTCGGTCCATCCGACGACGGCCGCACGACCCCGAATGAGCACGTACGGATCGACCGCCCGCCCCGTTCGACTCGCGTTGACGCGCGGTTCAAACGAATGGCCCGATGTGCGCGAAATCGCCAAACCAATCCGCCCGCGTCCCAATGGTGCGTTCGGATCCTCGTACACCACCGCCACAACATCGCCCGACGTCGCCACACGGGCAGCACCCATGCGTCGATCGCCATACATCATTACGATGGGCGATTCAAAGGGCGCGCGCGGATCCATCTGATGCGCGTAAAACACACCGGCGCCTTCGGGTGCATTGAGCGCATACGCCACGTGGACATAGTCGTTCTGTGGATCGACCGCGAGTCCAGGCGCCGCACGATCACAGCCAACGGCGCCGCGTTCCACGGCATTCGCGTCACCCGCGCCCTGATCGAGCGTGTCGACATTGACCGGCCCACGCCACGCTCGGATGGTATCGGGCGCACTGTTTCCAGTCAGTTGCCACGCCGCAACAAGAAAAACGCGACCTTTGTCACGCTTGGACCACCAAACGGCGACTCGCCCTTTTCCCGGAACATCCGCGACGCGCAAACTGCGCGCGCACCGAGCAACGTCCTGCGGATAGTCGGCCGATCCCAAATCGGCACCGGGAATCTGCAACGCGCGCGATGTCGCCGGAGTTGGCATCGCGTGATTCATTCCGCCCATGCTTCCGGTTGTTGGTGCGCCTGGTTGCACAGCTGCTATTGATGTAGCAACTGACTGCCCCGTAATCGTCTCCTTGGCCTCTGGCATCGCGGTCAGGACCCCCTCCAGCATCGAAACGGCACCCGCCTCACGTAAGAGATCCTGTGTGCGCGCGAACGCTGCAGCTCGGCTCGTATCGATCCACGCCGAATCGAACGCCACGGCGCCCGGAAACGAAAGTGGTGAGGGATGCTGATCAGGCATTTCGGTTTTGTCGAGCCAGCCCACGGCATCCGGCTTTACGCAGCCGGTTGCAGTGACCGCAACTGTGGCCAGCAACGCGCATAACGTCGTCGCATGGTGAGGCCGCGCGCCAACGGAAATTTTCATCGGGTTGTTATTTCGAAGGTACCAAGGCGCCGTGCCTTTCCATTCAGGAGCACCTCGACCAAATGGGTGCCCGGGTAGTGTTTGCGCGTGGTGTGCTGCTTCAGTGAAATCGATTTCTGCAGCGCCACACCCTCCTTCGGCCCGAGTTCAAGTGTGCGCAGCTTGAACGTTTTCGCGCTGGGCCGTCCGTTCGATTTCACGAAATGCACTCGGAGGTCGGCCAACACCCGTTGTGGCAACGACGCCTTGTTTACAACGCCGAGTTTGATCGTGACCGACTGTCCAATGCGTAACCGCTCGGGGGCGATGCGCACGTTCCGAATAGAAACGTTGGCCGCCGATCCATAACCCAGCGCCGCCAGCGCCCCGCTCTCCGTGCGCTTGACCGCGCTCCGCAGCGCATGATGCACCAGCCAGCGCCGTTCGTCGCTCGCGCCCTTGAGCCATCGCCTCGCGACCGCCACCATCACATCCGGATGATCCTTGCCAATGTCGTTCAGGTTGTTGGCAACCGAGCGGCGCACGTATAGCTCGGGATCGTCCTTGAGCAATTCCAGCAGTTCGATTACCGGGCTGGGATCCTTCTGAAACGCACGCAACCGCGATGCCCACGGAAGGCGCGGTCGCGACCCTTCGGAGACGAGCCGGCGCACATGCGCGTTGTCATCGGTGGCCCACTGCCTGAAACGAGCCAGCGTTGCCGCCTGGTGCCGCTCGAAAAACGGCCGAACGCTGAACTCGGCCGTGAAACGCTGGGTCAGTTCGTACTGCGCGTCCATGCTGATTTCGAAATTATCGAGCCCGAACTCCGCGACAAAAAATGTATGCGGTCCATAATAGAATGCAGCCATCCCCTCGCTCTCGCCGCGTTTGGGCCGTGGTCCGATTGATTGCATCAGGATCTTGAGCGCGTCCGGATACTTCGCGGGCAGATGCACACGCAAGCGCCGAGCGATGTGTCGCGCCCTCGGCATCAGTTCAAGTTCTTCATAGCCGGTGAGGACGTCGGCCAGAAATGCATCGTTGTCAAACGTCCGCGAAACCGCGGCAATCTGCGCGCCGATACGACGCGGCACATCGTTTCCAAATCGGTTCTTGAGGGGTTCAGCCATAAGGTGAGCAGTATAGCTAGATTTCACGTTCTGGCCGTTTTGCGCGCGCTCTGTGCGACTGGCCACCCCGACTTCGCTCCTGGAGAATACTCGATGTCCTTTGCCGCATTTGACGGTACGCGCCGTGTGCCGCCCGCCGTAAACGAACCCATTCGCAGCTATGCGCCCGGTTCGGCGGATAGAAAAAACCTGAAAGCGCGTATTGCCCAAATGGAAGGCGAGCAGGCCGAGATTCCAATTGTGATCGGCGGCCAACGCATTCACTCGGGCGAACTCGGCAAGTCCATTATGCCGTGTGATCACCAGCACGTGATCGCGAAGTACCACAAGGCGTCGTCCGCACATGTCGAGCAGGCCATTGCGGCCGCGGCAACCGCACACGCCGAGTGGTCGAGCTGGCGCTGGGAAGATCGTGCGGCGGTGTTCCTGCGCGCGGCCGAGCTGTTGGCGACAACGTGGAGCGACACGGTGAACGCTTCGACCATGCTAGGTCAGGCCAAGACCGCGTACCAGACGGAAATTGACGCGCGCTGCGAGCTGATTGACTTCTGGCGCTTCAATGCGCAGTTCGCGCAAGATCTGTATAACGAACAACCCCTCAGCGATCACGCCTCGTGGAATCAGCTCGAGTATCGCCCACTGGAAGGGTTTGTGTACGCCGTCTCTCCGTTCAACTTCACGGCAATTGGCGGTAACCTCGCCGGCGCGCCCGCGCTGATGGGCAACACGGTTCTGTGGAAGCCCGCCGCAACGGCCATGTTGTCCGCGTGGAATGTATTTCAGGTGCTCGAGGAAGCGGGATTGCCTCCGGGTGTCATCAACTTCCTGCCCGGTGATCCGGTTGCGATTTCCAACATCGCGCTCAAGCATCGCGATCTGGCAGGCGTGCACTTCACCGGTTCCACCGGCGTGTTCAATCACATGTGGGAAACGATTGGCAAGAACATGGGCGGGTACAAATCGTATCCGCGTATTGTTGGCGAAACGGGCGGCAAGGACTTCATCGTCGCACATGCGAGCGCCGATCCGCAGGCCGTTGCGGTTGGCATTGTGCGCGGCGCGTTTGAGTATCAGGGACAGAAGTGTTCAGCGGCCAGTCGCGCATACATCCCGAAATCGTTGTGGCCGGACATTCGCGATCGGTGTGTGGCCATGATGAAGGAAATCAAACAGGGTGACGTGCGTGATTTCCGCAATTTCGTGGCCGCCGTGATCGACGAGCGCGCGTTTGATCGCAACAAGAGCTATCTCGATCTCGCGAAGAGTTCGGCAACGATCATTGCGGGCGGTGGCGCTGACAAGAGCAAGGGTTTTTATATCGAGCCGACCCTGGTCGAAGCACAGGATCCGTCCAGCCGTTTGTTGTGCGAAGAAATTTTTGGACCGATCATGTCGGTGCACGTATACGACGATGCGAAATGGGAAGACACGTTGCGTCTGGTTGATGCAACGTCACCGTACGCGTTGACTGGTGCGGTGTTTGCGCGCGATCGCATGGCGGTCCGTACGGCATCGTCCATTCTGCGTCAGGCGGCGGGCAACTTCTACATCAACGACAAACCGACTGGCGCGGTGGTTGGTAATCAGCCGTTCGGTGGTGCGCGTGG
>JBDUBA010000356.1:0-16761 GCA_040004335.1 Gemmatimonas sp.
CTTCATGCGACACGCACTGATGTACGTAGGCGGGTTCGAGCGCAACTTCCCCAACCTCACCACCGAATCCACGTCGTTTGAAGGCAGTGACGGCAAGTCGCACGCCTACACGCCCTGGCCGTCCAGCGCCGACGGGCTCCGCATCAGCTACATGGAAAAGACAGGTAAAAAATTTGTCGCTGTGCGCGTAGCCGATTCACTGAACGACGTCGTGCTCAAGAATGAACTCGTGATGGTACCGGGCGAACACTTCGGCTTCGGCACTCGCCTCTCCGGCGAACCAACGCTGGTCGAAGACAACATCGCCATCATGAAGCTGCTCGAAGACATCATCAAAAAGAATGTCGACGACAGCGCGGAACTCCTGAGCATCCGCCAGTGGTTCAAGGCGGCGGCCACCAAGAAGTAACGGATATCGGGCGACGCGCTTGCGTGCACAACCACACGTAATCGCCAACAGCCCATGCCCTTGCTGAACTGGGTCCTCACACTCGGCGCCTGCGGGCTGGTTGCCGGCATTTGGGGACCTATCAGGTTCAATCCCCAGTTTCAGATGGGGCCATTGATTGGGGTGTTCATGACCGGTCCACTCGGGGCAATCCTTGGTGTGGCCGGTTATTTCATTTCGCGGTGGATGCATTGGCCGATGCCGGTGCAATGGCGTGTCATAGCCGTAACCGCGGTGTTGTTGGTCGCCGGCACAATACTATCGTCGTTTCCCGCGCCGGAGTTCAAGGCGTTTATCGTGAACAGCACAGTAGTGCGGTGTCGTCCGGTGAGTGCGCTGCGTGATGAATTGCTCGCGCACTGGAAGGAGCGCGTTGACAACATCAAGTCAACGGAACCGGCCGTGGGTTGGCCGCAGCAAATGGCGACAACAGTACAGTCGGCGCAGGGTTTTGTGATCGATGTGCATGTGGTGCGTCGCACGGAAATTCGTGTAAACAGAAAGCCGTGGAATCGCGGCACACTGGTAGCGTTGGATCGCACGAAACCAGACGAAACAACGTCATACTTCGACGACAGTGTCAAGGCTTCGTGCGCAAACTATGTCGAGGGAAAAGCGCTCGAGATTTTTGTCGATTTCGCGAGTAGGCGTCGTGTTACGAACAGTCAGGATTGGCCGCCGACGGAGATCGATCGCATTGTCGATATGCTCCCGCCCAACCCGGTTCCCGCTGAGTATCAACGGTTTGCACGGAGTTCCTCGCGGCAATAGTTGTCACCGCGATCTCGCCGGTTACGTTATCGGTTCCTACGGAACATCAACAGTGTGCACGGAGTTCCCCGCGACAATCGCGGTGGCGGCGAGATCGCCGGTTACGTGACCGCAGCGTACGGAACATCAACAGTTTGTACGGAGTTCCCCGCGACAATCGCGGTGGCGGCGAGATCGCCGGTTACGTTGAGTGACGTCGCAAATGTGTCGGGAATGGCATCAACTGCAATGAGAATACCGATGCCTTCAATTGGTAAACCAATGGCCGCAAACAGGGGCGCAATCATGATGAACGCACCGCGCGGTACGCCCGGCACGCCAAACGCGAGAAACACGCAGGCCAAACCAATCAGTACGAGTTCACGCGCGTGCAGCGGAATGCCGTAGAAGTATCCAACGAAGAGCGCACCAACGGTCCACGACACGGGGCCGGCAATTTTGAGTGTGGAGACGGCGAGCGGCAACACAAATCCAGTGACGTCCGGCGACAACTTCAGATTCTTCTCCGCACTTTCAACGAGCGCGGGCAGTGTTGCAATCGAGGAGCTCGATCCGAACGCAATGATCTGCGGGGGTAATGCGGCGCTCGCAAATTTCCTGATGCTGATGCGGCTGGTGAGCGCGACCATTGGACAGAGCACAAGCATTCCAACAATCGACAGCACCGAATACGCAACGATGTACAACCCAATCGCGCCGGCAACACTCGCACCAACGTGTACAGTGAGCGGCAACACGAGCGCGAATACACCAATGGGCGCAAGTAGGATGACCCAGCGCACTAACACCAACATCGCGTCCCCAACCGCTTTAAAGAATGCGACGATGGCCGAGCGCGATTCCGGTGCGATGCGTGTTACGGCAACCGCAAACAGCAACGTGAACAACACGAGTTGCAGCATTGCACCGTTGGTCGCCGCCGCAATGGGGTTCGTTGGAATGAGACCGGTGAGCCACGTGCTGAACGTTTGCACGGTGCCACCCTCCGCGAGTTGACTGGCCGCTTGCGCCGCGCCTTCGGGCAGTGGTGGTCGCGCTCCAGTCATTTGTGGCATGAGCGAAAATGCAAACGCCGCGAGCGGAATCATCACCAATGACATCGCGATCAGTAAACCAAAAAACACCACGAGCGATCGAACGCCCAGCCGCCCAATAGCTTTGACGTCGCTGGCCGAGGCCACGCCCGTGATCAGCAACGACACCACGAGTGGAATGACAGTCATGCGAATAGCGTTTACCCACAGCGCACCGATCGGTGCAATGCTGTCCGCTGCGCGTGTGAGCGCGGCGTTGCCTGATGCGCCTATCGCAACACCGACGGCAACGGCAACACCTAATGCTACGAGAACGCGCGTGCTCTCTTTCATGAATTCCTGAGTGGGATCGTGATCAGTGGGTGAGCGTACCGTTTTGTCGACGGCGTTGTTTGGGTACTGGGGTCAGACACCAGTACCAAAAGATCGCAGACGCCGACATCAAAACATCGCCTGCATGTTGTTGTTTGGGGCTGCTGGGGTCAGACACCGGTACCGAAACAATCTTCCTCCGCACCAAAAACCTTACGCAACGATTTGGTGTTTGACTCTGACCCCAGTACCAAAAAGACGCCGCGTCAAACCCCAAACCCAAAAACCTTGCGCAACGATTTGATGTTTGACTCTGACCCCAGTACCAAAAAGACGCCGCGTCAAACCCTAACCCCCCAAACCCGCGCAACGATTTGGTGTTTGACTCTGACCCGCCAGTACCAAACAAAAACCCGCGCAACGTTTTGATGTTTGACTCTGACCCCAGTACCAAAACGTTTTGGTGTTTGACTCTGACCCCAGTACCGCAACGATTTGGTGTTTGACTCTGACCCCGGTACCCAAAAAACGCGCGCGTTACATCATCAGGTCACCGCCGTTGATGTCGAGCGACGTTCCGGTGAGATACCCCGCCGCCTCCGAGGCCGCAAAACACACGAGATCCGCCACCTCCAACGCAGTGCCAAGACGCGGCACTGGAAACCCAGCCGCAAGTTGTTCCAGCCGTTCGGACGACGCGTGCTCGTGCGTGAGTTCGGTGTCGATCATGCCCGGACACACCGCATTCACCGTGATCCCAAAAACGCCAAGTTCTTTGGCTGACGCGCGAGTGAGTCCAAGCAATCCCGTCTTCGACGCCGTGTAATGCGCACCACCCAACGTGCTCACCATGCGGCCAGCCGTTGACGAAATGTTGATGATGCGCCCATAGTGCTGCGTCTTCATACTTGACAGCACCGCCTTCGTCATGAGAAATGGCGCCGTCAAATTTACCTCCATCGCCTCACGCCACTCCTCGGCCGTTAGTTCACCAAATCGCGTTGAACGCGCAAGCGCCGCGTTGTTCACCAGAATATCAACACGTCCGAATTTGTCGAGCACACGGTTCACAATGCTTTCCGGCACATCCACAGCCGTGATGTCACCCGGCACCGCCAGCGCGCGTTCTCCAAGCGCGTGTGCGACCGAGTGCGCACGAAACTCATCGCGGACATTAATTGCAACGCTAGCGCCGCGTTCGTGCAGTCGGGCAGCAATGGCACGACCCAATCCGCGCGCAGCACCAGTTACGATGGCAACGCGTCCGGTGAAATCGTGTGTGGGTGGAGAGGAGATAGTCGCGAGCCTGTTGGAGTCGCGCGAATATGACTCTCCGTAATGCGAACGGCAACTAATCGAGCGGAGGTAATCTTGCGCGCGAGGTAGGCCGCGGCTTCGCAGATGGCCGACAAGCCAATCTCCGGATTCTTCCCACGACAACTTCGCAATCGAAGCACAGCGAACTTGTATACGATGTTGTGAACGCGAAAGGCGAATTGTTTGGACTTGACAGAACGCACCGGTTCCGACTAGAATGCCCGTCCGCCTGCAGCAAACCCGCTGGCGCAGAACACGGCTGTTTCGTGTCGCAACATCTCGTCCATTGTCACTTCACTCAGATGACACACACTTCAACCAACCAACCCGTGAGTAATACACGCCGCTATGAGGACGCGTTCGTCGCGCCCCTGGCCGCGCTTATCGGTTGGTTGCGCGCCAGTGATGTCGCCGATCGAGATCGTGACATGAGTTGTGCAGGATCTGCCTGCGGAGTCCGTACTCAGTAGAGTATTGCTCGCACTCAGATTTCGGAGCCTCGCGCCCCGCCTGCACACACTGTCAGGCGGGGCGCTTTTGTTTTCGTGCCCACATTCGCGCGTTTGGTGGCTGTTGGCAGCAGGTTCGCTCGACGTTCATTGCGGTTGCGACTGATGTTTGCGCGACCGCTGGACTGGGTCTGCAACAGCCGGAACGCCGAGAATGCTGAGAACTGCTGAGAACAGCCTGAATTCTCGGAGGGCCACAGATTCGCTCGCTCAAAGCGGTGACGTTCAAATTTCTATTTTTCATGCTGCGTGCTCGTGAACGGGATTCGATCCCGTAATCCAGTTTCCAACTATCCGTAGTTCTCAGCAGTTCTCCGCTTTCTCGGCGGTCCTCAGCGTGCCCGCAGGTGCTGGTGCAGGTGCAGGTGCTGTTCAAGCAGCAAAGCACGCGACTCACACGCCTCTCACCCTCAACCACGGAACACACATGCCCGATTGCAGTGATCCGATGTCACCCGCTCTACCCAAAACTTTCGTCGAGTGAATGTGCGAGGTGCCTGCCTCGCGCCCCTCGGCGAGACACATCACTTCGAAAATCATGAACCGTATCGAGCGGTACTTTCAGAAATCTCCCAACTTCGAGCACTTCGGCGACTTCGTGTCGGTCGTTGGCGCCTTTGGTTGGATCGCGGTAGACCACGAAGTTGCGTGCACCATTCGCACGATGCTCGACCAGCGGCGCACGCCCGAGTGGATCGAGTTTCACGACCGCGTGGGGTCACTCATTCGTATCCGCCCGACGGACATTCGGTGCCTGACCGAGTCAACACTGGAGCAGCGCTCGGCCGAGCGTCGGTTGCACCACGCGCGAAACGCAGAGGAAAAAGCCGATCGTTTGTGGGATGAAGATTGATCGGCGTGGTTGAACGAGGATACGAACGGCCGTACGCTCGTATCCTCGTTCGAACGCAATACGTTACATGTTTTCGAGATATTTGATGGCCCACGCAGCGTTCGCGAATTCTTTTCGGAGCGTCGTGCCATTGTCGAAGTGCATCTCAACAAAAACGGCGGAGAGTTTGTACGGTGAGCGGCTTGTGTCGACGTTTGGCGACTCCCACGCGTCGAGTGATCGTCTGACGGTAGCGTCCGGGCTTCCCAACAAACGCAGCGTTTCCGCTCGAACCTTGCTGATGATAATTCCATTATTCGTTAGAACCTGCGCCGCGATTCCCTTTTCCTCACGAAGAATGCCAAGCAGGAGGTGTTCTGTTCCTACGTAACTGTGGTTCAATTCGCGCGCTTCACTCATTGACAGTTCGAGCACCTTTTTCGCGCGCGAGGTATACGGCAAATCCGGACTCGTTGCGTTAGTGCTGCTCCCTTTCTTCACATGTTCCAGCACGTCCCTTCGAATGTCATCATAGTCGGCGTTGAGTGTATGCAGCACGGCGCACGCAACACCTTCGCCCTCGCTCAGCAGTCCGAGCAGCAGGTGCTCGGTACCGACATACTCGTGATGCAGCGCCGATGATTCTTCGCGAGCTGTCGCGAGTACTCTCCGAACCCGCGCGGTAAAGTTGTAGCCGTTGTTGCTCATGCTCTGCCTTGATGTGGTGTTTTGGGAAATGGTGTCTGGCGGAGACAGCACTTTGCGCAGCCACCGAACAAACCTGGATCGGTTGCACATTGCGAAAGCCTTGAGTACCTGCGTTGTTGATTTTGCCGCCCACCCTAATTCGGAACAGGATACCTCGGCACCTTGATGACACCTTCGTCGCTCAAAAGTGCTTGGCTGACGGAATCGGCGACAATCTTCTCGAACGCTCTTGGTACGCCATCCACGCGCATCATGCGGTGCACCAAACGAATGCCGTGACTGTAGTCGACATACCAATTCACGTGCCCTGCGTACATCGGCTGAATTGGTTCGCCGTTCAGATGATGCCAACCATAAATAACTACCCGATCGGGGTGTGCCGCAATAAGGTTACTCACCACCACATCTTTTTTGTTGCCCGCAACAAATGCAGTGGACGCAACGTCCTTTAATTGTTCCTTAATAATTCGATCGAATGCCAGGAAGGTTAGCGGTGATTCGCGCTCTTCCGTGAGCGGATGCGGATCGAGATGGGTTGTCGCCGCTTTCCAGATGTCGTTTACCATTTTGCGCGTGGGTATCACAAACCCGAACGCATCGCAGAACGCCTGCGCGGTATAGGGCGTCATTGGCATACGCACGAAGTCATCGTCCGAACCGATGGCCAGGTAGTCGGGCATCACTTCGTATGATACGGTGTGTGTCGCGCTGTCCGCGCCTTTGGCCGCAACGTCAACCTTACGCAACGTGCGCAGAAATGACGGCAGGTTGCCCGTGAGCAATTGGCGTTTGATCGCCAGTTCGCGATCGGCGGCCGACATCCTGGCGACCGACGCAATAAACGCACTTCCAGTAAGCGCTGTTTTCGCGCGCACAGGTATTTCGGGTGGCGCACCTGGTGGCAGAGATAGATCGGCCTCAATCCATGGTGTGTAAGCGCGGACTGGTTTCAGCACACTATTCGCGCGATCGTACCCCGGACGCCGCACGAGCAGGGCGTGCATGTACGCATTCATTTCACCAATCATCTCCGTATGCAGAATACGATTGGTGGGGTTGGGGTGCAGCACAAACTCAATCTGTGTGCTGCGAAAACGAAGAAAGTCGCCCAAAGTGTCGGCAGTGAACGGAAACGCCGATTGCAAGTTGTCCATCATGCGATGCGAGGCGCGCCACGTTCCGCCCGAATCTGTCACTACTTTCTTTCCGTCCAGCATGATTTCGCGATCGTCGTACGCCACGACAACCATGGTGCGACCGGTATCCCCGCGTAACCAACGCGTAATCTTGTCACCGTGGCGCGGCTCGAAGCTGTAGTTGCTGTCGAGAAACCCGATCCGCACGAGCCACGGCGGCAACGAGTCCTGTCCGTCCAGGAATCCCCACGCAAACGAACCGCCGCCGCTATGTCCGGTGAGTGTTACCGCAAGTTTGGGGGGATTCCCGAGCATGGCGCGCAATTGATCGACAATCTCGACAACTCGCTTATTCGCTTTGTCGTAATCGTTGATGCGCCGCCACTCCGGCCAGCTCTTTGTATCGGCCTCGAGGTATGCCACAATTGCCTGATCATACCCCATCGTTCGCAACGCACGCGTTTGCGCACCAATGTTCTGAATGTCGAAGTGCCAATCGACACCGTTTGCCATCTTGCGCCCAATGGTTTGCGCCGTCGTGTTGCCGTTCGGTAATGCGTACAGAATGAGATCGACGCGTTTGTTCAAATCGAGATTGGCCGGCGCAACTATAGTTGCAGTGACACCGGGCTGGAGTTCCAGCACGCGAATGCGTTCACGCGCACTTCCACTTGTGACGAAATTGGCCATCAACGTGGTAGTACGCTGATTGCTGCACGCGGTAACGATCAACGCCAAAATCGGCGCTACGTTTCGCCGCACGGTCCACCCAATGTGCGTAGATCTGATCGTTTTCACGAAAAAATGCCGCCTGCGTGACAGGTTCGACCCGCATCACAACGTCAGTGAAGTTTACTGCATCCGGTGAAACTGAACAGGCTACGCCCGTCCGGCAACTGCAACGCGGGAAAGTGTGATGGAAGGCAGAAGGCATCGTCATGTAGGCGTCCACTGCGGCACACGGTCTTGCCCTCCACTGACTGTTGCGCGCATCGCCACGGTACTGCTCGTCAGTACGCCTCACGATTTCAACGCCAATCACCGAATGCCAAGTCAACCCCCGACGATTGCCCGTGTCTTCTGCGTCACGCTGAGTGCAATCGCGCTCGCGTCCTCAACTGGTTGCGACTTGCCGACGTCGGCGCCTATCGTTGAACAGCGCTGGATTGTACCGGGCGAAACGTCCCGTATTGCCGTCGCAAGTTTGCTTCCGTCCGGCGTTGCAGTTCTCCCGGATAGCAGCGGGTTCACATTGAACGGCAACATGGCAACCGTTACGCGCCCTCTTTCTGACGACTGCGCGGAATGTGTCGTAGGAAACGGACTGGTCGGAACCAAGCCGGCCCTGTTGGTGAACGCGTCAATGTTAAGCACTCTTGCTTCGGATATTTCGGCCGCGACGCTGTCCAGCGGTTCCGTCGCGCTCAACATGACGAACAACTACACGTTTGATCCGCTGCGTCCGAACGGAAATGCAGCGCCGTACGGCACCGCCACCATCACGGTCTCGAACGGAGGTGCAGTCCTTGGTACAATGGTGATCAGCGGCGCATCGCAATCGTTGCCGGCGAATGGCGGAAAACTGAATGTCAGTATCCCACTATCGGGCGGTATTTCCGGAACGACGCCAGTGTCGGTTGCCATGACAGTGAATTCACCCGAAGGCACGCCGGTCGCGATGGACGCGAGCCGTACAATAAACGTGAACGCTACGCCAATGAATCTGCGCGTTTCGAACGCATTTATTTCGGTGACCGGCCGTACACTGACTTCAACCAGTGAAATGGATTTCAGCGACATCGGTGATGGTATTGCCGATCGCGCACAGAAAGGCGCGCTGTTGTTGAACATTGACAATCCATTCCTCGTTACGAGTGCACTGACCGTTCGACTGAGTCCTGACGGCGGCGCTGCGATTGTGAAATCGGTTGCATTGGGTACGGGCAGCACCACGCGCTCAATTGACTTCACGAAAGACGAACTCAAGCGCCTCTTCGGTCGCAGAGTGACGGTCACGATCAGCGGACCGGCGGCATCATCCTCGGGTGCGATCAGTGTATCACCCAAACAGGCGGTGGTAGTCAAGACGCATTTCGACCTCACACTTTCGGTCGGAGGTTGATCGAATGTCCTTCTCTTTCCTGAATCAATTCCCAGTGAAACACGCGCGTACCCTGAGTTTCGTTGTGATCGTTGCTGTTACGGCGAACACGGCACACGCCCAACTTCCCGCTGCCAGCGCCGCTGGTTTCAGCCTGGCCGGCAACTACACGGCAGTCGCGCGCAGCTACGACGCCATTGCATACAATCCCGCCAACCTCGCACTGGGCACACCGAAACCGTTTGCGTTGAGCCTCCTCTCGGCCAGCATGAACAGCGGCATCAATCCCATCCGATTGAGCGACATCAAGACCCATGAAAACGTCCTCATTCCCGTTGCGACACGCGAAAGCTGGTTGCAGCAGATTGGCACTGGTCGCGAAACCGGTGGTACATCAGCCGGTCTCTCAATCGCCGCGCTCAGCATCAAGAATTTCGGTGCACAATTTGGGATTGTTGGCGGCGGCGAAGTGAACCTCAATCAGGATGCCGCAGAAGCATTGTTGTTTGGCAACGCTGGACGTACCGGCTCGGCCAAGGATTTCAATTTCAGCGGATCGAATGCGAACGGTTCGTTGTTCGGTGTTGGTGCAATGAGCTACGCGATTCCGCTCGGCGCGAACACGCCAGATCGTCAGTTTGCACTGGGCGTGACCGCGAAATACATCCGAGGTCTTGCGGCTGCGCGTGCGGCCGATCATGGATCATCCACGTCGGCCGATTTGATCAACGTTGAATTTCCGGCGATCTACACTGACTCGAATCATGTCGGCAACGCCGGCAGCGGATTTGGGGTCGATGTTGGGATGTCAGTTGTGCGATCGGGCACCACGTACAGCGTAACGGCGCGAAACGTTGTGAACACGTTTGCCTGGAATACGGCCGCATTCACGAGCCGTCGCGGTGGATTCACCTATGATGGCGTCAACAACAATTCAGATTTTGACGCACAACCGTACAGCAGTGCACCCAGCACAATGCGCTCCGCCTTCGAAGCGGAGAAATTCAAGCCGGAAATTGCGGCGGGCGTGGCTCGCGTGCTGCGGCCTTCGTTACTCGTCACCGCGGACGCCAGCCAGCGTTTTGGCGACGGCATCAACCTGACCCCGAAAATGAAAGTTGGTTTGGGCGCCGAGTATACCGGGCTGTCCGTTCTGGCGCTTCGGGGCGGTGCGGCCGCCATCACCGACGGCTTCCAGGGCGCTGCGGGCGTAGGTCTTCGGGTCGCTGGCTTCGAAATGAGCGTTGGAGGCATGATGCGCTCAATCAACGGCAGTAGCGAAACCGGGTTCGTGTTTAACCTGATGTCGATGCGGTAAGCGATTTTTGCAGGACCAACCGTTCAGGGGCCGGGCGCAGTTGAATCGCTGCGTCCGGGTGTTGCATTTTGCAATCACAAATAGCCGGAATGCGTGGGCCACATCACACGTTTTTAATTTGCTAATTACAGTGTGATAGAATAGTCTCGGACTGTGTGAGCTGCCGATACTTGAATCAAGCCTCGGCACGCCCCGTCTCTCGATGCCGAGTAGGCGCGCGACAACCCTTCCGGTCCCGCCCAGCATCGTGTCCAACGTAATGCAGTCGGACGATCTACCGGCACACCTCCGGTGTGGCCCCGTTGTGCGGGGTCCCCGTCGCGCTCTGTGCATTGCTTCCGGCATCGCAATATTTGCCGCGACCCTGTCGGCGTGCGGCGTTGATGCGATAGACGCGCCGCAGCTTCAGCTTGTTAAGCCGCCTATCGAACGTGAGCCACTCACCACCGATGGCGACAGCCCATTGGCCGCGGCGATCGGGCCCGTCACGCTTGGCTTCAGCACCTATGATGGCTCCGGCCAAGTCGTCCACCCGGATGTGGTGGTGTTCGATCAACCGTGGAACGGACACAAGCTCTGGAACGCGATTACGCCGTATCCGAACAGCGCGGTGCAGTTCGAAAATCCCTCGCTCTTCGCCAGCGACGACGGCGACACCTGGGGCGTTCCCGAGGGCGTGCTGAATCCGCTCTCCAAGACCACGCGCGGCTACCTGTCCGATCCGGACATGCTCTTCGAACCGAAGAGCAACGAGATGTGGCTCTATTACCGAGAGGTCCACAACGTCCTTATCCGTAAAGGCGTCACGGCGCACTTGGCCGACCACGTCTGGTTGACAACCAGCTCCGATGCCGTCCACTGGTCATCGCCTAAACGCGTGACGACCGACTCGGGTCATTTCATGGTTTCGCCCAGCATCGTGCGGACCTCCGAGAACAACTGGGCGATGTACCAGATCGACGCGGGGCGCGGCGGGTGTTCGGCAACGTCGACCAAAATTGTGCGCCGTCAATCGGTTGACGGCCGGGCGTGGAGCAGACCAGTTGCTGTCAGCTTTACCCAAGCTGGCTACACGCCTTGGCACCTCGACGTGCAGTACATCCCATCGAAACATGAATACTGGGCGTTAGTGGCGGCGTATCGGCCAGCGCGGGGATGTACAACCACCAGCCTCTTCTTTGCGACCAGCTCTGACGGGACCAACTGGACCACGTACCCAACCCCTGTGCTGGCCGCCGGCGAAATCGCACAATTTGGCTCAGCCGTGTATCGGTCGACGTTCGCTTACGAAGGGGACACTGACAACCTGACCATTTGGTACAGCGGCTGCAAAGTGGTCCGGCCAGCTGCCAGGAGTAAGGCAGCGGTGTTGGCCTGGAGCGCGGCCGTGACCCATACGACGGCCACGATATTGATGTCCCGGGTGAATGACAACAGCCTTACGATTACGCTTTCCGTTGCGGCGACGCCCGGAACATCTCTGATGTCGGCCAGCAACGTTCCGTAAGTCAGGTGTTAGACGTTGTAGTGCCGCTCGTTCGTGAGCCGCTCCGGCTGCTGTTTGTCGGAACACTCGCGGAACCGGGTGGGGCAGCGTCGCACTTCATTAGTCTGACAACCGCGATGGCCTCAGCCGGCCATCGCATTTCCGTTGTGGCGGCCCCGGGTAGTGGAATCTGGCACGCGCTCGAAGGCAACCGACGCATAACGTTGTACGGCGCGGCCTTTACTCGCACGTTCGAATCGTCGGCGATGCGCGTTATCAAACAGGCCGTGCACGACCTGCGCCCCGATCGCGTAATTGGGGTGTTCGAGCGCGACTATTGGGGCACCGCCGTTGTTGCGGCGCAATGCAAAGTGCCGCTCGATCTCTTTCTGCATCATGCGGGCATGAAGCGATCGAACAAGATTGTTCTTCCGTGGTTGCGGCGACGGTTTTTGTTGCCGTCGGAGAATCTGCAACGTTGGTTGATTTCGCTCGGGGTGAACGCCCGAAGAACGCGCGTCCTTTATAATCCCATCGACACAAATGTATTTCGCCCCAACGCAGCCCTGCGCGAAGCAACGCGCGCGGAACTTGGGCTTAAGCACGATGATGTGTTGGTGGGATATGTTGGGCGGCTCGAGTCAAACAAAGGAATAGTTCCGTTTGCTCAATCCGTAACCAGGGCGATGGCCGCGGTGCCAAACATGCACGCGATGTGGGTGGGATTTGGACGTCGCGAAAAGGAACTCGACGAAATCATTCAGACCTCCCCGTTTGCTGCGCGCCATATTCGTCGTCCGTGGGCCGATGACATGCTCGCATATTATTCGGCCATGGATATGCTGGCGTTGCCCTCAACCGGACGTGAAGCGTTTGGACGCGTACTCGTCGAAGCGCAATCGTGTGGCATTCCCGTACTCGGCAGCAGCATTGGTGGAATTGCCGAAGCGATGAAGGTGGGCGTGACCGGATATTTGGTTGAGCCCGGGGATGTAAATGCGTGGGCAAGCGCGTTAATCAAACTGGCGCAGGATCCCGCGCAGCGTGCGCGCATGGGTTTGGCCGGTCGCGCCTTTGTGCAGTCGGAATTTGACAGCACGGTGATTGCGGCGGCGTTCGAGCAGTTGTTGCGGCCCGCCTCACCGCACTGATGTTGTGGCAGATTCACCGACATCAGCCGCGCGTGTAGTTTCGTCGTCATCAAACGCGCGCGTAGTTTCGATTGACGTACTCCGCGGCCTCACCGTCGCGGGCATGCTGCTGGTGAATGATCCCGGCGACCCTGACAACGTGTTCGCTCCATTCAGGCACAGTGTGTGGAACGGATGTACGTTTGCCGATCTGGTGTTTCCGTACTTCCTGTTTCTGGTTGGCATTACAACGCATTTGTCGTTGTCACGTCGCGCCAGTAACGATGATGGTGGACTGTTCAAAGCGGTATTTCGACGCTCGGCGATAATATTCGGGCTCGGGTTGTTGCTCAATGCCTATCCGTTTTTTGAGAAGACGGCAATTGCAGGTCCGTCGTGGTTGCCGGCGTTCTTCGGTCACATTGCGGCGCG
The DNA here is from genome assembly GCA_040004335.1 of Gemmatimonas sp. GTDB lineage: Bacteria > Gemmatimonadota > Gemmatimonadetes > Gemmatimonadales > Gemmatimonadaceae > Gemmatimonas. Next base: position 13,535 of record JBDUBA010000356.1, read on the forward strand.
TCTTGAGCTGTTGCGATTGACCGGCGTGTTGCAACGCATTGCGATTGCGTATTTCGCTGCGTCGCTGATTGTGTGGAAAGCGAGCACGCGTCGCGTTGTTGTTGTCGCAGCTGTATTGTTGTTGTGGTATTGGGCAACGATGACGCTGTTGCACGTGCCTGGCGAAGGTGACATTGGTGCGCATTTGTTGCAGGAGCCCGGGCGCACATTGGCCGCGTGGTTCGATCGCACCATGCTGGACTGGACGCGGTGGGGGCTTGGTTGGCACATGTGGGATCGCGCGGTGCCGTACGATCCCGAGGGGTTGTTGTCGACCGTGCCGGCAATTGCGACGGTGTTGTTGGGTGTGCTGGCGGGGCGTTGGTTACAGTCGGCGCGCGCAATCGGTTTGCGTTTGCAGTGGCTTGGATATGTGGGTGCAACGGCGATGTTGATCGGGCTGGCGTGGCATATAGTATTTCCAATTAACAAGCCGCTGTGGACCAGCTCCTACGTGATGTTCACGGCCGGTGCAGCGTGTGTTACGCTGGCGATTATTGGGTGGCTGGTAGATGTCAAACAATGGAAGCAGTGGGCAACGCCATTTCTGGTGTTTGGAACGAATCCGATTGTTGCCTATGTAGGTGGTGAACTGTTGGCGAACATTTTGCGTTCGAGCATCAAGTTCAAAGTTGATGGGCAGCGCGTCAGCACCGGACTGACTCTGGTGCGCGAGCTTGAGTCTATTGGAATTGAAGCGCGCGTTGCGTCGTTGATGTGGGCGCTGTTGTTTGTGGTGATTTGTTATCTATTGGTGTTGCCGTTGTATCGGCGACGGATGTTTTTGCGGGTGTGAGCCGGTTCTTCGCGGCGCATGGAATTTCATCTGCAGGGAGCGCTGAGAATGCTGAGAACTGCCACGGCGGGAACGCTGAGAAAAGCTGAGCACAAGATGAGACTTAGAGCGCGTCGTGCTAAAGCGCGGTAGCTGATTGTGATGACAGTCGCTCAATCAGTACACGACTACCAAAAAGCCCCACGCAATTGAATGCGTGGGGCTCTCTCGCGCGAACGAATTAGGCGTTGTGCTTGCGTCGGACCGCGGCGATGACAGCGATTCCGGCAGCGACGAGTGCAACAGTTGACGGTTCGGGAACGGTGTTAGTTGGCGGTGTTACGGGCGCGGCTATTACCGCGAGATTGGTTACAGCTAAAGCGCCCGGAGACCCGTCGTCACGCACCACGAAATCGAGTGTGTTCAAGCCCACTACAAACCCGTTCGTAATGGAAAACGATGTAAAGCTGTTGAAGCCGGCTGACGTTTTTCCGCTGGCGACATTGTTGAGTATGATGTTGGTACCCGCGTTGTCCGTGGACCACGCCCCGTTGAGGACGGCCGTGAGCGGGTTGTACCCGGCGTTGAGCGTAAACGTGGTACGAAACGTCCGCGTTACCCCGCCGGGGTTACCATCGGCCTGCTGCCAGATGTAGCTAGAGTTGGCATCGAACGCATACGCTGGGTAATTGGCCACAATGGCCTGCTGCATAACGTTATTCACAACGTTTTCAACCACCTTATAGTGTGTGTCTGTTGCGCCGGAACCCGTAGCTAACCTCACTCCGGTGCCATTGACCCCGGTGTTGAACAGTCCGCTAACCGCCTGAGCACCCGCAACCATTGGGATGAACGAAACAGTTAATGCGGTCACCGCCAAGCGAACGAAGCGTGCTCTTACAAACGGGGCAAATAAGAAAGACATCGCAATCACTGTGGTCGGAGAGGGCTGCACCCACGCGTAAGCGATAAGTAGTGCAAAACTAGCGCCACGCAGGTACACGGGAATAACAGCTGGTTTTCCGCAAAATTTGGGCTTTTGTCTGGAAATGCGTGGCGTTGAGGCTTCGAGTGTTGACTCAATACCACACTTTGGCAAGCTACATGAAGGAACCGCTCCATCTGCAATCGGCACACCCACGGTCTCGGCGCGCGCGTGGCTGGTGCTCCTCCTGCAAGGTTAAAGGCGTGGGCGTTGCAGCGGCGCGCGCCACACACAGGGAAATGATCGGCCGTGCCGCCCCCGCAGCGAGGTCGCTTGGTCAACCAACCTTCGGACCCACGTCGCTGCTGAGTGATGCCGTAGGGTTCGACGTCGTCAGTTTCGAGGCGTGTTCACGCACCCAACCGGTTTCCGCGTCCCACGCGCGCCAATTTCCTGCAAGGTCGCCGCCATAGGGTTGGCCATCAATCTCAATGGACAACGCATCAAACCACGCAGTCCCGTCACCCGGGTGAAGTGCACCAAAGAAGATGTTACTGGGAGTGACGTGACTTTGGCCGTAATCGCGCACATCCTCCAACCGGTCGTTCCGGTGGTTCCATGCCCTCCCCTATTATCGAAGAACAGCTGTTCACCACCAACAACACCCTCAACGCGCAGCCAGAATCCGGGATAACCATGCATGATTACCATCAGTGCGAATGTAGCTGCGCAATGTCATCACTCGGCCCGGAAACGGAGCCGTCGGAAGCACCGCCGATGCAACTCCTACGCCCCCACTAAGTTGCTTGTTGTGACCGTCGACTGCTGGGCAGTGGCGCGCGAATGAATATTGTACAAACGCACTCGCGACGACGAGCGCCATGCACGTGAATGTGGACGAACGGAACAAATCGCGGGTCGGCTCAGGCTGTAAAGCGGTGAGCATACGTGTGCTGTTGAGGTGAAAAGCGTTCACATGCAACAACATGGTAGTGTGCTTCTTCTCATCTTCTCAGCCGTTCTCAGCTTTTGTCTGCGGTGCTCAGCGTCCTGTGGTAAACCGAGCATAGTTGCTGCACATTAACCATCGTCCATCTTGCTCGGCGGTGCCCAGCGTACCGCAGCTATCAATCACGGTTGCACACTAACACTTCTACGTGAATACGCGCGACGTCCTGAACCTACGCCGCGCGGGGCGTCCGCATTCGATGCCGCGTGCATCTTCGGCGGCGGAGTGTTTTCACAACACGGGGCGGCTTGCGGCTGACCGGATTCCGTGAGGAGTTATGTGCATGATTTCGGCGACACGGCGAAATAATCGCGCAGCATGGAGCGAAGCGCCGACCACTGAGTTCGGGAAGGAGTTTTGTCGATGATCACGCTGGCGATGAAGCAGGGGAGCGCGCGAGTGATGCGCGAGTTGCAGCAAACGTCGATCGCGGTGCGCACCCGACCGATTCGGGCAATCATGTGCAGCGCGTTGGCGAT
>JBDUBA010000089.1:0-4943 GCA_040004335.1 Gemmatimonas sp.
ATGTGTCGCGCCGTGGGCGAATGCAGGGCAGTGACGTTCCGCTTCGTCACGATTCTGCATCGCCGCCGCCCAACGAGTGGACTGGCGAGCCAATGCCCGGCCCACCGCGCAAACAGTGGGAGCACAGGCCTCAAAATGGGCAATGGAAAGGACGCAATGGTCGGCCGTCTGCTCCAACGTGGCGAAGCAGCTGGATTCCTCCCACGGGCCGTATCGACGAACCAGCGGAGCGCGCCCTGATCTCTGCAATGCTGGCCGATCGAGGACTCGTTGAACGAATTGCCGAGCGTCACGGGCCTGCCGACTTTCGAGATGCGCGCTACAGTGCGTTGTTCGGAGTACTTTTGATGGTGGGTCCAGACGAGGGACTCGACCAGATTGCAGAGAGGGTGGACGATCACACCGCCGATGTGCTGCGCGAGCTGTCGGAACGGCGGGAGGGACAAAAACCGGAGGCTGTTGATGTTGAACTCAATCTCGCCAAACTCGACGCGCGTCCCATCGATCAACGTCTCGAGGAAATCAAGCGGGAAATGGGATCGGCGGTGCCCGAGCGGCAGATCGCGCTGCAGGTGGAAGAGCGAGATTTGATGTTGGAACGAAAGGCCATTCTACCGGTCCGCGCGCCGCGCGCTAAACCGAAATACTGATCACATCCTTGTCCCACGCAGGAGGTTGAGTGCATCCGGAACTCCAGAATCTGTTGGCGCTGCAAAACGACGACGAAGCTCTACGCGCAGTTGAAGCCGAGATGGCGTCGCTCAATCCGCGTATTCAGGCGCTCGACAAGACGCGCCACCGTGTGCAGGAGGAGAGCGCGAAAGCGGCTGCCATGCTCACGCGCGAGCAGGAGCGATATCGCGCGCTCGAACAACGCGTCGCCGAACATCGTGACCGTCACGAAAAGAACCTCAATACGCTGAATCAAGCGCACAAACTGCGCGAAGCGACTGCCGCCATGGCGCAGGTTGAAAGCGCCAAGAAAGTGGTGGCCGAAGACGAAAGCGAATTGCTCGCGTTAAGCCGCCGCCTGAGCGACCTGCGAAGCGCTGTCGCTGCGACGAAAGACGCGGCCGAAATGCTGGACCTCGAGCAGGCGGAAGTTCGAAAGTCGTTGGAAGTTGAACGCGCCGGTTTTGGCAAACGTGTGGCCGATGCGCAGACAAAGCGCGCCGCGTCGGCAACGAAAGTGAGTCAGCAATTATTGGCACGCTACGATCGCATGAACACGCGCCGCAAAGGACAAGCGGTGTTTGCATTGCGCAATTTTTCGTGCGGCCAGTGTGATACGGCCGTGTCAATGCAACGTCGGCCAGCGCTGGCTTCGGGACAGATCATCGAAACGTGTGAAGGGTGTGGCGTGTTGTTGTACTTCGAAGCGGCCCCTGCGGCCACCTGATCTTGTCATCACACCGTCCCCCTGCGCGTTGGACGCCGGTTCCCGAACCGGAGATTTTGCACGTGCAGGAATTATCACGAGCTTTGCAGCTGCCCGAAGCGGTGTGCCGATTGCTCATTTCGCGTGGAATGAGTGAACCCGAAGCGGTAAAACGTTATTTGCGTCCTCGGCTCGAACACTTGGGTGCGCCCGGTTCAATGTTCGATCTCGATCGCGCCGTCTCGCGCATGGCCGACGCTGTGCGCGCGCAGGAAACGATTTTCGTGCATGGCGATTACGATGTGGATGGAATGTGTTCCACATCGTTGCTGGTGCGCGTGCTGCGTGAATTGGGTGCACAAAACGTTGTTGCGTTTGTGCCCAATCGATTGACGGACGGATATGACTTAAGCGAAGCCGGCGTTATCGCGGCGAAGAAGGCCGGTGCGACGTTGGTGGTCACGTGTGACTGCGGCACGTCCGCGCACGCCGCAGTATCCTCGCTCATGACCAGCGGCATCGATGTCATCATCACCGATCATCACTTGCCGGGCGGCCCACTCCCCGCGGCATATGCGATCTGTAATCCACGGCGTCCCGAATGTGTCGACAGCGACAAAGATTTGGCGGCTGTTGGGGTGATCTATAAAGTGGCGCTCGCGTTGTGCGATGCGTTTGGTGTTTCGCGCAACATTGCACACCGCCAACTTGATCTTGTTGCGCTCGCGACCATTGCGGACGTTGCGCCGCTGCGCGGTGAGAACCGCGTGTTGGTTCGTTACGGTCTCAAGCTGCTGGCGGAAACGGAACATCCGGGCTTGCGTGCCTTGATGCGTTCGTCGGGATTGGATGCAAAAACGTTGACAGCGGGACGCGTTGGATTTGTGCTCGCTCCGCGCCTCAACGCGGCCGGACGTATTGCCGATGCGAATCTGGGTCTCAAACTTCTGCTCTCAACGTCAGAGAGTGAGGCCAACGGAATTGCGCGCGACCTGGAAGAGCTGAACCAACGTCGTCAACAGATGGACCGCGTCGTGCTGGATGACGCGATGCGACAACTCGACGCACCGGGCATGCGCGACCGCTTCGCGTTCGTGTTGTCCAACGAAGGGTGGCATGCGGGTGTCATTGGTATTGTCGCATCGCGCATTGTCGAACAAACCGCGCGCCCCGCGGTGATGGTCGCGGTGGAAGGTGGCATTGGCAAAGGCTCTGGACGCTCCATCTCGGCGTTCGATCTGCATTCGGCCTTGTCCGCCTGCAAATCGCATTTCACGCGTTTTGGCGGGCATCGCGCGGCCGCGGGACTTACGATGAACGCCGAAAATCTTCCCGCGTTCCGCGAGCAGTTTGATGAGGTCGCGCACGAGCGTCTTACGCTTGATGATCTCGTGCCAGAAGTGCGCGTGGACATCGAACTGTCGCTCGACGCCGTTGGCGCCGAACTTGAGGGATTAGTGCGTCACTTCGAACCATTTGGCATTGGCAATCCGGCGCCAATGTTTGCTGCAACCGGAGTGCGTCTGGCATCGGCTCCGCGGCGCGTCGGCAGTGATGGCGTGAAGCTCGCGCTGAAAGCCGACGCTGGCACGCTTGATGCGATAGGTTGGGGAATGGAGAATCATTACAGCAGTTTGCACATGAGCCGCCCGGTGGACGTCGCGTTTCGTCTTGAGCGTGAAGAGTATCGCGGCGTATCGCGCTTGCAGCTCAAACTCGCCGATCTCCGGCCGTAATCATGCGTATCATCTCCGGAAAATGGCGCGGTCGTAAAATTGCAGTGCCGCCAGGACACGTCGTACGCCCAACTGCCGACCGCGTACGTGAATCCTGGATGAGTATTGTGCATCCCGATCTCCCGGATTCGCGTGTGGTCGATCTGTGCGCAGGAAGCGGTGCACTGGGCCTTGAAGCGCTATCGCGCGGCGCCGCCACATGCGATTTTGTTGAGAAATCCCGCACGGTCTTGCCCGCGCTGCAAGCCAACATCGAACTGTTGGGCGCAGGAGCGAGCGCAGTGTTGCTTCGCGAAACGGCTGAACACTTCGTGTCGACCTTGGCCGAGGGCGCGTACGACATTGCCTTTGCCGATCCTCCATACGATTCCGACACCGCCCTGAAGTTGGCCGAGCAATGGTTGAAGGTGCCGTTTGCCGCGTTCCTGGGAATCGAACATGCGGCCAGCATTCAACTTCCAGGTGGGTCAGATCGGCGTCGGTACGGAATCACCGCCATCACTTTCTTTCGATGACAACAGCGAGTGCCGCGAAACGTATCGCGATCTACGCGGGTTCGTTCGATCCGCTCACGAACGGCCATGCCGATATTATCCGTCGCGCGCTAGCAATTTGCGATCAGCTATATGTCGCCGTCGCCATCAACGTCAATAAACAGCCACTGTTCCCGGCCAACGAGCGCGTGGCGCAAATTCGGCTTGTAATAGGCCTGGAATCTCGCGTCGAGGTTTGCACGTTCACGGGTCTGCTCGTCGATTTCGCGCGAAGTGTGAATGCCACAATCAATGTCCGCGGTTTGCGCAGCATGAGTGACTTCGAGAACGAGGTGCCAATGGCAATGATGAATCGGCAACTGTGGTCCAGTCTGGAAACTATCTTTCTGGCAGCGTCCGTCGAAACGGCCCACGTCAGTTCGTCGTTAGTTCGGGAAGTCGCAAAATTCGGTGGCGATGTTTCGCCGTTTGTACATGCGTCGGTTGCAACAGCGCTTTTAAAACATTTCCAGAAGGCGGAGTAAGGCGTTGCATCACTCTGAACCGGGGAAACTTTTCGTCCACTCGGTGCTCGAACGTGCAGCGGCAAACCCTCGCACGATTGTATTTCCGGAATCCGGCGACGCGCGCACCGTGCAAGCGGTTCGGAAGCTGCAAGAGCGGAACACGGTCACGAGTGTGTTGGTAGGTGAAGGCGAGGATATTCCAGGAGTCGAACGCATCATTCCTGCAAGTGATGCACGGCATTCGCGTATTGCCGAGTTGTTGCATTCGCGCCGATCCGCGAAAGGAATGACCAGCGAACAAGCACATGTTCTCGCTTTAGATCCGCTCTACTTTGCCGACGGACTCGTAGCACTTGCCGAAGTTGATGGCTGTGTTGCAGGCGCGGTACACAGCACAGGCGACGTCGTTCGCGCTGCATTGTGGACCGTTGGCACTGCGCCGGGTGTGCGCACGGTTTCGAGTTCGTTCTACATGCTCGTCAACAATTTTCGAAACCGCGGCGCCGAAGTGCTCACGTTTACCGACTGCGCGGTAGTGCCCGATCCAACGGCCCGACAACTCGCCGACATTGCCATTGTCGCAGCGGCCGATCGGCGGCGGATTGTTGGCGATGAACCGTGTGTTGCACTGATGTCCTATAGCACGGCCGGTAGCGCTGAAGGCCCATCCGTCGACAAAGTACGCGAGGCCCGCGCAATACTTGCGGTTGACGCACCCACACTCAACGTCGACGGAGAACTGCAAGGCGATGCCGCACTCATTGAATCCGTGGCGCAGCGCAAAGCGCCGGGAAGTACGGTAGCAGGCAAAGCCAACATCCTCGTGTTC
>JBDUBA010000338.1:0-16725 GCA_040004335.1 Gemmatimonas sp.
CACAGAATGAGGTTTGGCTCGGGCCCCCGTACGAAAAGTTTGTAGGATGTGACAACTCTGGCGCACTAAAACGAAAAGAAACTCGCAATACGATATCGAATGTGGTCGGCGTGGTAGCAGAGTTCCTGCCAGAACCTCACAACTCCCAATCGCTCACCGAGTGATGGCACATAGATTTTCGGTACCACCGTAAGCGGCGGATATTTAAATGTTGTGCGGTAGCTCAGAGCACGCACAAATTCGCGAATGCCGCCCGTCCAGTGTTCGCGATCGACTTCGGCGACCCCTTCCGGAACTTCGGCAACGGTTGGTACAACTCGTTCGAGAAATGCGACGTGCGTTTCGTCAGGATTCGGTGGAAGTTCACGAAACAGCGAGTTGGCATGACTGAATCCCCGCAACACGTACTTGAGTTCCCTCGAATATTTCTCATCGTCACTGGCGTCGGCTTTGGCTATCCGGAGCGACCAATGTGTGTTCTCAATATTTTGCTGCGCGCGCGCGAACCAATCATCAGGGTTTGTTTCGTCCGCTGCCATGCGTGAGTGTTCCCGGTAAGGGTTTGCGGAGGGATGGCGGCCGCAACGTCTACTTCATTGCTGCTTTTATTTTGCGCGCCATTTCGTCGAGAACTTTGCGATCGTCTGCAGGACCAGCGCCCGCTCGCAGATCCACCCCGGGATAACGCGGAAGCACGTGCACATGCAGATGAAACACCGATTGTGTTCCAACCGCACCGTTGTTCTGCAGAATCTGAAATCCCTGAATGCCAAGCGCCTTGACTTCGGCGCGTGCGACTCGCGTGGCAACGTCCATGACGCGCGCAAGCTCGTCGGGTTCGATCTCGAGGAGGTTTCGCGCGCGCGAGGTTTTCGAAATCACGAGCACATGTCCGGGCGTAATCATGCGCAGCGGCATGAAGGCGAGCACGTGTTCGTCTTCGTACACTTTCGACGCCGGCAACTCGCCGCGGATGATACGTGCGAACGCGTTGTTGTTGTCGTAGGTGCCGAACAGGCCGCTGTTGTCACCGAACGCGGTCGCAGTCGTCGAGACTCGATCGGACGCACCGTGGTTAGCGACAACGGAGGGCGCCGAGCGACACGCCTGCGCGAGTAACGATGTGCACATGAAGACGAAAACAACGGGTAACCACCGTTGTTGGATCATGAAGAAACGTGCGCTCCCATCATCGTCGGTGTTGTGAGTGTGATGTGTGCAAATCCAGGCCCTTGTTCCGATTCAGCGGATGGTAGTCCCTCCGATTGTAGCGAGCGTCGGAAGTGGCATGCGACGCGGCCTGTGCTAACCGCCGTGCAGGGGTGATACCTCCGAGTGCCATATTGAGCCGTTCGTTGATGTACTCCAGAGGCACCGCGTCGCCGCTTCCTGCGTGTCGTATGGTGTCAAACAATTGAAGTGCCAAGCAGTCGGATCTGACGGTGCGATTGAAGCGTTTGCCGTACGCATTCGGTTGCGGGTTGCCCCGTTTGGAGAAACGCCAGACGAAGGCCTCCGTGCGTCGCTGTTGAAGTTGCAGTCGCGAACGATTGGTGAAATATGCGACTATAAGCGCTTGAGAGGGGCCAGGTTCTTTCTACCGTTGATCAACCAACCACCCCCAGCAGCCAATGCGGCCAGCAGAGCGTTTGCCGCCACATTCCCTGCGCCAGGTTGCATAACAGCCAGTACGAGATGCGACGTTCCTACCAACATCAGCAACGCGCCGAGGCCGTGGCGTGACGCAACTGCACGGCGTAGTCCTTTGATGGTCAATTCCTTGGTGCGCGCTGCCCACCACCGTTCCACAGCGAGCGCAATCCTAGCTCGCGTCGCGTGAGAAGTCGCCCGTGTTTTTGCGGTCGCGGGAACTGCAAGAGGAGCGCGATGTCGCCAGCACCACGCGGCCAACAGGGAGTACGCGATCGCGAGGCCAATCCCGGATTCACCAAAAAATACCGCGTCTACGCGACCGGTCGGATGGACCTGCCGGCTAAGGACTTCGTTGACGAACGCATTGTGCGCTGCATGGAACAGCACAGCCGGCCAGATACTGCCGGAGCGGAGGCGCAGCCAAGCCAGCGGAAATGATGCCGCAATAATCGCCACTGTGAACGCGATCATGCTGGCCAACGTCGGTGTGACCGTCGCGTAAGCCGGCGCCAACAGAAACGGATAGTGAAAAAGGGCCCACACGCCGCCGCTCGCAATCGCCACTTGCCCAAACGACATGAATTTTGCCAACTCCGGGACAAGAAAACCACGCCATCCCAGCTCTTCGAACAACAGTGTGGGAATTGCCAGGCCAAGTGTGATACCGACGGTCTGTTGCACCAACGCGAACACTCCCTTGGTTTGATGCGACAGAACTAAGGCGCCGCTCCACAATGCAACGCCGTACACAACGCTCGCCAGAACGACTGGTGCCGCCCATCCCGCTATCAGAAAACGCAATGGTCCAAGCTTCCAGCCGAATCCGCGGAGGTTGCGCTGCGTGGCAAGTCTGATGCCCACGGCGATCAAGGGCGGCGCAGAAATGACCGCGAACACGATCATCGCAATTGGTACGTCGCGCGAAGCATTTCCCCAGCCGCCAACGATGGACGCGATATAGAACGGCCCTCGGATAAACACGAGCAGCAGCAGAAACAGCACAACATTTTGACGTGGCGAGAGCGTTTTCATGATTCGGACTTAGGGGATTGTTAAAATTTTCACAGGACTCAGCACCGTCTCAACGAACGACGCGGGAGGGAACTCATACGGGCTCACGACCGAACGGTTTCACCGACTCATACGATCAGCAAGGCTTCAGCGCGATAACACACCTTAAACGTTCGACCATCTTACAGCCGAAGCCCTGCAGGCGTTGAGTCGTGTGAACGGGTTTGAGCCTTCCAACACCAATAACGTTGAGCACGACGTCTCTTCGGTTTCGAATCTTGCGACGGTAAACGGAAACAGCCGCCGCAACGTCTTCTCGACTCACCGTGAGAGACATCTCCTCATCTTCGGTGCTCCTGATGTTAGCGCTTTCCCGAACAGCCGGCTCGCTTGGTGTTTTGGTTCGATCCGGATCGTCAACTTTCATTCGCTACTCCTTCGGCCCAGCCACGCGCACAAACGACGGAAAATCCTTGAGCGGAATCCAGTCGGAGAACCAATGCAATCGATGACGAATGTTGTATCCCGATCCTTCGCGCAACGAGGTCTCGAGCAACTGCACGGCCTCCTCCCAATGATCACGACCAAGATGCGCGGTAATCGCTGCGCGTTCGTACGTGGCCGCACCCTGCAATGACGCGGCATCAAGTTTGGACAGACGCTGCAGGATGGCGTTCGTTGAATCGGTGTTGCCTTCATCCGCCAGAATGCGCCCCAGCATCCCGATCGCCCGAATATCCAGCGAGTCACTTTTCAGCAGCGCATACATCAACGGCTTTGCTTCGTTCGCACGATGAACCGCCATCAACGTCAACGCGTGGCGAAGCGCGAAGTTCGTTTTAAGCCGCGATTCGGTGATTTCTGATCCATCATGCAAGGCAAACCAATCGGCAGCCTTCCGATACAACGAATCGCCTTGCACGGGATGACCGTGCGCCACTAACTCGTTACCGACCGTGAGATACAAATTCCCGGCGAACGCGAACAGCATGCCGTTGCCGGATGCGGAACCTGCTTTCGGCAGTTCCCGATTGATGTCTTCAAAACGCCCCATTGCTGCGAGCGCCTGCAGATAACCAGTGAGCGCGGAAAGATCCGACGGACGCACGGCGCGCGCGGAATCCCACGCCGCGAGTGCCTGCTCATAGTCGCCCATCGTATGACGCAGGTTGCCAAGGGCTCCCCAATATTGAGCGATGCGCGCTGCACTCAACGTATCGCGTTTGTCTTCAGGGTGCAGCAACTTGAGATACTGCTCACCAGCCTCTTTGTATCGTTTCTGATCTTCGAGCAGCGAAGGCAGCAGATAGGCAAATGGCGAACGCGGGTTCATCGACACCAGGCGTTCTGTGGTTTCGTGCTGCTGATCTCCAGTTTCGCCAAGTTGACGGCGCAACATGTCGGCAAACGCCTTTTCATACGCCGTTCCGCCGGTCTGCGTATCGTCAATCCAACGCCTGAACTCATCGACGCGTCCGCGCCCCTCGGCCGAGCGTGAAATGAAGAAATAATACGAATAGGTGAATCCCAACCACAGCTTTGCCTGCCTGAACGACGAGTCGGACGCAATCGCGCGGTTGAGCGGCGTCATGATGCGATCGATCACTTCGCCGCCCGCGATACTTTCGATCATTTCGTCAATGGCTTGTGCAAACGCGCGAAATGCTTCGAGCGGCGGCAGCGTTGACGGAATGGTCACCACGCCCATGTGCGGATGCGTGGCGAATCCCATCGCGACGACGAATTGCTCGGTGCCACGCGCGATGTCCGCGGGAGTTGCGTTTTTCGAGAATGAGATCGACGTGAGTTGTCGAATGACCGATCCATTCGCAGGATCGATCAATCGCAACCGAAGTTGCACGCTGTCGCTGCCAGTCGACAACAGCGATGATGTTGCAACGATGACGGCACCGGACGTTCGTGCGGCGGCAAGCGTAGCGGTTTCGTCATTCGATGTTGCACTGGTACGGAGCGCAATCCACGGCAACGTTCCCACCTGCTGCGTGATGGCATCATCCACCTTTGCCGCGAGCGCAGTCAGTGTTGCATCGGCACCGGTGCTGGTTGATGCACTGAGCACAATATTGGAAGTAGTCGCACCGGACGTTTGCTGCCCTTGTGGCGCGACCAATCGCGATTTCCAGAACACCACGGCGCTCACGGACCCGATCACAAGTGCGGCCACTCCAACCCAAACGCCGCTCACTCGGAACCGTTTCGCGTTTGTCGGCGCCGTTGCTGCGCGACTCGACCCCGAAGTTGGCGCCGGAGTAGTCGTGTTCAGGGTGATCTGATCGAGAACGTCATGCGCTTCGCTGGCGCTCGCTGGACGATCATCCGGATCCTTGGCCAGACAACGCATCACCAGCTCGGACAATGCCGCGGGCACATCGTCACGTCGTTCGCTGATTGGCGCGGGAACAACACTCAAATGTGCGGCAACCATTTGCTGCGGCGTTGATGCCTTGAACGGCAACGCGCCGCACAACATTTCATACATGACCAAACCCGCGGCGTAAATATCAACGCGATGATCGGCGCCATCATCACCCAACGCCTGTTCGGGCGCCATGTATGCTGGGGTTCCCACTGCCATTCCCGCAACGGTGAGGCGATTACCGGCGCCGCCGGCTTGTGTGCTCATGCTGAGCGCGCGCGCGACGCCGAAATCGGCCACGAGCATATGACGGCCTGACAGGAACAGATTTTCCGGTTTGATGTCGCGGTGCATCACGCCCGCAGCGTGTGCGGCGCTCAGTGCATCGAACAGGTCGCGGCTCAGTCGCACAACGTCTGCAATGGGCAGCGCCCCGTCACGCTGCAGCCGATCTCGCAATGTGTCTCCCGCAACGAATGGCATGGTGAACCATGTAATGCCATTGGCACTGCCAGTGCCGAGCAAGGGGACAATGGCCGGATGTTGCAGTTGCGCGGCCGTTTGCATTTCCTTGTGAAACCGATCGACCGACGCGCCCGGCATGACTTCGGGCGCAAGCGTTTTTACCACGACGCGTCGGCCCAGTGCAACTTCTTCTGCGACAAACACACGACTCATGCCGCCACCGCCCAATTCGCGCTCGAGTCGGTATCCAGGGCCGAGAGCGGTTTGGACATCAGCGAGGAAGTCGGTCATCGTGGCGGAAAGGTATCAGTGGCGCCAACTGCAGACCAGACGATGTCACTCGGACACAGCCCTTGCTGAACAGAGGTCGCTCCGGTCGCGTTTCCGACGTAATTTCGGTGATCGACTGCCGCCGTTTTTTCCCAAACTCTTCCCATGACGCCTGTTTCACGCCGCACCGCCGTTTCCATCGCGTCACTGGCCGCCTGCCTGTTTGCGACCGCCGCGACGCGTCCGGACCGTCGCGTTGTCGACACGGCCGAGGCGGGAAACGCGAACAGCGAAGCGGTGCACGGATATGCGGGCGACGATGTGACCGTGGGAGAAGTTGGCGGAAAATCATACAGGCAGGCGCGCGGATGGATGCACTATGCGCTCAAAACATTCGAGGACACGCCGGTCACGGTAGCGTGCACATTTATCAGCACAGATAACGTCGCGCACAGTTACGATGTGGTGGTAGAAGACAGTGTCATCGCGTCGCGTACGTACACTCCGCAATCGAGCAGTCCCACGGTGATTGAAATTGCGGTTCCCTTTGTACTGACGAAAGGGAAAGCAAATGTTGCCGTGGTCATTCGCGCGCGGGGCGGGCCAACGCCGGCGCTGCAGCTGATTCGCACCATTCAGGATCATTACGAGTTCGATCACACCGAGTTGGATCACCACGAGCGGACAACAACAAGTTGGAATTTGGTCACAACGAGTTGGAACACGACGAGCTCAGTGACAACGCGTTGAATCAAAACAAGTTCGACTAGTCGCTGTTGACACACGCACGCAACGAACGCGTGCGCGCAGGTAGTCTCATCACCGAGTTTGCTTAACCCTTTGGAGTTGCCCGATGAACCTGTTACCTGTTTCGCGAGTGGGCCGAGCAGCGTGTGCCTTGGTGCTGGCCACCGTGTTTCCGCTTGGTGCGGAGCTTTCGGCGCAAGCCACCAAACCGGCAGCGGCCAAACCCGCGGCAGCGAAAGCTGCGACGACCGAATCAACCGCGACCGGGTCTCAACCCGTTGGAACGGCCCGGTTTCCCCTCACGCGTCCGGAACAAACGGACTACGCCGAGACAAGTCGCTACGACGACGTCATCGCGTACATGAAATTGATGGCGGCGGCGAATCCGCAGATTCATCTCACGACCTACGGCTACACCTACGAAGGACGCCCACTTCCGCTGGCCGTCATTGGTGCGCCGGGTGCAACAGCGGCGCAAGTGATCGCGACCGGAAAAACGCGCGTGTACATCCAGGCGAACATCCACGCCGGCGAAGTGGAAGGCAAGGAAGCAACGTTGTGGCTGTTGCGCTCCATTGCGAAAGGTGAACGCAACGAGTGGTTCAAGACGATGGTGTTGATGATCAATCCGATCTACAACGCCGACGGCAACGAACGCATCAACACCACCAATCGCGGCAGTCAGGCGGGCCCGGTAGGCGGCATGGGCACACGCGAAAACGCATTGGGTTTTGATTTGAATCGCGACGGCACGAAGCTGGAAACGTCCGAAGCACGTTCCATGGCGAAGTTGCTAACCGAGTACGATCCGCAAGTTGCGATGGATTTGCACACGACCGATGGCAGCTCGAACAGCGGATTCACGATGACGTACGAAACGTCGCTCAATCCGAACAATTCGAAAGCGGAAATGAGTTTTCTGCGCGACGAGCTGTTGCCCACGATTACGAAGGCCGTGAAAACGAAGTATGACACGGATTGGTGGTACTACGGCGGCGTTTCCGGCAACGGCGCCGATCGCGGATGGCGCTCGGATGCCGAGTTGGCCAAGCCGCGTTACACGTCGACGTATTACGGGGTGCGCAACATTCTCGGTCTGCTGACGGAAGCATATTCGTATGCCTCATTCAAAACACGCATTGTCGAAACGTATCGCTTCCTTGATGAATCGCTCGACTACATCAACAAGAACGGTCCGCGTATTCGCGAAATCGTGGCAACCGCGAACAAGGAATCGATCATTGGTCAACAGCTATCGGTGCGCCAGCAGTTGGTGAAAGCGCCGAATCCGGTGAACGTGGCGTTTTCTCCGACCATCTCCGTTCGGAATCCATACGTGGCCGATCGTCCGTATCGCCTCAAGCCGGATGATCATGTTGGGCGCACGTTTGAAATGTTGCCGTTCTTTGGCACAACAGAAACGACCGAAACAAGCACGGCACCGCGCGTGTGGGTGATTCCGAATTCGAATGACGTAGCGGCCGCACCAGCGGGCGGTGGCGCGGGCGGTGCTCCCGGTGCAGGTGGTGCAGGCGGCGGTGGTGGACGCGGCGCTGGTGGTGGTGGTGGCGGACGAGGCGCCGGTGGTGCCGGTCGAGGCGCCGGTGGTGGCGGCGGTGGCGGCGGTGGTGGATTTGGCGGCGGCGGTGGTGGCACACCAACCGCGCGCATGATTGCCCAGGTCATCGACAGGCTCGGCGCACACGGCGTGAAATACACAGTCACCGACAAAGAAATTCCGTTCAACGGCGAACGCTTCACGATCTCCAGCAACACGATGGTTGATCAGACGTATCAGGGCACACACAAAGCGCGCACACTTGTTGGTGCGTGGGAAGCCAATCAGCAAACATTGCCCGTTGGCAGCGTCGTCATTCAGATGGATCAACCGTTGGCGCGTTTGCTGTTCGTGCTGATGGATCCGCGCTCGGACGACGGTTTCATGTGGTGGAATATTCTCGATCCGGTGTTGGGCACGCCGAACGTGCAGTATTACCCGGTGCTGCGATCGATGAACGCAGTGGGGAACTAACGCATCAGCTCTGCGCTTCAGTTGCGCGCGTCGTCAATCCATACGCGCGCAACTTGCGCCACAACGTGGTGCGCCCCATGCCCAACAGTTCGGCAGTGCGGGCCAATGCGCCATCCGTTTCGCTCAATGCGGCCTCGATGATGGCGCGTTCATCCGATTCGTCGCTGGTAATGCGGTAGCGGGAATCGGGAGGAGTGGCACGTGCGCTGGTCTCCGTTCCGCTTGCCGAACGCGCTCGGATTTCGGCCGGCAGATGTTGTGCTTCGATGCGATGAAAATCAGCGTGAATAGCGGCCGACTCCAACGTGGCGAAGAGCTGACGCACGTTTCCAGGCCAATCAAATTCACGAAGTAGACGTACCGCAAACGGTGAACACGCCAACGAGTCACGTCGTAAACCGGCGGCACGCAGATCGTCGAGCGCGCGCGCAATAAACAACGGAATGTCGCCGCGTCGTTCGCGCAGAGGTGCAAGTTCGAGCGGAAATACGGCCAGGCGATACAACAGGTCTTCACGAAAGCGTCCGTCGGCAACGAGTGCTCGCAAATTCCGATTGGTGGCCGCGACCACACGCGCATTTACCTTGACCGGTTTCGTAGCACCAACTGGTGTGACTTCGCGCTCCTGCAGCACGCGCAACAGTCGCTGTTGCAACGTCAAACTCATTTCGCCGATTTCATCGAGAAAGATCGTGCCCGACTCGGCCGCTTCGAACAGGCCAACGCGGTCGCGCGTGGCGCCGGTAAACGCGCCGCGCACGTGACCAAACAGTTCACTCTCCAAAACACCCTCGGCCAGCGCCGCACAGTTCACGGCAACAAACGGAAGATTCCGACGCGGCGACAGTTCGTGTACAGCGCGCGCGGCACGCTCCTTTCCGGTGCCAGTTTCGCCTGTGATGAGTACGGTGGTGTCGGTGGGCGCAACTTTTCGCAGTGACGCGAAAAACGCCTGCACCACTGGCGTGCGTCCGATCATGCCCGCTGGCTGCAGCGGCGCTTCGCTCACACTTGGCCGGCGCTCCAACAATTCGGCAACACGTGCCGTGAGAATGTCGGGCTCAACCGGCTTTGTGAGAAAATCATCGGCGCCGAGGTGTAGTGCGCGCACCGCGGAGTCGACGGTGCCAAAACCACTGATCATCAGAATTGGAATGCCGTCTCCCCACAAACGCAGAGTTTCGACCAATCCAAGTCCGTCAATGCCTGGCATGCGAAGATCGAGCAGCATGAGGTCATAATGCGTGGCGCGAAGCGCCGACACGGCTTGTTTGCCGTCTTCGACGGTGTCGACAATGTGACCGTCGTTGCGCAACAAGGCCGATGTGGTTCGGCGAAAACCGTGATCGTCGTCTACAATGAGCAAACGCGCCGGTGCATTTGTGATCATGCGAGTTGCCTGAATGAGTGTGCGCTTCCGATCACCACGGATTCACGTGTTGCCGTTGCCGGAATTGTCGGGTCGCTGTTGGCTGCATCCGTTGGCGATTCATGCGCGGCTGGCAACTCAATGCGAAACCACGCGCCGCCGCCGCTTCGATTACCGGCGCTGAGCGAACCACCGGCCGATCGCACTAATCCTTCCGCTACGAACAATCCCAGACCAACTCCATGCATGGCCAACTTCGTGGTGAAGAATGGATCGAAAATGCGCGCCAGATTCTCTGCCGGAATTCCGGGACCGCGATCGCGCACTTCGATAATGAGCTCGCTAAATGCTTGAGCGACGTTGATCTCGACCTCGCGTTCGGCACCGGCTGTTGGCGCGGATTGCATCCAGGCTTCGCGCGCATTCTGCACAAGGTTGATCAACACTTGCTTGAGCGCGTCTGGTGCAAATTGCGCTCTGGCGCTGTCGGGTACCGTGCCGGTAACTGCCACAACATCATTGGTGTTACCCAGAGAGGCCAGCACCGCTACCTCACGCGCAACAATCGACGGATGACAACCTTCTGAAACTCCGGCTCGCGGTCGATTGAGATCGAGCATCTGTTCCGCCAGTTCGTGCATGCGGAGCAATTCGTCGATGGCGAGATCCGCAAACTCGCGCGCTTCGACGTCGTGCGTAACACGTCGCCGAATGAGCTCAAGGCAGTTGCGCAAGTTGGCGACTGGATTTCGAATTTCGTGCGCCAATTGAGACACCAGACGACCCGTTGCCGCCAAGCGATCACGTTGCATGAGATCGGACTGCAACGCTGAAAGACGCGCGCTTCGGTCGACGAGTTCCGAGTTCGCGTTTTGCAAATCGGACAGGCGCGCCGCCAACGTTTCGCGCATCACGTTGAAGGTGTCGGACATTCGCTGTACTTCGCGAATGCGCGTTATCGGCAACGCTGCGGTGAATTCGCCGTCGGTAATACCTTGTGCTGCCATCGCCAATTGTCGCACCGGACGCGCGACGCGTGACGCAAACAGGGCGCCCAGCAACAACGCCGCAATGAGCGCCCCAAGCGCCGAGAAGAATGCGCCTCGTCGCAGATCCGGCAACACGGCGAGTTCTTCGCTGAGTGCGCGTGTAAACACAACCTCACTCGCATCGCCAAGCGGCGCGGATACGACCAGTCGACGTTCTCGCCCCGTGTGAATCTCGAAGGGCGCAGAAAACTCTGAGTCGCCGTGAGTACGAATTGCCGCGACAATTTCGCGCGTAGTGGCGGTGTCGAGGGTGCTTGCCGCAACCATGCCGTCGTGCGTGCTCAAGATGAGAACAGCCGAACGGGTTAAACCGGACAACACTCCGGCCGTGCTTTCATCAATGGGCGCGAGCAGGCCGGCCGCTCCCACCCACTTTCCCTCGCGCACAACTGGAGCCAGCGCGATGTTCCGAATTGATTTGCCCTCGCGTTGCACGACCACTGGCATTTTTCCGTCGCGTGTTTGCGCAATCAACGCTTCGGTCACAGTGGGTCCGGTCCAACTTTTGCCATCCGGACCAACAACGATAGCGGCGAGGCCCAGTGAATTTCTGGCGCGATTCACCAGATCGAGTGTTCCCGGGCGATCGTTCCGCGCGAGCGCATCCGCCAATCCGTCGGCGTGCGCGAATTCTTTCGCGTGCATCATCATCATGTCCGCGTTGGCCAGGTTGCGATCGGCCAGTACGCGGGGCGCAAGCGACAGGTCCTCCCGGGCGCGAGCCTGCAACGCATCGGCCAGCCGACGATCAAGTGCGAGCCCCGCGGGAATCATGCCGGCGAGAATAGCGAGACCGACGGTTGCCAGCAGGGCGCGCTGAATGGTGAACGTTGGTGCCACCGGCTTGTTCAATGGTGTGGGAATCCTCCGGCCACGTAGTCGCGGAGTCAGGCGTCGGTTCCGTCCGAACAGTGCAACCGCGGACAATCCATCCTCGGACCTTCTTTAGGCAGACAATCAAACTGCGGACGTTTCCGCAGCGGATAGTTCGTCATTGGACAACCGAGCATCGAACAATTCGTCACCGGAAAGGCATCTGCGGGGCGCGCGACCTCGGTGAAAATCAGGTGCGAGTATTTACAAGGATCACTCTCCTGGAACTGCAGTACGCGTGGCCGGTGCCGCACTGCAGTTCCGGTTACGTCAGCTAGTTCGCGACGAGGCCGACCGTCCCGGCTGGAAGGTCGCCCGTGATACCCAGAACCGTGAGAGTGCCGTTTGCATGAACACGGATTGCCGATATCGTGCGATTGCCGCCGTTCCGCACGTACAGGTAGCGATTGTTTTGACTGACCGCGAGGTCAGCCGGCGCGCTGCCTGCGCCGGTCGTTGCAGACACGCCGTCCGGGGGAATTCGTGACAGGTTTCCGAAACGACCAACATCAAACGCGGTGACCGTTCCGCTTCCGGTGTTTGCCGAAAATGCGAGCTTGCCGTTGCTGGTCACCGCAATCCAGCACGCGGATGTTTCCGTAGTTGGCACCGAAGCGCTGATGGTAGCGACTGTGCCAAAGAATCCAACGCGATAGCTGGACACGGCACTGGCGTCGGCAGCGCCGCCAAACGCTTCTGACACAATGATGTCGTCGCCACTCACGGCAAATCCAAACGGTGTGGCACCACTTGAAACGCGGAATTGTCCTGGCGTAACGAAGCCATGGTTCGTGACGTAAAACGTACCAATCACGTTCGTTCCTTTTTCCGTGACGATCAACCGATTACCGTCTTCGGTGAACGAGATTTGTGCAGGATCGGACGCACCAGTGCTGAGTGCGCGGGACGAACCAGCCAACGTTGATAACGTACCATTGTTGCTGTAGTGAAGGCCCGCAATGTTACCCGTACCGCCAGCGTTCAACACATACACCATGCCGTCGTTATTGGCGGTCAGGCTAATGGGTTTGATTCCGCCGGAAGCCATGGTGCTAACACGCGTGAGTTGATCATCGTGCACGCGAAAGGAGGTGATGCTATTGCTGCCCGCATTCACCACGAACAACAACTTGCCGTCGGGGCTGTACGCGAGTGCTCCTGCGGAACCAAGACCTGCGCCGGTGCCGGTGCCGTTGGTCGGAACGGAACCGGCGGCGGTTAACGTACCGTCGGCGTGTCGGTTGTATGCGAGCACCGCATTGCCAGTTGTCTGGTTGCTGAGAATAAACACAACGCCTGTTTTTTGGTCGCCGCGTTCATCGTCATCGGTGTCTCGATTGTCGCCGCTGCGATTGTCGCTGCGAGCCAGGCTCGAAGCGGCGTTGTCACTCACTGGCGCTGTGGCGGAATCGCTGTTGCAGGCGCCGAGTGTGAAAAGAGCAAGGGTAATGGCGGCGCGTTTCATGCGTTGTTCTCCTGGTAAACGGGTGGCTTCATGGCATCGCTTTTCATTGCATCGGTTTTCTTTGCATCTTCTTTTTTCATTGCTTCTGCTTTCTTCATTTCGTCTTTCATCATGCCGTGATACTTCTTCAATTCCTGTTTGGTCATTTTCGTGGTGTCCAGCTCCATCGCATCAGGACTCATGGCGTCTGGTTTCATTGCATCACGTTTCATGGCATCCTTCTTCATGGCGTCGCCTTGCATGGCCGCCGGTTTCATTTTCGAGCTGTCGCTCATTGCCTGCGCGGATGCCGCTGCAGGAGGGGACAAGATCAGGAGCGCTGCGATGGTGCAGGCCGTCCCGATGAGTGCGCGTGAAATCATGGAGTCCTCGTAGAGAGTGGGAACGTGTGAACGGCCAGGGGCCGCACGTACTCTCAAGGCATATCGTGGGCCATCGATGATTTCGGGGCGCGGCTATGCCGCAAATCCATGTTGCGTCAGCGGTTAGTCACTCATTGACGCGCTTTGGTGCAAATAGGGGGAACGTTTCATGAAACGTTTGATCGCGTTCACGGAACGTTTCGTGATGTTTCAGAGAACGCGTCGGTTGACCTGCGGTCAGTACACCGCGCGTTCAGCATGATCGTCGACAACCTCTCCGCGCAACAGCTTCGCGAAATAATCTCCGAGCGCTTCCGTGCCAGCTGATGGCGTTGCGTTGGCGTCGTAGTGGTGCGTGCGTGCATTGCACACCAGCATCGATTCCGTATCGCAATAACGACCAGTGCGCGCGAGTTGCGCTTTCGCTCCAGTGACGGCAAGATGCGCCCGAGTATGCTCAATGCACCAATGATGACATTTGACAGTGCGAGGCGGGATCGCAGTGGGCCCTCGCGCATGGATACTCCGGGCAACTTCTCCAATGCCTTGAAGGTTTGGAACGGCTCATGCAATCAGGTTACCCGTTGGTTGCAAATCGCGTTGGCGCGAACTCCGCTATTGGCATGACGCCCCACCTATCAATATCCGCCGATTCCCCGCGCTGCCCCCACGTTGCTCAGGCTGCACGAATGTGACCAGCGAATCGGTGGGTGGAGGAGGAGGGTCAGTGTCCAAGCCGGGTTACACCCGCTCGCAATGATCACCTAACTATGACAATTCGATGACAGAACAGAGGACATTCTTAACAACTCTACCGTTCGCACAGTCGACCTACAGAACTACCGTCCAATACGGTCGACGCTAACTTGCATGGTGCGCGCTGTGCGCCTCGTTTGTTGCCGGTTTTCGAGTTGGCTGACCGCTCAACCTGGCGATGATTGCTGGGATGCCTTGTTGCTCATCACTACCTCAGGAATATGAAACTCGTTTCGGCTCTCGCGGTCGCGTTTGCGTTGGCTGCGTCTCAGATCGCCGCCACCCACGACAGCCGAGCGTTGTCCCTCAGGGTGTCTTCGTTTCACCATGACGGCATTCTGGGCACGTCTGCCGACTTCAAGTTTGTCACGTCGTCGCCGAACGCTGCAGAAAGCGCCGAACGCACCGCGCTCGCCGAAATTGAGCGGTTGCGCACGGTGCTCAGCAGCTGGGATAACAACTCCGAGCTCGCACAACTTTTTCAGAAGGGAAAACTCGACCATCCATCCGCTGAGTTAGTCGCGGTGCTCAACCAGTACTCGATGTGGAATGCGCGCAGCGGAAAGGCGTATTCTGCGCGCGTTGGTGACTTGACGGCCGCATGGAAAGCAGCCGCAGCAACCGGTACGGCACCGTCGTCAACCGTGCTGTCCAACATTGTCGCGGACATTGCGCTGCCCGCGTGGCGCATTGACGCACAGTCCGGCGCGATCATCGCGCTCTCCACGCATCGGCCCGATCTCAATTCGCTTGGCAAGGGATTCATCATCGATCGCGCGCTGCAAGCCGTTCGTGACAGCGTCAAGGATATTCAGGGCGCGTTGATCAATATTGGCGGCGACGTGCATGTGTGGGGCACAGCGCCGAGTGGTGCAGCGTGGCACATTGCCGTCGCAAATCCGCAACAACATGCGGACAATGCAACTCCGCTCGTGCAGCTCGCGTTGCATGGCGGTGCGGTGTCAAGCAGCGGTGATTACGAACGTGGCTTCACGATTGGCACAACGCACTATTCACACATCATCGATCCGCGCACGGGTCGTCCGGCCAGCGAAGTTGCGGGTGTCACTGTTATTGCGCCGACGAACGCGATTGCCAATGTACTCGCGACCACGTTGTCCGTTCTCCCCGTCGACAGCGGTATGACATTAGTTCGCTCAGTACCTGGCGCCGAAGCACTCGTAGTCACGTCAAGCGGCCACTCGGTGCAGACGCCGGGTTTTGCGGCGTACATCGAATCAGTGCCCGTGGTAGCGCACGCTGAGACAAAGGCTGTGTTGGCCGCCAAGCTGGCAATTGACGTCAACCCCACCGAACGCAATCGTCATCCACCGTATGTGGCGGTCTGGATTACGGACACGATGGGCGTTCACGTGCGTACCCTCGCGTTCTGGGGCGACAAGCCAAAATATCTGCACGAAATGTCGAGATGGTGGGGGCTCAATCACGCCGACATGCAACTCGTTGACGCGGTCACACGCGCCACGCGCCCGGCGGGGAAGTATTCGCTGGAGTGGGATGGACTCGACCAGAAAGGCACGGCCGTAGCCGCGGGCCCGTACCTGTTCTGGTTGGAAGTGGCATTCGAAGACGGAGCACACAGCGCGAAGAGTCTGATGCTCAGCTGCGGTGCGGCCGCAAGTTCCGGCGCGATTCCAGCAGCAGCGGCTTTCACGGGCGCGGAAATCAGCTGCGGCGCGGCGAAGTAACGCGGGATGGCGTACACGTATGCACGCTTTTCGGGGACGATGCGCACGATTCACATCTACCTCACGATGTTCGCGTTTCTGCTCATGTTGTTTTTTGCACTCACCGGCGTTGTGTTGAACCACGAGGACTGGATCGCCGGCCAAACCGTCACGCGTGACACGACCGGTGTGTTACCGCTCGAGTTGATGAAGGGCCCGGACAAGTTGATGATTGTCGAACATTTGCGATCGGACTACGGCGCCATTGGCGCCGTTTCCACGTTCGATGACGATCCAAAGAGTTTGCACGTTGAACTCAAAGGACCTGGGCGACACACGGAAGCTGACATTGATCGCGCAACTGGCGCACTCAAAGTGAGTGTCGAACGTCGTGGCATGTTGATGCGTCTGGATGATCTGCATCGCGGTAAAGACAGCGGTCATCCGTGGCGTTGGGTCATCGATGTTTCGGCGGCGCTGTTGTTTCTTGGATCGCTCACCGGAGTGCTGATGTGGTGGGCACTGCCGCGTCGTCGGAAGTGGGGCGTGACGGCAATCATTGGTGGTGTTGTGGCCACCGGATTGTTTTACTGGCTGGTGCCGTAAGC